>CAMEAW010000041.1 GCA_945911685.1 Bordetella parapertussis
AAGTTGCCCATCTGTTTGGCGTCGGATGACGCCAATTCAATGCATAAACCACTCTTTCATTCGTATTAAAACCCCTTTAAAGCTGCCAGACTGCTGCGTGACTTTACGGCCCCGCAAGCGCTGCATACGCGCCTCGCTCAACAACCCCATTACCGTTGAAAAACGGGGGTTGCGCATGACATCCGCGAGGCTGCCCTGATATTCGGGCACCGCGACGCGCACTGGCTTTAAGAAGATATCTTCGGCGAGTTCAACGATGCCGGGTAGTAAAGCCGTGCCGCCCGTCAACACCACGCCCGAAGACAACAGGTCTTCGTAGCCTGATTCTCGAATCACCCCCTGCACTAGGTCGAACAACTCAGCGACTCTTGGCTCGATAATCGCGCCAAGAGTCTGGCGCTTCACCAGACGTGGCGCACGATCGCCTAAGCCAGGTACCTCGACGGTGTCGTCCGGGTTTGCAAGCACCTCTTTGGCCACGCCGTAGCGCAGTTTGATCTCTTCAGCATCTGGCGTAGGCGTGCGCAATCCCTGCGCAATATCATTGGTAATTTGATCGCCGGCGATCGGCAGCACTGCGGTGTGCCGGATCGCGCCCCCGGTATAAATCGCCACATCAGTGGTGCCCCCACCGATGTCGATCAACACGACGCCCAGGTCTTTTTCGTCTCTCGTCAAGCAGGTTTGACTAGAAGCCAGTGGCTGCAAAATCAGATCCTGCACCTCAAGCCCGCAGCGGCGCACACACTTCACAATATTTTGTGCCGCGCTGACTGATCCCGTCACAATATGTACCTTGACCTCAAGGCGCAAACCACTCATCCCAATCGGCTCACGAATATCCTCTTGCCCGTCCACAATAAATTCTTGCGTCAAAATATGCAGCACTTGCTGGTCGGTTGGGATATTCACTGCTTTTGCAGTCTCAATCACGCGGGCAACATCGGTAGCCGTCACTTCTTTGTCTTTGACTGCAACCATCCCGCTTGAATTAAAGCTTCGGATGTGGCTGCCAGCAATCCCGGTATACACGTCGCGAATTTTGCAATCCGCCATGAGTTCAGCTTCTTCTAGGGCGCGCTGAATCGCTGTGACGGTCGCCTCGATGTTGACCACGACACCTTTGCGCATCCCACTTGATTCATGCTGGCCCAAGCCTAGCACTTCAAAACGGCCCTCTGGCAATATCTCAGCCACCACAGCGACGACTTTGCTGGTGCCGATATCGAGAGCGACGATCAGATCCTTGATGTCACGGGTCATAGCGTTATCGTTTCTTTTTTGGTTGAGTAGGTTCGGGAAGGGCGGCAAGCGTAATCGCAAAGCCGTTGGGATAACGTAGATCGGCATGCGTCAAAGCGCGCCCACCTGTTCTTTGATTGATCTGCGGCATCGCCTGCACAAACCGCTCGATGCCTTCTGAAAAGGGCAAGGCGCCTGGAATCCCACCTTGCGAGTCGGCCGCCTCGGCGCCCGGATCGCGCGCCAGCGCTAAGGTCATGCCACTCGAGAGTGTGACCTGCCAGGCAAGGCGATTGTTCAACGACAACTCTTTGATGGTGAGCCCGAGCGGCGCAAACCAACGTTCGAGCTCTGCGTAGCGAGACACCACCAAACCTTCTTTGCCATCGGGGCCTTCGAACTGCGGCAAGCTCACATCGTCGTCGAGCTCGCCCTGGTTGGCCGTAAAAACTTGCGCCCAGGTGTTGATCATCTGGTTTTGGTTCCAGAGCGCAAGCGGTTGGTGCTCTTCGACCGTCACGCGCAAGGTGTTGGGCCAAATGCGACGCACCGAGGCGGATCTGACCCAAGGAACGGCCTCGAAAACTGACTGTGCGTCTGTTAGACGAATCGTAAAAAAATTGCCGGTTAATTTGCTGGCGATCGACGCCTGCACATTTTCGGGCGTGACATAACGCAAACTGCTGTTGCGCGTCGGCTCGAGTTCGATGGCCTGCAAGCTAAACATCGGGCGCTGCATCACCCAGTACACGCATCCGGCGAGCAGAGCCAACACCGCCATCACGGCTAAGGTGTTGGCAAGTCTGTTGATCGTACGCGCCTCGTTCCACACAATCGGCCTCGCTAGTTTTTGTTGTCAGACAGATGCCCAATCTTGCAGCGGGCATCCTTCAAAATTTGCATGCATAACTCGGGGTAACTCATGCCGAGGGCTTTCGCCGCCATGGGCACCAAAGAGTGCCCCGTCATGCCCGGCGACGTATTCATCTCAAGCAGCCAAGGCCGACTATTCTGATCCAGCATCAAGTCAGCCCGTCCCCAGCCTTCGCAACCCAGCGCCCGATAGGCCTTTACGCTTATTTCAGCAATTTCGGTTGCCAAGGTTGGCTCAAGTGGCGCGGGGCACAAGTACTGCGTATCGTCTGAAAAATATTTGTGCTGATAATCGTAGTTGCCCTCGGGAGCAACGATTTCGATGACAGGCAAGGCCCGCGCGTCTTGACCTCGACCCAAAATCGCAACCGTCAGTTCTCGTCCCGCGACAAACTGCTCGGCCAAGACCACGTCGTCATATTGCGCAGCCGCTTGGTAGGCTTGCGCCAACTCAGAGACTACGCTCGCTTTCACAATGCCCAGCGTCGATCCTTCGTGAGGAGCTTTCATCATCAAAGGCAAGCCCAATGCCTCGGCGGCCGCAGCCACCTCGCTCGCCTCTGTCAGTGCACGGTAGCCCGGGGTCGGCAGACCCGCTTCTAACCATACCCGCTTTGTCATCACCTTATCCATGGCCAGACACGACGCCATCGGGCCGCTGCCGGTGTACGGGATCCCAAGCATTTCAAGGGCACCTTGCAGCGTGCCGTCTTCGCCATAGCGCCCGTGCAATGCGATAAACACACGATCGAACTGTTGGGCAGCAAGCGCAGCCAAACTGCTTTGGCCCGTGTCAAACAGGTGCGCATTCACCCCAAGGCTGCACAAGGCAGCGTGCACGCCCGCTCCGGACATCAGCGACACTTCACGCTCTGCCGAACGACCACCGTACAAGACACCGACCTTACCGAATGCTTGTGTCATGTGGGCACTCCTAGTTGATGAGGCACTTTACTGATCGACCCTGCTCCCATCACGATCACAATATCGCCGTCTTGCGCAAAATTTAAAATGGCCTCGGGCATCGCGTTGACATCTTCAACAAACACGGGCTCGACCTTACCTGCTACACGCACACCACGCGCCAAAGCGCGTCCATCGGCAGCCACCAGCGGCGGTTCGCCAGCGGCATAAACCTCGGTTAAGAGCACAGCATCAGCCGAGCTCAACACACTGACAAAGTCTTCAAAGCAGTCGCGCGTGCGGGTAAACCGATGCGGCTGAAACGCCAACACGACGCGGCGATTTGGCCACGCGCCGCGCGCAGCGGCGAGCGTGGCGGCCATCTCGACCGGGTGATGCCCATAATCATCTACCACTCTAAACGTGCCGCCCTTGGTAGCCGTGAAATCGCCAATTTGAGTAAAGCGACGTCCAACACCCTTAAACTCTGAAAGCCCTTGAGCAATTGCCGCATCACTCACACCAAGCTCGGTGGCCACAGCAATCGCCGCCAAGGCATTCAAAACGTTGTGCACACCCGGAAGATTCAAGCTAATCGCGAGGGGCGCCAGTTCACCCTCCCGCGTCTGACGCCGCACCTCAAACTGCATGCGTGTGCCAAGTGCTTTGACGTTTGTCGCAACGACTTGAGCATCGGACGATAAGCCATAAGTTGTGACGGGGCGCGAGATGAACGGGATGATTTCACGCACGTTGGCGTCGTCGACGCAAACGATCGCGCTGCCATAAAACGGTAAGCGATGGGTAAACTCAACGAAGGCACCTTTGAGTTTCGCAAGATCATGCCCATAGGTGTCCATGTGATCAGCATCGATATTTGTGATGATCGCCATGACTGGCAGCAAATTTAAAAATGATGCGTCGGATTCGTCTGCTTCGACAACGATGAAGTCGCCTTGACCCAATCCAGCATTTGCTCCGGCGGCGGTCAGTCGCCCACCAATCACAAAGGTCGGATCGAGCCCGCCCGCTGCCAACACGCTGGCAACCAGACTCGTGGTGGTGGTTTTGCCGTGCGTTCCTGCTACAGCAATCCCTCTTTTTAAGCGCATCAGTTCAGCCAACATCACCGCGCGCGGAACGACTGGGATACGCGCTTGGCGTGCGGCGATCACCTCAGGATTATTGTTGGCGACGGCCGTCGAAGTCACGAGCGCGTCGGCGTCTGCGATATTCTCGGCCCGATGACCTAACGCAATGCGTGCACCCAAACTTGTGAGGCGTTGTGTCGCAGCAGAATCAGCAAGGTCGGATCCTGAAATGCGATACCCTAAGTTGAGCAAGACCTCAGCAATGCCGCTCATCCCAGAGCCGCCAATACCTACAAAATGAATATGTTCAATGCGGTGCTTCATGCCGACACCCCCGCAAGTTCTTCGCAAACGTCCGCAATGCGCTGCGCGGCCTGAGGGCGCGCATGGGTTGTTGCACGCTGCGCCACCTCACTGAGTTCTGAGCGGCTGCGTGCAAGCAGCCACTGGCTAAGTGTATCGGGCGTTAACTCTTTTTGTTGGATGAGCCAGGCGGCCATATCATGACTTAAAAAACGCGCGTTGGCCGACTGATGATCGTCTACGGCATAGGGGTAAGGGACGAAGAGCGCGGCGACACCAGCTACTGCAACTTCAGCAACTGTCATCGCACCCGCTCGGCAAATTAATAAGTCAGTCTCAGAGAGCGCCTCTGCGATATTTTCAATAAACGGCACGCAGCGTGCACTGACGCCAGACTGTGCGTACGCCTCTAACAAAGTGTCTAAGTGCTGCGTACCGGCTTGGTGAACTACGTCGGGACGCTGCTCGGGTGCAATCTTGGCGAGTGCCTGTGGAAGGAGTGCGTTCAGAGCCGTCGCGCCTAGACTGCCGCCAAGTACCAGCAAACGCAAGCTTCCAGAGCGCTGCGCATAGCGCTGCTCAGGCGGTGCCAGCGCAGCAACATCGTGCCGGACCGGATTGCCAACGACTTCAGCCTTTTCTAAGGCCCCAGGAAATCCAGTCAACACGCGTTGCGCAATACGCGCCAGCCACCGATTGGCCATCCCTGCAATCGCATTTTGTTCATGCAACACCAGAGGCGTCGCGCGCAAGGCACTGATCACGCCGCCAGGAAACGCCACATACCCGCCCATTCCTAGAACAACATTTGGACGAATGATTGAAAATTGTTGCCACGCTTGCAATAGCGCGCTTAACAATAAGAAAGGCGCTTTGAGCTTTGCCAACATACCTTTGCCGCGAAAGCCAGTAAACCGTAGCGCTGTCAGCGTGTAGCCCGCGGCAGGCACCAGCTTGCCTTCCATTTTGTCGGGGTTGCCCAACCAACAAATCGTCCAGCCACGCGCACGCAAAACTTCAGCAACGGCCAGGCCGGGCATGATGTGTCCGCCAGTACCACCCGCCATGATCAACACCACTGGAGCGCGCGCGGTCATGTGCGGACTCCTCGCATCATGTTGCGATTTTCAAAGTCCACTCTGAGCACAATCGCGATCGCGCATAGATTCATCACGATGCCGGTGCCACCATAACTGACCAGTGGCAAGGTCAGGCCCTTGGTGGGGAGCAATCCCAAGCAAACGCCAATATTGATAAAGGACTGAACACCGAACCAGATGCCGACCCCTTGTGCTACTAGCCCCCCAAAGGGGCGCTCCATGGCAATCGCCTGACGTCCAATTTCAACACAACGATGGACTAAGACACCAAACAAAGTAATCATCAACAAAATGCCGACAAACCCAAGCTCTTCGCCGATCACTGCCATGATGAAATCGGTGTGCGCTTCAGGCAAATAGTGCAGCTTTTCGACGCTCCCACCAAGACCAACACCGGTCCATTGGCCTCGGCCAATCGCCACCAACGAATGCGAAAGCTGATAAGAGTCTTTCACTAGATTCTCGGGCGCCCAGGGATCTAAGTAGGCGAAGATTCGCCGTGTTCTGAAGGGTGACAGATAGATTGCGAGTGCAAAGCCAGCAGTCAAGACCAGAGCAATACCTGAAAATATATGCGCGTTGATTCCACCTAAAAACAAGATTCCCATTGAAATCGCGATGATGACAATCACCGCACCCAGATCAGGCTCTTTAAGCAAGAGCCCTGCCACCACGGCTAACGCTACCGCGATCGGTAAAAAGCCGCGCAAGGTACTGTGCATTTGACCTTGCTTACGTATCGTGTAGTCGGCCGTAAATAACAAAGCGGCAAGCTTCATCAACTCAGAAGGCTGAAACGTCACGGGGCCGACGGGCAGCCAACGCATGGCGCCATTTACCTTTCGGCCTATCCCTGGGATCAATACCGCGATCAGCAATATCGTCGTAAAAATGAACAACCACATCGTCACACGTTGCCAGGCCTGAATCGGCACCGTCAACACAAAGGCTGCGACAAACAGCCCCAAACCAACATAAAGCGTTTGGCGCAATACGAAAAAATAGCGCCCGTAATTGGCATACTTCGGACCATCTGCCAGCGCAATTGCCGCTGAATACACCATCAAAATACCGATTGCGACCAACAAGCTTGTGGCCACAACGAGCGGCAAATCATAGTTACGCATCGTGGTGCGAGTGGGTCGCACTGCGTTCACACTATTGGTTAAGTCAGCAAAGAGGCTCATGCCACCTCTCCCTGATCGAGCGCAAGCGCATGCGCAGCGTCTACAAAGACCTGGCCACGATGTCCGTAGTTGCGAAACATATCCAAGCTGGCACAAGCTGGCGAGAGCACAACAGCGTCGCCCTCGTGGGCTTGCGCAAAAGCCAACTCAACGGCCTGCGGTAACGTATCAGCTAGCAGGCACGGCACCCCGGTTGCGGCAAGCGTATCTGACAGCAGGCGCGCGTCTTGCCCGATCAGCACGACCGCACGCACATTGCGCGCTACCACGGACACCAATGGCGAAAAATCCTGACCCTTGCCCGCGCCGCCAGCAATCAACACTGAGCGTCGCCCTAACCCCTCTAAGCCAGCCACCGTCGCTCCGACGTTGGTCCCTTTGCTATCGTTAAAAAAATCAATGCCGCGCACACTGCGGACAAACTCCATGCGATGCGGTTCGCCGATGTAATCGCCCGCTGCACGCAGTGTGGCACCGAGGCCAGCGCCAGCCGCGCGGGCTAGCAATAACGCCGCTTGCGTGTTAAGTGCATTATGCAGGCCACGCAACCCCAAAGCATCCATTGGCATCAGGCGTACGATGCGGCCCGGGGCGCGCTCAGGAGAGGGCGCATTCTTTTTACGCTTAAGGGGCGCTGGCAAGTCGTCGTCAAACTCGGTTACCTCGGCGGTAGTGAGCCAACAAACATCGTGGCTACTTTCAAGCCCAAAGTCGCCCGTTAACATGGGCGTATCGCGGCCAAAACTGCGAACATTTAGAGCGGGTAGTGACGGGCACATGGTCATCACCGTTGCGTCATCACGATTGACGAGCGCCAAATCCGTCATGTCGTAAATACGGGCTTTTGCCTGCCCGTATGCCTGCATGTTGCCATGCCAATCTAGGTGATCTTGCGTGACGTTGAGCACAACGGCTGCGGTCAAGCGCAGGCTGTGTGTTGTTTCGAGTTGAAAGCTGGATAACTCAAGTACCCATACATCGGGCAGCGTGTTGGTATCTAGGGCATCCATCAAGGCGTCAAGCGCAGCGGGGCTGATGTTGCCGGCGGCACGTGTGCTGATGCCCGCGGCTGACAACATGTGACGAGTCAGCGCAGTGACGGTTGTCTTGCCGTTCGTGCCCGTCACACCCAAGACGCGCGGCGCGTATTGCTGTTCCTCCTGCAGTTGCTGCAAGGCACGTGCGAACAATTCAATTTCACCGATGACTTCAATGCCGGCGACTGCAGCCTGCTCGAGCAACTCTTTGACAGGCGACAAGCCAGGCGCCAGACCAGGGCTTAATACCAGAGCGCCCACGCCCTCGAGTAGCGCAGCCTCAAACACATCGCAACCGAGATGCAAGTCAAGCGTGGCGACATCTACTGTCTGGGTCAACGCCTCAAGCCCGACTGGGGACAGCCGCGTATCAGCCACCCGCACAGCGGCACCGTTGCGCGCGCACCAGCGCGCTGCAGCGACACCCGTCTCGCCGAGCCCAACAATCAGGACCAGCGCAGGCAGTGCAGAGGGTGAAACTGTTTCGTTCATCGAATCTTCAGTGAAGCTAAACCAATCAACACCAGCATCATGCTGATGATCCAAAACCGCACCACGACTTGTGTTTCTTTCCAGCCGCCGACTTCAAAGTGGTGGTGCAGCGGCGCCATTTTTAAAATACGTTGCCCCTGCCCATAGCGGTACCGCGTATATTTAAACCACGACACCTGCAACATCACGGACAGCGTTTCAACCACAAACACGCCACCCATGATGAACAGTACGATTTCTTGGCGCACGATGATCGCAATGGTTCCTAGCATGCCACCGAGCGCCAAAGCGCCGACGTCGCCCATAAATACCTGTGCGGGATACGCGTTAAACCATAAAAATGCTAAGCCGGCACCCGCAAGCGCTGCGCAGAGCACCATCAACTCGCCGGCACCCGGCACATATGGAAACAACAAATAGCGTGAGTAGTCGACACGTCCGACCACATAAGCAAACACGCCTAAGGCTGAACCGACCATCACCGTGGGCATGATTGCCAAGCCATCGAGCCCATCGGTCAGATTGACCGCATTGCTGGTGCCCACAATCACGCACCAACTGACCGCCACAAAACCTAGCGCGCCGAGGGGGTAACTAAAGGTTTTGAAGAAGGGCACAATCAGGTCGGCTCGGGCGGGGAGCGTGACAGAAAAGCCACTCGTCACCCAGTCTGTCGCCACCGTCCACAGATTCGCAGAACTAGGCGCCGAGATCGCCAACATCAGGTACAGCGAGGCTGCGGCACCGATCAAGGCCTGCCAAAAGAATTTCTGACGTGCCGGCATTCCCTCGGGATCGCGATAAACGACTTTGCGATAGTCATCCACCCAACCCACCAAGCCAAAGCCAAGCGTCACCAACAATACCACCCACACATAGCGGTTACGCAAGTCAGCCCACAACAGAGTACTGACCGCAATCGAAATCAAAATTAGCGCGCCGCCCATGGTGGGCGTACCCGTTTTGACTAAATGGGTTTCGGGCCCATAACTGCGCACAGTC
Source organism: Bordetella parapertussis (assembly GCA_945911685.1). Taxonomy (GTDB): domain Bacteria; phylum Pseudomonadota; class Gammaproteobacteria; order Burkholderiales; family Burkholderiaceae_B; genus Zwartia; species Zwartia parapertussis_K. The sequence goes on from CAMEAW010000041.1 coordinate 9,231, forward strand.
TGGCCAATTTTGAGCGCCGTGAGTTTGCGAATCACACTCGGACCGGCGATCAACCCGATCAACAGCGACGTCGCGCACGCCAACACGGCGCGCAACGTGATGTATTCAAAGACCGCAAAACCGCGTGCGTAGTGCTCTGCCAACCAACCGAAGAGTTCAAACAGCATGTTTCACCACGTCTTTGTCAGTTCCCTCAATCTGCTCAAGGCAAGTACGCACAATTTTTTCCATACGCATGAAGCGCGAACCTTTAATAAGTACACTTTTTGCCGTGTGCTGCGCGATCCAGTCGCTTGCCTCTTCGTGCGTCTCGCAAATGATTGCTTGCGTGCCAAACGCGGTTGCGCTGAGACGCGTTGCCTGCCCAAGCGTCAACAAGTGGTTGATACCACGCTCGCGTGCGTAGGCACCAACCTCTTCATGCATCGCAGGGCCGTTATCGCCCACCTCGCCCATATCACCGAGTACAAGTACACGCGGAGCCGGCAAAGAGGCGAGCACGTCAATCGCTGCGCGTACCGAGTCTGGATTGGCGTTGTAAGAGTCATCAATCAGCATCACGCCCTTGGCCAGGCGATGCGGTTGCATACGACCTGAAACCGCGTGAAAGGCAGCAAGGCCTTGTTCGATTGCTCGCATTGGCACTGCCGCAGCTACGGCACAGGTTGCCGCCGCCAGCGCATTGAGCACGTTGTGCGCGCCCGGCACCGACAGCGCCACGCGGCCTTCGCCTGCCGGCGTATGAACGGTGAAGCTAGTGCCTAGGGCATCAGTGTGTACATCACTGGCCCAAACTTCAGCGTGTTCACTCATGCCAAAGCGTAGGCTAGTGCGCTCGCTCGCCAGCTCGAGCCATAGCTGAGAAAAGGTGTCTGCCACCGGAAATACTTTTACACCCTCAGGCATCAAGGCGGCATAGACTGCGGCGTTTTCACGCGCCACCGCCTCAACGTTCACCATGAACTCTTGATGTTCGCGCTGAGCGTTATTGACTAACGCCACTGTAGGCTCAGTCAGCTGAGCCAAGATGGCGATTTCACCCGGATGATTCATGCCCAACTCAATCACGGCTGCTTGATGCTCGTGGCGCAAGCGCAGCAGAGTCAAAGGCACACCTAACTCATTATTCAGATTGCCAACGGTTGCTAACCGGTGGGTCTCACCCAGCCAAGCGGCCAGAATGGAAGAAATCATTTCTTTGGTGGTCGTTTTGCCATTACTGCCCGTCACCGCAATCATAGGGATGGCAAACTGCCGGCGCCAGGCACGCCCGAGCTGCAGCAGCGCGGCACGGGTATCGCCCAAGGCAATTTGCGCTAAGCCAGGCACAGGCCGGATCGCCTCAACGATGGCTGCGCAGGCGCCCGCCGCCTGAATGTGCTCAAGGTAGTCGTGACCATCAAAGTGGTCGCCCTTAATGGCTAAAAATATTGAGCCGACTTCGAGACGACGCGAATCAGTTTGAATCGTGCGGTGCTGTTTCAATAACAATGCAGCTTGCGCCCATTGGCGATCATCGAAAGGAACGCGCTGGCCAGCGATCTCTTGATACGTTTCGTGACCTTTGCCTGCAATGAGCACTAGATCGTTTGGCGCCGCACCCAAGACAGCCATCAAAATGGCCTGGGCCCGGTCTGGCTCAATCCTCACATTGGTGCGAACAGCAGGCAACGCTGCAACGATCTGGGCAATGATGGCCTGTGGGTTTTCATCGCGCGGGTTGTCACTCGTCACAATGAATCGATCGGCCAATCGCTGCGCTACTTCACCCATCAACGGGCGTTTACCCGCGTCACGGTTACCGCCGCAACCCATCACGCACCAAACCTGCGCGCCGCGTGCCTGCACCAACTCGCGCGCGACCTCTAAGGCGCGTGTCAGCGCATCTGGAGTATGGGCATAGTCAACTAAAACCGTCGGTACAGCGAGATCAGTCAGAATGGGGTCGACCGTTTGGAGCCGTCCGTCAACAGGTGCGAGCTTGGCAAAGCTGGCGGCAATCTCAACCAACGACCAATCAAGCGCTTTAAGCAAACCCGCTACGCATAACAGATTTGAAATATTGTGCCAGCCATGCAGTTTCGTTTCAATGGCGACCTGCTCGCTCTTCGCATGCAATACCCAAGCCGCACCGTGCGGTGTGTTGGCCAAGCGCTCTGCACACAGTGAGACAACGCTCGAATTGCGATCGGGCTCTAGGCCATACATGACGATCGGGCAAGCGATGCTTGAAGCTAGGCTCGCGCTAAACGCATCGTCGCCATTAAGCACCGCCGCCTGAAGCTCCGGCCAGGCAAACAGACGGGCCTTAGCAGCGGCATACGCCTGCATGGTGTGGTGATAATCGAGATGATCGCGCGAAAGATTTGTGAACCCAGCCGCAAAAATACGCACGCCGGCAAGCCGCCCTTGCTCTAGACCAATGGATGAGGCCTCAAGCGAGACATACTGCGCACCGGCCTCTCGTAACGCCGCCAAGCTTCGGTGAACCGAAATGACATCCGGGGTCGTGAGCGTACCTGCACGTACCGATCCATCCGGAAAGCGTACTCCCAAGGTGCCAAGCGCTCCGGCTGCGTGGCCAGCCGACTGCAGCGCATCGGTCAGCCATTGCACACAACTCGTTTTGCCATTGGTTCCGGTCACCGCCATGACTTTCAGATGCGCCGAAGGCTGGTCATACCAACGATCGGCAAGTGCGCCGAGACGCTCTTTTAAGTCAGTCAGCCCCAACACGGGCACGCTGAAATCTGCCGCTTGCCATTGCGCCGCCGACTCAACATGCACGAGAACTGCGGCAGCCCCCTGCTTGATCGCTGCAGCGATGAAATGCTTGCCATCGCGGGTGAGGCCTGGGCACGCCACGAACACGTCGCCTGCGCGCACGTCTCGTGAGTCGGCCTGCAAGTGGACGCCGCACTCAATCGTGCTGCGTAGCAATGCCACCAGGTCCTCTGTGGATATATGGGCATCTAGCAGCACCGCATGTGTCATCGCGAGCCCCTACCAACCGCGGCAACAGCCAAGTCGAGCGCCGTATCGGGTTGCACGTTCATCGTACGTAAGGCACCACCAACAATCGTAGCAAAGACTGGGGCTGCGACCTTGCCGCCGTAATACACGCCAGATTGTGGCTCATCGATGGTGACTGCCACCACAATACGCGGATCCGATACCGGCGCGAAACCTACAAACGAGCCACGATAGCGACTTGTGCTGTATTTACCATCTACGATCTTACGTGCGGTACCGCTCTTTCCTGCGACGCGATAGCCTTGCACTTGTGCCGCTTTCGCGCCTTCCGGTCCAGCCGCAGCCTCAAGCCACATACGAATTTTTTGCGCGACCTCGGGTGGGTAGATTGGGGTAGTCGTGGCTTGATCCTCGCGCTTGACCAAAGACAAGCCAACCATGTCCCCTTCGCGGGCAAACACAGTGTAGGCGCGCGCTACCTGCAAAAGCGAAACCGATAACCCGTAGCCGTATGACATGGTGGCTTTTTCAATTAGACGCCAACGTTCGTAGGGCCTGAGTCGCCCGGCTGCCGCACCTGGAAACCCGGTCTGTGGAACTTGCCCAAGCCCAAGCTCGTTAAACCGAGTCCACATTTCTCGCGACTGTAGTTTTTCTGAAATCAGCGTCATCCCGATATTGCTTGACTTCAGCAACACACCCGCCGGGTCAAGCGTGCCGTTCGCACTCACATCGCTGATGGTGGCGCCCTGATAATTGAACTTACCGTTACCCGTGTTGAAGGAGGTCGCAGGGGTAATGCGCTTGAGCTCGAGTGCAAGGCCAACGGTAAACGGCTTCATGATCGAGCCGGGTTCAAACGTATCAGTGAGCGCCTGGTTGCGAAGATTACCGCCGCGAAACGATTCGCGACGATTGGGATCGTAGGTGGGCATATTGCCCAGCGCTAGGATCTCACCCGTCTTCACATCAATCACCACTGCAGCTGCACCCTTGGCCTTGTTGGTCACCATCGCCTCTTGCAGCGCACGGTAGACCTGGTACTGAATACGCGTATCGAGCGACAACTTAATATTTTGACCGTCTACCGGAAAGTCAACGGCCCCCACGCTTTCGATCGTACGGCCCAATCGGTCTCTCATAATGCGACGACTGCCAGCTTGCCCCGAAAGCTGCTCGTCAAACAGATACTCAACACCCTCTTGGCCGCGATCTTCTACGTTATTAAAGCCAACGACGTTGGCCATGACTTCGCTTTCAGGATACAAGCGGCGATTGTCTGGTTGCTGGATCAACCCCGGAATGCGTAAGTCAGTGACTTTTTGCGCGATCTCAAGGGGTACCTGACGCTTTAAATATACAAAGGGTTTTTCGTCAGCAATTTTTTTACGCAATTCATCAGGGGAAAATTCAAGCAATTCAGCAAGTTGTTGGAGCTTTTTGGGGGAGGCCTCTCTGGTATCTTTTGGACGAATCGCGATGGATCGGGCGGGCACGCTTGCCGCAAGGACGACGCCGTTACGATCTAGAATCTTGCCACGACTGGCGTGCAAGGTCAGCGTGCTTTCGTAGATACGCTCGCCACGCTGCTGTAAAAATTCAGTCGTGATGCCCTGCAGATATAACGCACGCAGAGCCAAGGCCAAGAAGGCCAACCCCAACAAGCTCAATACTAAGCGGCCGCGCCAAAGCGGATAGTGCACGCGCAGCACGGGGTTATCGAAAAAGGGCAGCCGCTTCATTTCTCGCCCCTTTGGGTCGCGCTTGAAGCAGACTGATTAATATAAATTGTGCGATCAGGCACAATCGAGGTCATTTTTAGTTGCTCGCGAGCCAGCTTATCAACGTTTGCATTACGTGCTTGCTCGGCACGATCAAGCTGCAACTGTCGCCATTCAATATCAAAGTTCAGCGCCTGCGTTCTTGAGCGATCGAGCTCAACGTAAAGCTGCCGCGCCTGGTAGCGCGCGGTCACGAGCGAGATCGCCGAGATCATCAACACACCGGCCACCAGAATGCACAGGCGCCCCATCAGTGCGCCCCTTTTTTGCCACGCCTGACCACCCGCTTGGGCGCCGGCGAGTAAGCGGCTGCGCCTTGCGTACCCAAGGCCGTTGACGTGCGTTCGGCAACCCGCAAAACGGCCGAGCGCGAGCGCGTATTTTCTCTAATCTCGTTATGGGTCGGCAGGACACGCGCCAGCGCCAGCAATACCGGCTGAGGCATTTCGCTTTCACGCAGAGGGAGGCGGGCGTACGCGGCTTCAGGTTTCGAAGCCGCGGTAATGAACTGCTTGACAACGCGATCTTCCAGCGAGTGGAAGCTAATCACGGCCATACGTCCGCCTGTTTTTAATAAATTCAGAGCTGCCTGGAGGGCGTTCTCGAGTTCTTGAAGTTCACGATTGAGGTAAATCCGTAAAGCCTGAAAGGTGCGTGTAGCCGGGTGTTGACCCTTTTCGCGCGTACGGACGACACTTGACACGAGCTCGGCGAGCTCGAGCGTGGTGTTGAGCGGACGTTCTGCGCGGCGAGCATCAATCGCCTTTGCAATCTGAAAAGCAAACCGTTCTTCGCCATAGTTGACTATGACCTCCTGCATCTCTTGAATACTGGCCTGCGCTAACCACTGCGCAGCTGTCTCACCTCGCGTGGTGTCCATCCTCATATCAAGCGGGCCATCCCGCATGAACGAAAATCCACGCCCTGCATCATCAATCTGCGGCGACGAAACCCCCAGATCTAACATCACGCCGTCAATGGTGTCTATCCGTAAGGCCAACAACGCCTCGCGCATATCGCCAAACGCCTCATGAATCACCGAAACGCGATGATCCGTTTGGGCCAACTGCCTTGCTACCTCAATCGCTTGAGGATCCTTGTCAAACACCACCAGCCTTGCATCGGCGTTCAGCCTGGCCAGCAGCGCTTTTGAATGGCCACCTCGGCCAAACGTTGCATCAACATACACACCCGACAAGCGACGGCCTTGCTCAGCGACGCAGTCTTCAGACAACACGTCGCGCTTTCCATAATCAGCTACGACCAAGGCCTCGATTGTCGGCTCGAGCAATACGGGCCGGTGGGCAAACTCGGTCACGGCTTAAAACGAAAACTGGTTTAAAACATCACCCATGCCTTGCGACAAATCAGCGGCCTCGCGGCGCGCCAATGCCGCGGCATCCCACAACTCAAAGTGCGCGCCCATCCCCAGCAACATCACATCGCGCGTAAACCCAGCGGCCGTGCGCAGTTCAGGTGCTACAAGTATTCGACCCGAACCATCAAGCTCTACGTCTTGCGCGTTACCGAGCAGTAAGCGCTGAAGCGCGCGCGCTGACATTGGAAAAGCGGCGATTTGCTCGCGCTTGGTTTCCCATTCGGGGCGGGGGTACACCAAAAGGCATCCATCTGGATGGCGGGTGAGTGTGAGGCAGCCCTTCGCCTGCTCGATCAGAGCGTCGCGATGCCGAGTCGGAACATTGATCCGACCTTTCGCATCAAGCGTGAGAGCACTGCTGCCTTGAAACACCGAATTACCCCACTTAAATACACAAAAACCTACTTTTCACCACTTTAAGCGAATGGTTAGGCTCGGTCAAGCGTGAATTGAGTTTTTTTCAATAGGAACAAGGGGTTAGCGCATTATTTGAAATTTAGTCTAAAGCTTAATACTCAAATAAATCAAAGGATTGCAAGCTTAATTAAAAGTCGTTTGTGATACAGCCAACAAGGGATTACCCTATGCGCCAAGGAGCTATTTGCGCGATTTGGAGCGATTATTGAGAAAAGTTGGATAAAAAGTGCAAGACAGACCTATAGGCCGGATTCTGTATGCCTAATTGCTTAGGCTGGCAATCATTCCTCTTGGCGTGCCATTGCTGGCATGCTCTAGCCACCTACCCGCATACTTGAGCGAGCCGCCCGTCGTGACACAAGGTCACACGCATGCCTATTTGGTGTTGCTCCGGATAGAGGTTGCCGCGTTTCACCCTGCATTGTTAGAGCTGACAAGCAGCTTCAGCATCACGGCAACACCGTGACAGAGTGCACCCAAGAGCACACCCCCAATACAGACTCGTCTCTGTGGCCCTAGTCCTCAGCCCCTTGTTCGCTTGCGCCAACACCTGACCGGACGGTCGTTAACCGTTATCCTGCCCTATGGAGTCCGGACCTTCCTCGCTGCCCGAAGGCACCGCGATTGCCCAGTCTGTCTTGCCTGTGCATTGTACGGCCCAATCCCCTAACAGCTTTGGGTATCAACAAACAGTAAATCCCATGTCCTGCGACAATAGCGGTCTAACGAATCAACCGCGCGCCTGGCGTGCATACAGTCTCACTCATGGCTATCGCTTTAATCTCACTCAGTGCCGTACACCTTGCCTATGGCCATCACCCTTTACTAGACGGCGCAGATCTCACGATTCAATCCGACGAACGCATTGGTTTAATCGGACGAAACGGCGCAGGTAAGTCTTCGCTACTTCGCCTGCTCGACGGGCGCACTGAACCCGATGATGGTGCGATCACCGTGGCGGGGCATGTCAGAGTCGCTACAGTTGAACAAGAGCCCGTCCTCGATGAAACCCTGACGATCGAGCAGACCGTAATGGGCGAATATGACCCAGATAACGAAGACTGGCAACGAGGCCCACGCGTGCTGGCCTTGATTGACAAGCTCGGTTTACCACCAGAGGCCATCGTCGGAACACTGTCTGGCGGCATGCGCAAGCGTGTTGCGCTCATTAGCGCGATGGCAAATCAACCTACGCTTTTGCTGCTAGACGAGCCCACCAACCACTTGGATCTCGATGGCATCAACTGGCTTGAAACAACGCTTAAGCAATGGTCAGGCAGTGCGATCATCATCACGCATGATCGACGTTTTCTAGATTCAATCGCGACGCGCATCGTCGAGCTCGATCGCGGCAAGTTACTAAGCTTTCCAGGAAACTTTTCTGACTGGCAAGTGCGCAAAGCGCAATGGCTTGAATCACAGCGTCTTGAAAACGCGCGCTTTGACAAAATGCTGGCACAAGAAGAGATTTGGATTCGCAAGGGCGTTGAGGCCAGGCGCACGCGCAATGAGGGTCGCGTCAGGCGGCTTGAACAATTGCGTGTTGAGCGCGTTGCAAGACGCGAGCGTCAAGGCAATGTTCAACTCGCAGTTGATGCGGGACAACGCTCAGGCAAATTGGTGGCAGAACTTGAACACGTCAACAAATCGTTTGGCGACCATTGCGTCGTGAAAGATTATTCGACGATCATCATGCGCGGCGATCGCATCGGTTTCATCGGCCCAAATGGTGCCGGTAAAACAACGCTACTCAAACTGATCCTGGGTACCCTGCAAGCCGATACGGGCACGATCAAACTAGGCACCAATTTAAGCGTGGCGTACTTTGATCAGATGCGTAGCCAGTTGGATGAAAACGCAACGCTTGCCGACGTCATCAACCCCGGAAGCGAGTGGATTGAAATCGGCGGTAATCGCAAGCATGTCATGAGTTACCTTGGTGACTTTTTGTTCGCGCCTGCGCGGGCGCAATCTCCGGTCAAGAGTCTGTCAGGCGGCGAGCGGGCGCGCTTATTATTGGCGCGTTTATTTGCACGCCCTGCCAACATCTTGGTTCTCGACGAGCCCACCAACGATCTTGATATCGAAACACTCGAGCTACTCGAAGAGCTACTACAAGACTACCCCGGCACGGTGTTGCTCGTTAGCCATGATCGAACCTTTTTGGATAACGTCGTCACACAAACCATTGCCAGCGAAGGCAATGGCGGCTGGAAGGATTACGTTGGCGGATTTGGCGACTGGGAGCGCCAGCGCACAACGCCCCAAAAGGCCTCTGCAATTGAAAAGCTGACGGCAGCGGCTGCGCCAAAAAAAACCTCTGTCGCTGAGAAGCTGACAGCGACAGGTGCTCCCAATCGCGCCGCACCTAATAGCCAAGCGACCAGTGCGAATTCCTCGCCCACGCAACCAACAAGCACGGCTACGGCGGCAAAGGGCGCCAGCAAAGCAAAGGGCGCAAAAATGACGCCCTGGGAAACCAAAGAGCTTGGGCAGCTGCCTGCCGAAATTCATGCCATTGAGCAAGAGCAGGCGCAGCTAGTCATTGAACTTGGCAACAGCGAACTGTACACAAACGACTCTGCCAAGCTTGCAACGATTCAAGCACGGATGTCCGAACTTGAATCGTTGTTGATCAAAAAGTTTGAACGCTGGGAGGCGCTAGAGGCGCGCAACCAGTAGTCTGCGTTACAGCATTCGCCAAGGCAAAGTCTCGCCGGCAGCCAGAGGCACCAGCGTCTCAGTGCCATAAGGCACCTCTAGCGGCACGACGTACGGCTCACGCGTCAAAGTCACGCTGCCCTTATTGCGCGGCAAGCCATAAAAATCAGGCCCTCTAAAACTGGCAAAGGCCTCAAGACGGTCGATTTTATTTGCCTTCTCAAAAGCGGTGGCGTAGAGCTCAAGCGCATGCACGGCGGTATAGCAACCGGCGCAGCCGCATTCATTTTCTTTTAAGCCTTTTGCATGCGGCGCACTATCGCTTCCCAAAAAGAAACGTGGGCTGTCGCTGGTTGCAGCATCGACCAAAGCTTGACGATGCACCTCACGCTTCAAAATCGGCAGGCAGTAAAAGTGCGGGCGGATACCGCCTTTGAAAATCTCGTTGCGGTTATAGAGCAGATGCTGCGCCGTGATGGTCGCGGCAATGGGCCCCGACGAGTCACGCACATAATCCACTCCATCCTTCGTCGTGAGATGTTCAAACACAACCTTGAGCGCAGGAAAACTCTTACGCAAGGGGATCATCACCCGATCGATAAACAGCGCCTCGCGATCAAACACATCGACCTCTGGATCTGTGACCTCGCCGTGCATCAAAAGTGGCATGCCCACGCGCTGCATCATCTCGAGCACCTTTGAGCACTTGCCAAGCAAGTCAGTGACCCCCGCATCTGAATTGGTGGTAGCCCCGGCCGGATACAGCTTCACTGCGACTAAGTCTTCAGCCTCATGCGCGCGCGCAATTTCGTCTGGCGCAGTTTTATCGGTAAGATATAAAGTCATCAGCGGGGTAAAGCTGGCCCTCGGGATACCGCAGGCATCGAGCGCCGCTTCGATTCGACCGCGATAGGCCTGCGCAAGCGATACAGTGGTCACAGGCGGCTTTAAATTGGGCATGATGACTGCGCGTGCAAACTGCTTTGCGGTGTGTCCTACGATGGCCTGCATGGCCTCACCATCGCGCAAATGAATGTGCCAGTCGTCTGGGCGGGTCAGAGTAATGGTGTTTGTTGGCATGTTAGGTCTCAAGTGGCATGCTGCGCTCGACGAGTGCGGCAAACATTGCCGAACCCACTGGGATCACAGCATCGTTAAAGTCAAAGTTTGCATTATGCAAAAGGCGGCCCTGTTCGGCCCCCCCTTGCCCGAGCCGAAAATATGCGCCGGGCTTTTTTTGCAACATATACGAAAAATCTTCAGAACCCATTGAGGGGATCAAATCGCGCACAACGTGTTCGGCACCGAAAAGGTCTGTTGCCACGTCTGCAACAAAGTTGGCATGTACTGCCGCGTTGATGGTGGCCGGGTAAGAGCGATGATATTTGAGTTCGGCCGTGGCACCAAAGGCATGCGCCACCGAACTGATGACCGCACGCATGCGTGACTCGACGATTTGCTGAACAGTGTCGCTGAAGGTTCTGACCGTGCCCACTAACAAGGCCCTGCCAGGGATCACACTTGGCGCATTCGCGCTGCCCGCATGAATATGACCGACAGAAATGACTGCCGCCTCGACGGGGTGGACGTTACGTGACACGATCGTCTGCAGCGCCGTCACGATTTGTGCGGCGACAATAATCGGATCGATAGTTTGGTAGGGATGCGCGCCGTGGCCCCCACGCCCTTCTATCGTGACTTCCCAGCGATCTGACGCGGCCATCATTGGCCCCGGATTGATCCCGATCGTACCTGCCGGCAGCGCAGGCCAGTTATGCAAAGCGTAGATTGCGTCACACGGAAATCGCTCGAACAGACCGTCATCTAGCATGGCCTTTGCCCCGCCTAAGCCCTCTTCAGCCGGCTGAAAAATGAGTACGGCAGTGCCGTTGAAAGTGCGACTTTGGGCGAGATATTTGGCTGCGCCAAGCAAAATCGCAGTATGGCCATCGTGGCCACAGGCGTGCATCAATCCTGGCACTGTCGAGCAATACTGCGCTGCGCCCTCTTCTGTGATCGGCAAGGCGTCCATATCAGCCCGTATCCCAATCGAACGGCCCGAGTCATGGCGTTGCCCACGGATAACACCAACCACTCCTGTGTGACCCACCCCACGATGCACCTCAATACCTAGCGCTTCAAGAGCCCCCGCGACGATGCTCGCGGTACGGATCTCTTGGAAGCCAAGCTCTGGATTCGCATGTAAATCCCTACGCAAAGCCGTTAATTCTTGATGAAATTTGTGTATAGATGCTAGCGGAGAGCGTGGGTACATGATTCAGTCCATGCGGGCTTTATTCGGAGGAAATAGTTTACCTCTAGAGCAAATTTGCGACATTTATTGCTTTTTCATAGTAGAAACCGCAAAAATCTTTGTCTATTCTGTGCAGACACGGTATGCTGCGCTCGTTGTGCACATTAATTTATCTCTCTAGGAGAAATCACATGGCCACTGCCAAGAAGCCTGCTGCAAAGAAAGCCGCTGCTAAAAAACCTGCTGCCAAAAAAGTAGCGGTTAAAAAAGTAGCTGCAAAACCTGCCGTCAAGAAAGTTGCAGTTAAGAAAGTTGCTGCAAAAAAAGCACCTGCTAAAAAAGTCGTTGCAAAGAAAGTCGTCGCGAAAAAAGCGCCTGCTAAAAAGGTTACTGCAAAGAAAGTTGCTCGCAAGCCAAATGCTGCTTTCATGAAGCCGATGACACCTAGCGCGGTGTTGGCTGCCGTGATTGGTGCGACTCCAGTGCCACGCACAGAAGTCACCAAAAAGATTTGGGTCTACATCAAAAAGCATGATTTGCAAGACGCTAAAAATCGTCGCAACATCAATGCCGATGACAAACTCAAGCCTTTGTTTGGTAAAGCACAAGTCTCGATGTTCGAATTGACCAAGATCATCAGCGGTCACTTGAAGTAAACCGGTCTTACTGCCTTAGGGCGTAAGTTGGTAAAAAGGGGAGAAGATACTCACGTGTCTTCTCCCTTTTTTATAGTTTCAGCTAGATAACTGTGCGTGACTCATAGAGTGCGAGCCAGCCCTTGATTAAACGATAGATCACCCAGATACCGGTGCCGGCCACGCCAACCCAACCAATATGCACCAAGGTTGCCAACGCGCTCACCGCAAACCAAAGCGCACCCCACCAAAAGGTATAGAGCATCCAGTCAAAGTGCATGGCGTAGATCGTGCCTGCCGCATCGGCTCTTTTGATAAATAACAAGATAACGGCGGCCACGGCGGCCGCACCAAACATACCCATCGACAAAATACCTATGGCGAATAGCCCGTACGCGATGTGTGTCAGCATCTTTAAATCTATCGTGGTGCCTGGCACAGACGATGTGGGGGTTGTTGGAGGCGAAGGATCGATCATGATTAAAGCTCCGTAATGCGAGTGAGTTTCATCTTACCTTAGACCATAGATAATGGGCTAAGTTTCCGTCGTATTCAATGGTTTCCCCTAGCCCGGCTCACCCTCAAAACTCGCCCAGCTCGGCAACTACTTTGCCACAGCAAAGCCGTGCTTACGATAAAACCTGTCGTCCAAAGACAAACCCCCAAGTGCTTATGACACTTGGGGGTTTGGGGTATAAGAGCTTGACGATGTCCTACTTTCACAGATGTACATCCACTATCATCGGCGCTAAGGTGTTTCACGGTCCTGTTCGGGATGGGA
>CAMEAW010000042.1 GCA_945911685.1 Bordetella parapertussis
TTTAGCGCATGATTGCCATAAAAGTTTTTAGTGCCACCACCTTCAATCAGGATGGTGTGTTGTTGCTGCGCAGCGTCTAGCACCTGCTCGCACAACTGGGCGATCACATGGTCCATCATGGCCTAAAAGCGTGGAAGCTCAGGAAACGCGAGTGCGCCGCCATGCACATGCATTTTGCCGTACTCGGCGCAACGCCTGAGTGTCGGGATGACCTTCTCAGGGTTCAGCAACCCATCGGGATCAAAGGCACGTTTAACTGCGGTAAAAGCGTCAAGCTCTTCGCGCGAAAACTGAACGCACATTTGATTGATTTTTTCCATGCCTACGCCGTGCTCACCCGTGATGGTGCCCCCCACTTCGACACATAACTCAAGGATTGCAGCACCAAAGTCTTCGGCGCGACGGACTTCGTCAGGGAAATTTGAATCAAACAAAATCAAGGGGTGCAAATTGCCATCACCTGCGTGAAAGACATTGGCGCATCGCATATTGAATTGTTTTTCCATGTCTTTAATCGCGTTTAAGACGCGACCCAAGTGGCGACGTGGAATGGTGCCATCCATGCAGTAGTAATCTGGCGAGACTCGGCCTGCTGCCGGAAAGGCATTTTTACGCCCAGCCCAAAAGCGTAAACGCTCTGACTCTGTTTGCGACACTTGCAAGCGCGTGGCGCCGGCTTTTTCAAACACCTGCTGCATCCGGATGATTTCGTCAGCAACTTCGTCGACCGTACCATCTGACTCACACAGCAAGATCGCCTCAGCCTCGGTGTCGTACCCTGCTTTGACAAAAGGCTCGACCATTTGGGTGGCTTGCTTATCCATCATCTCAAGGCCCGCTGGGATAATACCGGCGGCAATGATTTGCGCCACCGCCTGGCTGGCTTTTTCGACATCGTCGAAGCTGGCCATAACAACTCTGGCAAGCGCGGGCTTGGGTGTTAGGCGCAAGGTGACTTCGGTGACGACGCCCAGCATACCTTCAGAGCCTACAAATACCGACAATAATTCAGGACCTGCACTGTCGGGGGCGAGTGAACCGAGCTCGATGATTTCGCCACTCATGCTGACCATCCGCACCTTGAGCACGTTGTGCACGGTGAGGCCATACTTTAGGCAATGCACACCGCCTGAGTTTTCAGCGACGTTGCCGCCAATCGAACAGGCAATTTGACTAGAGGGATCTGGGGCGTAATACAGGCCAAAGGGGCTCACCGCCTCAGACACCGCGAGGTTGCGTACGCCGGGTTCAACCACAGCAATCGCAGCCGCGTGGTCAATATGTTTGATGCGATTAAATTTTGCCAAGCCCAACAACACACCTTGCGCGTGTGGCATTGCGCCGCCTGACAAGCCTGTGCCCGCACCGCGCGCCACAACAGGCACATTCAAGCGTTGGCAGGTTTTAAGCACGGCTTGAACCTGAGCCTCGGTTTCGGGCAATACGACAGCCATCGGTACCGAGCGATACAACGACAACCCATCGCACTCGTAAGGGCGCGTGTCCTCACTGCGACTGAGCACGCAGTGCGCGGGCAAGACTTGTAATAATGCTTGCACGACGACCGCGGCCTCTGGCCCTGAGACTGCTGAGATCGCTTGCTCTGAAACTGCGTTCATTTTTTTTCCTACAACTGAGCTTTGGGCTCGATGATTTTGCCTGGGTTCAGTATGTTTTGAGGGTCGAACGCCATCTTTAAGGACCGCATTAAATCTAGGGCATCTTCGCCGTGCTCGTGCACCATGAACTGCATCTTGTGCAAACCGATGCCATGCTCACCCGTACAGGTGCCGTCAGCGTCAATGGCTTGGGTCACAAGCGCGTGGTTGATTCTTTCAGATTCATCCCACTCGGCTTGGTTGTCAGGGTCAAGCAGCATCAGCACATGAAAATTACCATCGCCTACGTGGCCTACGATTGTGCTCGGAAAGCTTGCCTTGGCTAACTCTTGCGTTGCCAGTTCAATGCTTTCGGCTAAGCGCGATAGTGGCACGCACACGTCAGTGGTATTTGACTTGCAGCCAGGGCGTAACTGCAAGCCCGCAAAGTAGGCGTTGTGGCGTGCGGTCCAGAGTCGGTTGCGATCTTCGGGGCGTTCAGCCCACTCAAAATCCATCCCGCCGCAATCTTTGGCGAGCTCTTGCACGGTTTGCGCCTGCTCTTTTACGCTGGCCTCTGAGCCGTGAAATTCAAACAGCAGTAAGGGAGTTTCGCGCAGGGTGAGTTTGCTGTAACGGTTGCCAGCAATGACTGCTGCGGCATCCATCAACTCAACACGCGCAACCGGCACACCCAGTTGAATCGTTTGGATCACACACTGCACCGCCTCGTGCACCGTCGAAAAATTACAGACTGCAGCCGAGACCGCCTCGGGTTGCGGATACAACTTAACGGTCACTTCGGTAATCACGCCAAGCGTGCCCTCGCTGCCCACAAAGATGCGCGTCAAGTCGTAACCCGCTGAAGACTTGCGGGCGCGGCGTGCAGTGCGAATCACTTTGCCGTCGGCTGTCACCACAGTCAGCGACACAACGTTTTCGCGCATGGTGCCATAACGCACAGCATTGGTCCCTGAAGCGCGCGTCGCCGACATCCCACCAAGCGAGGCATCCGCGCCTGGATCAATCGGAAAAAATAAACCCGTATCGCGGATTTGTTCATTCAGTTGCTTGCGAGTCAAACCCGCCTGAACGGTCACGGTTTGATCTTCGGTGTTTAACGACACGATTTTATTCATAGCCGTCAGATCAAGACTGATGCCGCCTTGAATCGCCAGAATGTGCCCCTCAAGCGAAGACCCTGCCCCATAGGGAATCAAAGGGATCTTGTATTGGCCACAGAGCTTGACCACAGCAACGACATCTTCAGTGCTTTGCGCAAACACAACACCATCGGGCAACATCGACGGAAACGGCGACTCATCTTTGCCGTGATGATCGCGCACCGCATTGGCCATCGAGAAGCGCTCGGCAAACTGCC
This sequence comes from Bordetella parapertussis, assembly GCA_945911685.1. GTDB lineage: Bacteria > Pseudomonadota > Gammaproteobacteria > Burkholderiales > Burkholderiaceae_B > Zwartia > Zwartia parapertussis_K. The sequence continues at coordinate 2,980 of CAMEAW010000042.1, forward strand.
CTTTTAGCGCCGCGATCATCTCGGGCGGTAAAGGGCGCTTTAATGTTTGGGGGGTGTGCAAAGCGTTCATTGACCTGCTCTCAAAAAAAGTGGCGGTGCAATCACGCGCGCTGAGCGCGCGATCGCTTCAACAGCGTTTATTGCCCGGTGGTTAACACGGTACGACGACGGGCGCGTACAGATTCTGCCAGGCGTTCAAGCACGCCCACTGAACTTTGCCAGTCGATGCAACCATCGGTCACGCTTTGACCGTAGACCAAGGTTTGACCTTCGATAATATCCTGCCGGCCGGCCACCAGATTGCTTTCAACCATCAAACCAAAAATACGCTGATCGCCTTGAGCGATTTGTACGGCGACCTCGTCGCAAACTGCAGGTTGATTTTCTGGTTTTTTATTGCTGTTGGCATGACTGGCATCTACCATAATGCGTTGAGCGAGCCCAGCCTTGGCCATTTCAGCGCATGCTGCCTGCACGCTATCTACATCGTAATTGGGTGCTTTACCACCACGCAAAATTACGTGGCAATCTTCGTTACCCGTGGTGGACACAATCGCAGAGTGCCCGCCTTTCGTGACCGATAAAAAGTGATGCGGTGCCGATGCAGATTTCATGGCGTCGACTGCGATCTTGACATTGCCGTCGGTACCATTTTTAAAACCCACCGGGCACGACAGGCCCGAGGCCAACTCGCGATGTACCTGACTTTCAGTGGTGCGGGCACCAATCGCGCCCCAAGACACCAAATCAGCGATGTACTGAGGGGTAATCATGTCAAGAAACTCGCAACCAGCGGGCAAGCCCAGCTGATTGATTTCAAGCAGCAAGCCACGCGCGGTTTTGAGACCCTTGTTGATATTAAAACTGCCGTCCATATCAGGGTCGTTGATCAGACCTTTCCAGCCCACCGTGGTGCGAGGCTTTTCAAAATAGACGCGCATCACAACTTCGAGCTCACCTTTAAAACGAGCGCGCTCGACCTTCAGGCGCTTGGCGTAATCAAGGGCTGCCGCAGTATCGTGAATCGAGCACGGGCCAATCACTACGACTAAGCGATCATCCATGCCGTGCAAAATGCGGTGAATCGCCTGACGCGATTCAAAAACAATCGATGACACCTCGGGTGTGCAAGGGTGCTCTCGCATTGTGTGCGAAGGTGGCGCAAGTTCTTTCATCTCGCGAATGCGAAGATCATCGGTATTGTGTGACAAAACGTACTCCTGGTGCAAAAAATATTAAAAATTAAACTGATGCTTAAGCGGTTCCACCCACGGTCAGCCCTTCCATCTTAATGGTTGGCATCCCTACCCCTACCGGCACGCTTTGACCTTCTTTACCGCAGGTACCTACGCCGCTATCGAGCTTCATGTTGTTACCGATCATGCTGACGCGGTTCATGGCTTCGGGGCCACTACCAATCAAAGTCGCACCCTTTACAGGATGGGTAATACGACCATTTTCAATCATGTAGGCTTCAGACGTTGAAAACACAAACTTACCGCTTGTAATATCAACTTGCCCACCGCCAAAGTTGGCAGCGTAAATGCCTTTTTTAACAGACGCAATGATTTCTTCAGGCGGTGTTTTGCCCGACAGCATAAAGGTGTTGGTCATGCGTGGCATAGGCAGATGCGCAAACGACTCACGTCGGCCGTTTCCGGTCGGGGCGGTTTTCATTAACCTTGAGTTCAAGGTGTCTTGCATGTAGCCGCGCAAAATCCCATCTTCGATCAGCACATTGCGTTGCGTCGGGTTACCCTCATCATCTACGTTCAACGAACCGCGACGCCCTTCGATGGTGCCGTCGTCGACCACCGTGACGCCTTTTGAGGCCACGCGCTGCCCGATACGACCACTAAAGACGCTTGACCCTTTGCGATTGAAATCACCCTCAAGCCCGTGGCCAACCGCTTCGTGCAACAAAATGCCGGGCCAGCCGGCGGCCAACACAACGGTCATTTCTCCGGCGGGTGCGGCCTGCGCGTCAAGATTAATCATGGCTTCGTGAACAGCTTGCTCGACGTATTGGGTCAAGGTTTCGTCAGAAAAATAACCCAAGCCCGTACGACCACCGCCGCCCGCATGGCCGGTCTCGCGTCGACCGTTACGCTCGACCACAACGGTCAGTGACAAACGCACCAGCGGGCGCACATCGGCGGTTAAGCGGCCATCGCTGCCCGCCACCATGATGACGTCGTACTCCATACCTAAACTAGCCATGACCTGCGCCACGTGTGGATCACGTGCGCGCGCCATTTTTTCAATACGCTCGAGCAAGCCCACTTTTTCAGGCGCGCTCATGGTGGACAAGGGGTCAACTGGCGCGTACAAACTCTGACCATGACGCGTGTCGTCGCCGGTGCGCACTTTTGCTTTACCCGCACCCTGGCGCGCGATACTTTTAACCGCACGCGCTGACGATAACAAGGCGTCGGGTGAAAGCGTGTCAGAGTAAGCGAAGGCAGTTTTTTCGCCCGCGACCGCGCGCACCCCTACGCCTTGCGAAATCGAAAAGCTACCGGTTTTTACGATACCTTCTTCGAGGCTCCAGCCTTCGCTGCGCGTATATTGAAAATACAAATCGGCGTAGTCAACCTTATGGGTAAAAATCTCGCCAATCGCACGGGCCATGTCATTTTCGGACAAACCCCAAGGGTCGAGCAGCAAGCTTTTTGCTGTAGCAAGCGAAACAATAGCGGGGTCAGTCAGTTTCATGAATCAACTTATGATTAGGTGAAAAGTTTGCGATGAGCGAGCGCTGGCAAAGACTGCCGCACCTCAGCTAAACGCACAGGGTCTATCGTACCGCTTACCACCCCCTCATGCTCGGGTAAAACCGATAAAACCTCACCCCAAGGATCAATCAGGATTGAGTGCCCCCAAGTGCGGCGACCGTTCTCGTGGGTACCGCCTTGGGCAGGCGCCAACACATAGCACTGATTTTCAATGGCCCTCGCGCGCAAAAGGATCTCCCAGTGCGCACGACCTGTTGTGTAGGTAAACGCCGAGGGCACCAAAATTAAATCCACTTCACCCAGCGCACGATATAACTCAGGAAAACGCAGGTCGTAGCAAATGGATAAACCCAGATTAATCTCTGGGGTGTCTACTCGGCAAATGGTGTCGCCTGCCAAAATGCCCCGCGATTCGTCATAACTTTCGGTACCACGCGTAAATCCAAACAAATGAATTTTGTCGTAACGCGCAATTTGTTTACCGGTCGGGTCAAAAATAAGTTGTGTATTTAAGACACGAGCAGGGTCCGAGGACACCAAGGGCATGCTGCCACAGGACAACCAGATATTGTGCTCGCGGGCGGTATCGGACAAAAACGTTTGAATCGGGCCGGTGCCGGGCTGCTCGGCGATGTCTAACTTATCGGTCTCTTTACGACCAAATAAACAAAAATATTCAGGCAAACCAACGAGTTGCGCACCCTCTTGGGCCGCCTGCGCAATTAACCTTGCCGCCGCATCGAGATTTTGATTTAACGAGGCTGCTGACACCATTTGTACCGCGGCAACTTTTAAGGGGGCTTTCATGGATATTCCAAATCAGGGTGTTCGACCAAGGGCTCAAAACAATCAATCATTTTGTTGGGGCTATTAATAAAATAATATACCCGCGCTTAACTCAGGATATCACTCGCTTCACCGCACTGACAATCATTCACTTATTTACATCGCATTTGAATGTTGACCAATTGATCATTAATCGTCAGACATTTTAATTTTGATACCGCAAGCATCGATCTTCAACGCCGAAAAATGAATGTAAGTGGTATTCACGATGAAAAAAATATAAAAAAGGTATAAACTAAAAGTTGGGTGAATAATTAAAAACACGCCTCAATATTTAGCATGCGCACCTCTTTGTGGGCATCGGACTAGTACCGTATGCATTATCTTTAAGACATCTTCTAAAAAAGGTCATCAATATATGGCACGCCAAAATTACGCAACACTGCAAGCAAAAATTAATAAAGAAATTGAAAGACTGCAAAAGCAAGCACTCGTTTTGCAAACTAAAAGCCGCAAACCGGTGATTAACAGCTTGGTTCGCACCATGAAAGAATACGACATTTCGCCGGATGAGCTGGCCGCTGCGTATGGCAAGGTTAAAAGCACTGCCAAGACCGGCCGCCCCGCCAAAAGCGCGAAGGCCACTGGTGTCAAAAAGCCTGTGGCGCCCAAGTATCGCCACCCCGCTAGCGGCGCCACCTGGACCGGCCGCGGTAAAGCGCCCTTATGGGTCGTTGAGGCCGAGAAAAATGGCCAACCTCGCCAACAATTTTTAATCTAAGGACGCGAGTGCAGGTTGGCAGCACATTAAATTAAAAGACAGCGCTGTTACCTGCATTCGCCGCCAAGAATAAAGCCGACTTTTGAATGAGTCGGCTTTATTTTTATCTATTCGATTCTATTAATCTATTTTCGCGCCAGAATCACGCACGGCTTTGCCCCATTGCTGAAGGTCGTTATCCACAAGCTTTTGAAACTCGACTAAAGCCATGGGCATGGTCGAGGCGCCTTTTGAGGCAAATTGGGTAATGACTGCCTGATCGGCCAAAATATTATTTATTTCAGTATGAATCTGTTGGCGCAAGGCGAGTGGCGTGGCGGTTGGTGCAAAAAAAGCAAACCACGAATCTAGCCCAAGCGCGGGATAACCTGCTTCACCAAAGGTGGGCAAATTTGGCAAGGCCTCAGAGCGCTTAGTGGCCGAGGCTGCCAGAGCTTTGACTGCGCCACTTTTAATCTGCCCCATGACCGAGGGGGCGCTCGCAAATGTACCCTGCACTTGCCCGCTCATCACATCGGTCAATGCGGGGGCAATGCCCTTGTAGGGCACGTGTGTGGTTTTAATACCAGCCGCAGCATCAAACATCGTATCTAATAAATGTGCGACCGAGCCATTACCCGACGAAGCAATATTAATTTTTCCTGGATTGGCTTTTGCGTAGGCAACATATTCAGCAATATTATTGGCCGGTAAACTTGGGCTCACCACCAAAACAAAGGGCAAGGTGGCCAAAGAACCCAAGGGCACCAAGTCTTTGACTGTGTCAAAGGGCATGTTTTGGTACAACGCAGGATTAATCGCGTGGGTACCCGAGTAACTCATCAGCCAAGTCGTGCCATCTGGGGTCGATTTAGCGACGGTATCGCTACCGATATTACCGCCCGCGCCGGGGCGATTTTCAACTACGACCGGAATCCCCCAACGCTTAGAAACTTCTTGGCCCATGATGCGAGCGATCGCGTCTGAGGCCCCACCAGCGGTTTGAGGCACAATAATTCTAATTTGCTTACCCGCTAAAGCTTGTGGCACTTGAGCACTGGCGGTACCGATCACACATGCACTGGCCATCATTGCTAATAAATAATACCCGAATTTTTTACTCATCATCAACATGTGTGATTCTCCAAAAATATATAAAGACTACTGCAATTAAAAATAGCGGCCCCGGTCAATCTACGAAACACGTGGTCGATATTATGTAGGCTTATCACCCTTTAAAGTAATACGGTGCAATAATCGCTTATGACCGTGATAATCATTGATTGGATTATGCAAAGCGCAGCGATTATCCCAAAAAGCAATTGAGCCGGGGCGCCAAACAAATCGGCAGGTATATTCGGGCTTGACCTGCTGTTCAAACAAATAGTTTAAAAGTGGCGCGCTTTCGTCTTCAGTCCAACCCGCAAAACGCACAGTGTGCCCAGGATTGACGTAAAGTGCCTCGCGCCCGGTCTCTGGATGCGTACGCACCACGGGGTGCTCGGAGTTCAACTCAGAGCGGCCTTTATCGGTGGCCGAGTCGGCGAGTCGATCTTCACGCGAGTGGGTCACCGCAGCCTTAGCCGAAGAATTCACCCCCGTCAGCGTGCGCAAGGTGTCTTGCAATGCAGGCGAAAGCCCCTCAAAAGCCGCGTAGTTGCTAGCAAAGAGCGTATCACCGCCGACCGGCGGTAATTCGCGCGCAATCAGCATGGTCGCCATGGGTGGTTCTTGTAAGTACGTAGTGTCTGTGTGCCAGACGCCACCAAAATTGTGCGTTTCGTGTGGCAACTTTAAAACAGGCACGATCAGTGGAAAATCAGGCAAACCTTTGACAAAGGGATATTCAATAATCTCGCCAAAGCGCCGGGCAAACGCTTGAAACGCACCGGGCTCGAGCGGCTGCTCGCGAAAAAATACGACGCTGTTTTGCAACCAGATCTTGCGGATTTCTGCAATTTGCGCGTCGCTCACGGGCTCAAGCAAGTTAATGCCCAAAATCTCTGCACCCACTGCCCTCGATAAGGGACGCACTTCAAGTTGTGTCATGGCGAAGTCTCACGAAAATATTTTTGAATTAAATAATCTATTAGCTGCTTATCATAGGACAGATTAGGAGTTTTTTCTTTGTGACGCCCCTACAATGGGAGCCAAAGCCTTAAACCCTGCACAAACCATCACGTACGCTCACCGCGACGTCAGCCAGATTTGGAACCCCGTTCATGCGTACAGACACCGGTTCAACCATTCGTCGGCAAGATTATTTGCCCTTTCCGTTTTCGATTCCGACTGTTTTACTAGAATTTGATCTACAGGCCGAATGCACGACCGTCAGGGCAGAATTGACCGTTATACGGCGGTCAGACGTACCTTTTGCCGCAGATCTCGTGCTTGACGGTCAAGCGCTAACGCTTGTCAGTGCGCACCTAAACGGAGAGTTGCTCGATCGCGCACGATACACAATCACTGAAGAAACGCTGACAATCCATGGCATGCCAGATGAAGCCACCTTGCTGATTGTTAGCACGTGCTCGCCTGCGACCAACACCAGCATGGCGGGCCTGTATGTATCGGGCAATAGCCTGTTCACCCAATGCGAGGCGCAGGGCTTTCGAAAAATATGCTGGTTTGCAGACCGGCCTGATGTGATGTCAACCTACGAGGTGACGTTGCGGGCAAAACCCGCTGACTACCCCCTGCTGCTGTCAAATGGCAATCTAATTTCTACAAAAACACTTCAAGACTCTCGTCAAGAAGCGAAGTGGCACGATCCATTCGCCAAGCCGAGTTATTTATTTGCCTTAGTTGCCGGCGATTTCGACTGCCGCGAGCAGCGTACCAAAACAGCAAGCGGTCGCGAAGTTCTGTTGCAGGTGTACAGCGACCCCGGTACAAAAGAGCAAACGGGTTGGGCGATGGAGTCGCTTGAGCGTTCACTGCGCTGGGACGAAGTGCGTTTTGGCTTAGAGCTTGATCTGGATCGCTTCATGATTGTGGCGGCGCGCGACTTCAACATGGGAGCCATGGAGAACAAAGGCTTAAACGTCTTCAACGCGGCCTACGTGCTTGCCGACCCCAACACGGCCACCGATTCGAATTACCAGGCGATTGAGGCTGTCATTGGCCACGAATACTTTCATAACTGGACGGGCAACCGTGTCACGTGCCGCGACTGGTTTCAGCTAAGCCTCAAAGAAGGGCTCACGGTCTTTCGCGATCAAGAATTTACGGCTGACATGATGGCGCGGGGGCTTGATAGTCGCGCCGCGGCAAGCGCGCGTGCGATTAAGCGGATTGATGATGTTGTGGGTTTGCGAGGGGCTCAGTTTTCTGAAGACAGCGGCCCGATGGCGCATCCGATTCGGCCCGAAAGCTATCAAGAAATTGGCAATTTTTATACGGCGACCGTGTACGAAAAAGGTGCAGAAGTTATTCGTATGATGCACACCTTGCTAGGTGAACAAGCGTTTCGCGCCGGCATGGATGAATACTTTCGGCGTCACGATGGCCAGGCAGTAACCTGCGACGATTTTGTTGATGCAATGCAATGGGCGTATCAGCAACACCCCCCAGAAAAATCATCAACGCTGGGTACTCTAGAGCCCGACAGCACCGAACCGAACCGCGCCAAAACAGCGAGTACGGGTATGGATAGCGTAAGCCTCGATATATTCAGACGTTGGTATCGCCAGGCGGGTACGCCACGGATTCACGTCACACTTAATTACAATCAAGCGCTGCAACAATGCACGCTGACGCTGTCGCAAACATGCGCGCCAGTTGGCGTCGAAAAGCAAACCAGACTCGACAAGTTACCGTTCCACATCCCCGTTAAATTCGGCTTGCTGGACCAGAGAGGCAAACCTTTAACGTTTACGCTGCATGATCAAACCACACAAAAGAGGTTGCCTGAATCGGTCGGTGACCAAACCCTGCACCAGGCTTTACTTGAGTTAAAACAAGCCAGTCAGACTTGGGTGCTTCACGACGTAGCATCATTGCCGGTGCCGTCATTGCTGCGTGACTTTTCAGCGCCGGTAATCATTGACTACACCTACCAAGACCAAGACTTAGCCTTACTCAGCGCCCACGATACCAACGCCTTTGTGCGCTGGGAGGCTGGCCAAGAGCTCGCCTCGCGTCAAATTTTGAAAATGGCGCAGCAATGGCGGCAGACGGGCACGACCGGCACGGTGGATGCAATCGTGTTGAACGCCTGGGCCGCCACCTTAAACGATCCAGCGCTTGACTCGGGTTTTCGGGCACGTGCCTTGAGCCTTCCTGCTGAAAAAACGCTAACTGAGCGCACGACACCCATGGATCCGCTGGCGGTGTCGGTCGCGCGACGTGCTTTGCGCACCGCGCTAGGAGCCGCTTGCCGCAATGCCTTGCTAGCTGTTTATGAGGCGCAGTCTACCCCCGGAGATTACTCGCCAGCCCCCTTACCTGCTGGGCGGCGCGCCTTAAAGAATTTGGCGTTATCTTATTTAGTGGCGGGCGCAGAGACTCTGTTGGCGGATGCAGAGCCTTTGACAGTCACTGCAAAAGGTTTGCTTGCTAGTGCAGAGTCTTTAGCAGCGGGGGCAGGAACCCTGAGCCCGAACCAGCACGCGCAGGCGCTGCAGCAGTTCGATCAAGCAACTAACATGACCGACCGTATGGCAGCGTTTTCAACGATCGTGCACGAGGCGCCACCCGCCAAAGCCCTGGAAGTGATCGCTCGTTTTTATGAAGCCTGGCAGCACGATGCATTAGTCGTGGACAAATGGTTTGGCGTTCAGGCAACTTCGCCCAAAGCCACTGTCGCCACAATTCAAGCCTTGATGGCGCACCCAGCATTTACCTTGCGCAACCCCAATCGCGCACGCGCTGTGATCTTTATGTTTTGCCTTGGCAACCCCAGCGGCTTGCACGCAGAAGATGGCAGTGGCTATCGCTTTTGGGCCGACCAAGTTTTGGCGCTTGATGCCATCAACCCTGAAATCGCTGCCCGCCTTGCACGCGCCTTTGATCACTGGGCCCGTTTTATACCAAGCGTACAAGCGCAGATGCGCGTCCAATTGCAGCGCGTGGCCACACACAAAGGGTTGTCGCGTAATACACTTGAGATTGTTTCGAAGGCGCTAGCTTTGTGATTAGCGTTCCGTTAACCCTGACCTGATATTGTTAATTAAACCCCACATGAAACGTAAAACACTTACCCAATACCTTGTTGAACAGCAGCGCTCAAGCCAAGCGCTCAGCGCAGAGGTTCGCCTGTTAATCGAAATCGTCTCGCGTGCCTGTAAAACGATTAGCCATGCCGTCAGCAAAGGCGCGTTGGGTGGCGTGTTAGGCAGCCTTGAAAGCGAGAACGTACAGGGCGAAGTACAAAAAAAATTAGATGTCATGTCTAACGAAGTTTTGCTCGAGGCCAATGAATGGGGCGGTCATTTAGCTGCGATGGCATCCGAAGAAATGGAAACTATCCACCTGATTCCTAATCGCTATCCTAAGGGCGAGTTTTTATTATTGTTTGATCCACTGGATGGCTCGTCAAACATTGATGTCAACGTCTCGATCGGCACAATTTTTTCAGTGTTGCGTGCCCCTGCATCGGCCTCTGGTCGCGAGGTCACAGAGCAAGATTTCTTGCAGCCTGGCAGCACGCAAGTCGTGGCAGGCTATGCGGTCTACGGCCCCCAAACCATGTTGGTCTTAACCATTGGTCAGGGTGTGGTGGGCTTTACGCTTGATCGCGAGATGGGTTCGTGGATCATGACTAGCGAGAACATGCAGATCCCCGAAGACACCAAAGAATTTTCAATCAACATGTCGAACATGCGCCACTGGGCACCACCCGTTCGCAAGTACGTCGACGAACTGTTGGCTGGCAAAACAGGTGCGCGCGACAAAGACTTTAATATGCGCTGGATTGCCTCGATGGTGGCAGACGTGCATCGTTTGCTGACGCGCGGCGGTATCTTTATGTACCCTTGGGATTCACGCGAGCCCAACAAGCCAGGCAAACTGCGCTTAATGTACGAAGCCAACCCGATGAGTATGTTGGTTGAGCAGGCAGGTGGTGCGGCGACCAACGGCGAACAACGCATTTTAGATATTCAGCCAACGACGCTGCATCAACGCGTAAGCGTAGTGCTTGGATCAAAAAATGAAGTCGAGCGCGTGACGCGTTATCACCACGAAGCGAAAGCTTAAGCGCACTTGCGTTAAAAAGCCCTCTTGCATCACTGCAAGAGGGCTTTTTACTTTCTAGATCACAGGCCGCGCGACATTGTCGCGCAACTTGATTTACTCAAGCGTGAAGATCGTCGCGCCAGTCGTTTTGCGTGCGGCCAACGCAGCTTGTGCCTCAGCAGCTTGCTCAAGCGGATAACGTTGGTCGATACGCATCTTGATTTTCTTTTTCAAGACCAGACCAAACAGTTCGTCGGCAGCAGCTTGCATTTTTTCGGGCGTACCAACGTGCGCAGCTAACGAAGGCCGCGTGACAAATAGCGAACCTTTTGCAGCCAAGATACCGAGGTTGACGCCATCGACCGCGCCAGAGGCGTTGCCGTAGCTGACCATCAAACCACGCGGCTGCAAGCAGTCGAGCGAAGTCATCCAAGTGTCTTTACCGACGCCGTCATACACCACGGGCACTTTTTTACCCTTGGTGAGTTCAAGTACACGCTCGACGACGTTTTCTTTTGAGTAGTCGATCACAGCCCAAGCACCATGCGCTTTAGCCAATGCTGCTTTTTCTGGATTTGAAACGGTACCAATCAGCTTCACACCCAAGGCTTTAGCCCATTGGCAGGCAATCAGGCCAACACCGCCAGCGGCTGCGTGAAACAAGATGGTTTCACCACCTTGCAAACGATAGGTTTGGCGAAACAGGTATTGCACCGTGAGGCCTTTGAGCATCATGGCTGCGGCTTCTTCGTAGCTGATACCTTTAGGCAGATGCACCACTTGGGCGGCTGGCACGTTACGTGCCTGTGCGTAGGCGCCAATTGGGCTCTGGCCGTAGGCTACTCGATCGCCCTTTTTAAAGCGCTTGGCAGCTTTTTTACCAACAGCGATGACTTCGCCTGCGCCCTCAAAGCCCAAGCCAGTTGGCATGGCACTTTTATACAACCCGGTACGAAAATAAATATCGATAAAGTTCAGGCCCGCCGCGTGCTGGCGGATGGTGATCTCGTTTTCACCTGGTGCAGGCACTTCGATTTCGACCAACTTTAAGACTTCGGGGCCACCGTTTTCTTCGATCTGAATGGCTTTGACTAGATTGCTCATGGGGTGCTCCTGAAAATGAGACTGACTGTATAAAAATCGCGTTTGAGGCTAAAACCGATGCTTGAACCCCGAAGCCAAGAGTTTATCTCGCTGCCAAGGTAAAATGAAACAATTATCGTATCCAATTTTCAGGAAACCATGGCCGGACACAGTAAATGGGCCAATATCCAGCACCGTAAAGGTCGCCAGGATGCCAAACGCGGAAAACTCTGGACCAAAATTATTCGCGAAATCACCGTGGCTGCGCGCGCCGGCGGCGCTGATCCGGATGCCAACCCGCGTCTGCGGATGGTGTGGGATAAAGCCAACGCAGCCAACATGCCCAAAGACAACGTTCAACGCGCAATCGCCAAAGGTGTAGGCGGGGCCGATGGCTCAAGCTTTGACGAAATCCGCTACGAGGGTTACGGCATTGGTGGCGTCGCGGTCGTGGTTGACTGCATGACCGATAACCGTACCCGTACGGTCGCCGATGTGCGTCACGCTTTCGCCAAACACGGTGGCAACATGGGGCAAGAAGGCTCGGTCGCCTTTATGTTTACCCACTGCGGTCAGTTTATCTTTGCACCAGGCACGTCTGAAGATGTGGTGATGGAGGCCGCCCTCGAGGCTGGCGCGGATGACGTCTTAACAGACGAAGAAGGCGTCATCGAGGTGATTTGCTCGCCCACAAGTTTTGCTGCAGTGCGCAACGCACTTGAAAAGGCAGGCCTCACCCCCGAAATGGCCGACATTGTGATGAAACCAAATACCGAAACTGAGCTAGCGGGTGACGACGCAATCAAAATGCAAAAGCTTTTAGATGCGCTTGAAAGTTTAGACGACGTGCAAGAGGTTTACACCAACGCCTCGATGGACGAACAGGGCTAATCAGATGAAACTGTTAGTCATTGGCTCTGGCGGCCGCGAACACGCCTTGGCCTGGAAGCTCTTGCAGTCACCGCGCGTCGCGCACGTTTTTGTCGCTCCTGGCAATGGTGGTACCGCAACGATGGCGCGCAGCACAAACGTCGCACTGAGCGACCCCGCTGCCTTGGCTGACTTTGCCAAAAAAGAAGGCATTGCCTTAACCGTTGTCGGCCCCGAAGCGCCGCTTGCGTTAGGCATAGTGGATACGTTTCGGGCGCAAGGCTTAAAAATATTTGGGCCCACCCAAGCAGCGGCGCAACTCGAAAGCTCAAAAGATTTTGCCAAAGCGTTTATGGTGCGTCATCAGATACCCACCGCGGCACACCAAACATTCACCGATCCCGTCGCAGCGCACGCCTACATTGAGGCGCAAGGTGCGCCAATTGTGATTAAGGCCGATGGCCTGGCCGCAGGTAAAGGGGTTGTTGTTGCCCTAACCGCGCGCGAAGCACACGACGCAGTCGATGCCATGTTAGGCGATGGTTCGTTGGGCGCCGCGGGGGCACGCGTCGTCATTGAAGAATGTCTACTCGGCGAAGAGGCTAGCTTCATTATTTTGTGCGATGGTAAAAATATTTTGCCTCTGGCCACCAGCCAAGACCACAAGCGGCTGCAAGACGCCGATCAAGGCCCTAACACTGGCGGCATGGGTGCGTATTCGCCCGCGCCTGTGGTGAGTGCTGCCATCCATGCTCGCGTCATGCGCGAAGTCATCACCCCAACGATTGAGGGGATGACAGCTGACGGTATCCCTTTTACTGGCTTTCTGTATGCGGGTTTGATGATTGGGGATGGCGACGACGCCACACGCCCGATTAAGGTGCTTGAGTTCAACTGTCGCTTGGGGGACCCCGAAACCCAACCGATCTTGATGCGCATACGCAGTGATTTACTTGACGTCTTTGAGCACGGTGTTGCTGGCACACTGAACCAAGCTGAAGTTGACTGGGATCCTCGCACAGCACTTGGTGTGGTGATGGCCAGTGCAAATTATCCGTCTACCCCACGCTTGGGCGATGCAATCACAGGCATCCCTGCTTCGCAACCTGACTGCGTGGTCTTTCACGCTGGCACCGCACTCAAGGATGGCGCGCTTCAAACCTCGGGGGGCAGAGTGCTATGCATTACTGCCTTAGCCGACAGCGTTCGCGCCACGCAACAACGCGCTTACGACGTGGTCAAATCTATTCACTTTGATGGCGCTCAATATCGAACAGATATTGGCTGGCGCGCACTAGAAAAAAACTAACAGTGTCTGAACTTAAGCCTTCGGTACCCCCTGAACCGATACACTCTAATGTAGTGCCATCTCTGGCAATACACTCTGATCCCATGAGTTCTGATAGCTCGAGTACCGTAGCTGTTAGCGAAAAAACCACCTCGATCGCAGTTGTGTCTGACGACAACATCGCTGCCGTGCGCGCCTATCTTTTAGGGTTACAAGCCAGCATCGTTAGTGAACTCGAGCACACAGGCGGCGAACAGTTCTTAACAGACGAGTGGACGCGTGCAGAAGGCGGTGGCGGAATTTCGCGGTTAATTGAAGGTGCTGAACTCTTTGAGCGTGCGGGCGTATTGTTTAGCCACGTTAAAGGTAAAACACTCCCGCCATCGGCCACGTTGCATCGGCCTGAAGTCGCCGGTCGCCCCTGGGAAGCCATGGGCGTCTCGATGGTGCTGCACCCGCGTAATCCATACATACCCACCACACATTTAAATGTTCGAATGTTTGTGGCAAAAGCGCCCGAGGGCTCTGGTCAAGCCGATGTCTTTTGGTTTGGCGGCGGGATGGATCTCACCCCGTATTACCTGTTTGAAGACGACGCCCGGCATTTTCATCGCGTGAATCAAGCTGCGCTTGCACCACACGACCCAAATGCCTATCCGCGCTATAAAAAGTGGTGCGACGAATACTTTTTTCTGAAGCATCGTAATGAAACACGCGGTATCGGCGGGATCTTTTTTGACGATTTGAGCGAACCAGGGTTTGAGCAAGCGTTCGCCCTGATGCGTTCGGTGGGCAATGCCTTTATCCCCGCCTACCTGCCTTTGGTCGAAAAACGACGTTCTCACCCCTTTGGCGAGCGCGAGCGAGACTTTCAGGCCTATAGGCGTGGACGTTATGTAGAATTCAATCTAGTATTTGACCGCGGCACCCTTTTTGGCCTGCAATCGGGGGGCAGAACCGAATCGATTCTGCTCTCGATGCCCCCGATGGCTGCGTGGCGTTACAACTGGCAAGCACAAGCTGGCTCAGCTGAGGCGGCACTTTCTCAATACCTTACCCCGCGAGACTGGGTCTGATGCGCATTGGTTTACTCGGTGGTAGCTTTGATCCCGTGCACAGCGCGCACTTGGTGCTGGCTCAAACGGCGCTTGCCGCATTATCTCTCGACGAGGTCCAATTAATACCAGCAGGTCAACCCTGGCAGCGCCCACCCCTCGGAGCATCGCCAGCGCATCGCCTAGCGATGATCAAACTGGCCGTGGGTAACACCACGGGCTTACAGGTCAATCCCATTGAAATTGACCGAACTGGCCCCACCTATACAGTTGAGACACTGGCACTATTGCCCCAAGGCCACGAGTATTTTTGGATTCTTGGCGCCGATCAACTTGAAAATTTTTGTACTTGGCGTGATTGGTCAATCATCGCAAACAAAGTTCAACTTGTTGTGGCACAGAGGCCTGGCTCTAATCTTGCAGCGCCCGCCGCGCTTGCCACTTGGTTGACACAAAACAATCGGCATCTTGTGCATCTTCCTTTTGATCCACTTGATGTCTCTGCCAACGAAATCCGTCAGCGGATCGCTCGAGGCGACTCAACCTGCGACCTCATTCCCGAGGCTGTAGGCCAGTACATCACCGAGCATGGCCTTTACCGGCAGCACTCAGCCTGACAGGAACAAACAAAATAATGGATATTCAAAAACTGCAACGCGCAGTGGTGGATGCACTCGAAGACGTCAAAGCACAAGACATCAAGGTCTTCAATACCGAGCATCTGACCAGCATGTTTGACCGGGTTGTCATCGCCTCGGCGACCTCAAATCGCCAAACCCGCGCTTTGGCCAATAGCGTGGCCGATAAATCACGCAGCATTGGTAACCCCGTGATTGCGACAGAGGGTGAAGACACCGGCGAATGGGTTCTGGTCGATATCGGCGATATTGTGATTCACATCATGCAACCTGCCATTCGCACGTATTACAACCTCGAAGAAGTATGGGGCGGCAAACCCGTGCGGTTAAAACTGTCACCCGAGTCAACCCGCGCAGCCGTGGCTTCAAGTGAGACCGCCTTCGATCCAATGGGCACACGCGACGAGCCCGAAGGCCGGCGCGCGGCGAGCCGTTCATCGCGCCCTGCTCGCTCGAACAGATAACGCTCGATTCGTATCTGCCGCGGCCCACGCGCATTTCACCCACTAGCGCTTCGCACACACCGCGACCATGAAAATAACGATCATCGCTGTGGGGGCCAAGATGCCAGCCTGGGTCGACACGGCCTGGGATGACTACGCTAAAAGACTACCAGCCGACTGGTCGCTGCAACTCAAAGAAATTAAACCTGAGCCAAGAACTAGCGGTAAAACCGCGGCGCAGATGATGGCGGCAGAAGCCAAACGCATACAAAGCGCCATCCCAGAATATGCCGTGCGGATCGCCTTAGACGAACACGGCAAAGATCTCTCAACCGAAAAATTCTCGCAAGTGGTGCAAGGCTGGCAAAACAATAGTCAGCCCCTTGCGATCTTGATTGGTGGACCTGATGGTTTGGATGCTGAGCTCAAAGCCTCATGCTCCGGTTTGATCCGCCTGTCGTCCATGACGATGCCACATCCTTTAGTACGCGTCGTTCTTATCGAGCAACTGTATCGAGCCTGGTCGATCTTGGTCAATCACCCTTATCATCGCATTTAATCTTATTGATTTTCTTCGTTGACGCATTCGAGTATCTTGATATTTTACATTAAAATATCTGCTTATCTTTATAATTTTTTTAATTTTTATCATTTGATTTTAAGGTTAAATAATTTTTAAATTCATTTAAAAAAGCAAATATCGATTAATTGTTTTTAATAATATATACCCGGATATAATTAAATGCATGCACAACTATATCTTGCTTCGGCCAGCCCTCGTCGAAGCGAACTCTTAAAGCAACTGGGCGTCGATCATCTGATCTTAAATGTGCCAGCCTCACCTGGTGAAGACGAGCCAAGACATCGCAACGAAAGCCCGCTGGCCTACGTGCAGCGTACCGCACACGACAAAGCAGACCGCTGTATTGAGTGGCTAAGCAGAAACGCGTGGTGTCCCGATAATCAGCAAGCCATCGATGACCGTCCGCAAGGCCTCAATGACGATCAGCAAGGCCTCGATCAAACCTTGTACGCTCTGACCGCTGACACAACAGTCGCGTTAGGTGATCGCGTACTGGGCAAACCGGTAGATCAAGAGGATGCAAGAAAAACGCTCTCTTTGCTATCAAACCAGACCCATCTAGTCCATACCGCAGTTGTACTTTGTCGCCGTCAAGAGCGTTTGGAAGCGATTTCGACTTCGAAGGTTACATTTACCGCACTGTCTGCGCACGATATCGAACAGTACATCGCAAGCAAAGAACCCTTCGGCAAGGCAGGCGCTTACGGGATTCAAGGCTTGGCCGCGCAGTATATCTGCCAGCTCGAAGGCAGCTACACCGGCGTGATGGGATTACCCCTTTTCGAAACCGCACAGCTTTTAAAGCAGGCTGGCATCTTGTAAAGACGACTTGAGCAAAAACTTTGCCTGAGTCGGCTTATTCTCTAGACCGCCATTGCAGCGCATCGATAAAACCTGTCGTCCAAAGACAAACCCCCAAGTGCTTATGACACTTGGGGGTTTGGGGTATAAGAGCTTGACGATGTCCTACTTTCACAGATGTACATCCACTATCATCGGCGCTAAGGTGTTTCACGGTCCTGTTCGGGATGGGA
>CAMEAW010000043.1 GCA_945911685.1 Bordetella parapertussis
TCAACAGGCGTTTTGGCCGGCACCAAAATGCCTTGCCAAAAGGCCAAGCTCACGGGGATACCCATCTCAGTGAAAGTCGGAATCTCAGGGGCTTCAACCACCCGCTGAAGCGTATCCACACCAAGTATTTTTACCTTGCCGGCCTTAGCTGTGGCGTAGGCCAAACCCAGAGGCACCATCATGACCTCGACCTGTTGGCCGACTATTGCCGCGGATGCGGGCCCCGATCCTTGATAGGGAATGTGCCGTAATTTAATTTTTGCCTCCTTGTTGAATGCCTCTGTGCGGATATGCGCTCCACTAGCAACTCCCCAAGAGGCATAAGTGAAGCGATCAGGTTCTACGCGCGCGAGTTTCAAAAAATCGGCCATGTTGCTAGCTTGCACTGAATTATTTGCCACGAGTACGTTAGGCATACTCCCGACAACGGCGACCGGAATAAAGTCTTTCAATGCATCAAAAGATACATTCTTAAAAACATGAGGGTTGATTGAATGCGAATCGGCCACCGTATATTGAATGGTGTAACCGTCTGGGACAGCCCTCGCTGCATATTCCGTCCCAATAACGCCGCTCGCCCCAGATTTATTCTCAACGACGATTGGCTGCTTTAGCCTCTCACTCAAGAATTTTGCAACCAATCTAGCAACATTATCTGTGCCCCCGCCCGCCGGCCAAGCCACAATCATCTTGATTGCCCGATCGGGGTAAGTCGTCTGACTCATCGCAGCGTCCGTCTGTACCACTCCAAATCCAGCCGCTAGCATCAGAAAACAACGCTTTATTGTTTGCATGTTGTGTGTCTCCGTTGACGTCGTTATTTTGAGCGCCACTGGCACTCATTTATTCTCTGCAGTCCAAAGCGTCAAAGCTGCACAAGTTTATGGGTAAACCAGAAGATAATATATACTTTGTTTGATATTTTAAATATATAAGAATATGAATATATTAAATAATGCTGATATCAAACTTTTAAATCTATTTGTTGTCTTGATTAGCGAGCGCAGCGTATCAAGTACCGCTGAGCGCTTAGACATGACCCAACCGGCGGTGAGCCTCGCGCTATCACGTCTGCGCGAACTATTTCACGACCCTCTGTTATTGAGGTCTGGGCGTCGAATGACACCGACTAATCGCGCACTGCAAATAGAAAGCTCCGTGCGAAGCATGCTTATTGAATACCAGTCACTAACCAGTATGCCGGCCGCCTTTGATGCGTCAAAATCGACGCGTATTTTTGTAATCACCGCACCTGAGCATGTTGAACTTAGACTAATCCCTAAACTTTTAACCAAGATGAGGGACCTTGCACCCCAAGTGCAACTTGAAGTCAAAGCACCAAATCCAGAGCGATCTTTTGAATTACTCGAAAACGGTGAAATTGATTTGCGCTTGGCTTGGCTAACTCACCCGAACGTTGCTCTACGCTCGCTGCAATGCTTTCAAGATAAAATGGTCTGCATCGCAAAAATCAACCATCCACGCATAAATGAACATTTAACGCTGCAAGATTTTTTATCTATTCCGCACGCACGCACGTTAGGCGCACGAGGCAATACAACCAATCGCGTGATTGATGAAACGTTACGCGGATTAGGGAAAAATATATCTATGTCTTTTCAAATGCAAAACTTTGCAACCGTTGCCAACGCCGTTAGCTCAACCGACATGATCGCGATGATCCCTTACAGTCTGGCAATCAAATTTTCTGAACAACTCGGCCTGCAAATCGTTGATCCGCCAATACGCCTTCCCCGCATAAAATATGCAGCGTACTGGCATGAGCGCAGCCAAAATGATGTAGGACATCAATGGCTACGCCAGTTGATTGTCAAGGTAGCGAGAGTGTCAGGCACACAGTCCTGACGCGCAGCGCAACTCGGGGCTACACTTTGCACAAACTCAGCTCTTTACCTTAACAAAGCAGGCACACCAAATGAAAAAAATCGGAATGATCGGCATTGGCATGATGGGCCATGGCATTGCAACAAACTTGCTCAAACACGGTCACGCGCTGTCGGTTCTTGAGCATGAGGGCAATCAGCCTCTTGATACCTTAATTGCGGGTGGCGCCACTACCTTCAAAACTCCCAAAGAGCTCGCTGCGCAATCAAATATTGTCATCCTGTGTGTGACCGGCACGCCGCAAGTCGAGGCGGTTCTTTTCGGTGAACAAGGTGTGCTGCAGGGGCTCGAACCTAACAGTATTGTCATCGACTGCTCAACTGCTGTCCCGGCCTCAACTGAACGCATTTCAAAATTCGTCTCTGATTATGGATGCCATTTTATGGACGCCGCCATGACACGCACGCCTAAAGAGGCTGCCGAGGGGCGACTGAACTTGCTGGTCGGTGCAGAACCTACTCTGTTCGAACAATGCAAACCGCTCTTAGAATGTTTTGCAGAAAATATCGTACATGTCGGGCCCGTTGGCGCAGGGCATCGCATGAAGCTGTTGCACAATTTTGTATCACTGGGCTCGGTCACGCTCATGGCAGAGGCCGCCGCTTGTGCTCAGCTAGCCGGCATCCCACCCCAAACCTTTGTCGACGTACTGGCCATGGGCGGCGGTTGGGGTGCTCCACTCGAACGACTCAAACCTTATCTGACAAACAAAGATACCTCTAACTTACGTTTCAGTTTGGCCAATAGCTTGAAGGATTTGAGTTATTACAACCAGATGGCCGAGGATATGAAAGTCGATCATACGATCGCGCAAGCCGTAAAAAGCTCATTAACACAAGCATGCAAAGATGCCGATCCGCAGTCACTGTTACCCGAGATCGTCTCTATCATCGCTAAAAGACACTAAGACAATCATTTACTATATCCGAGACGACCATGTCAATATTTACTTTTATCAGTCAAGTCGGCAAGCTTAGTCAGTTCAACCAACCCACGCGATCGCTGGCCTTCATCGCGTGCAGCATCGCCTTAGCACTCTCAAGCATTCACGGCGCAGCTAAAGCCCAAGCTAACTATCCAGACAAACCTATTCGTCTGGTCGTGCCCTATACCCCAGGTGGGGGCGCTGATACAAACTCAAGAATGCTTGCACAGCCTATGTCGGTTATTTTGGGGCAACCGATCGTGATTGAAAATCGACCTGGTGCGAGCGGCGTGGTGGGGGCGATGGCTGTGTTGCAAGCGCCGGCCGATGGCTACACCGTATTTTTTGATGCGTTTCCTTACGCAGTGAATGCCGTGATGCGTAACCTGCCCTTTGATCCCGTTAAAGACATGATCCCAGTCTCGCAGGCGATCAATATGCCGCTGATTTTAGTTGTCCCCGTCGCAAGCCCTTTTAAAACCGTAAAAGACTTAGTGGATTTTGCCAAAGCAAACCCCGATAAGCTCGACTACGGCTCATATGGCGCTGGCGGAGCGGCGCATTTAGCAGCTGAGTTGCTACAGCGCGATGCCGGCATCAAATGGACTCATGTCCCTTACAAAGGTGGCGCGCAAGCCATTGCCGATGTGTTGGCAGGCCGCTTAGGCGGATATTTTTCAAACCCAATCACCGCTCTGCCACATTTAAAATCTGGCAAGCTCCGCGCCTTAGGTACAACAGGTGCGGCCAGAATGGAGGCTCTCCCTGAGGTACCCACATTTGAAGAGCTCGGTTATCCGGGGTTTAGGGTTGTCGAATGGAATGGTTTCTTTGTTGCCAAAGGTACGCCCGCGACCTCTATTGAGCGACTCGCAAAAGCTATAAACGAGGCAACCAAAGACCCAGCCGTCAAAGCTCGCATGGGGTCAATGGGCATCGAACCCGTTGGCAACACCCCTGAACAGTTCACAACGTTCTTGCAAGGCGAAATCAAACAATGGCGCGCGCTGGTGCAAAGCAACAACATACGCGCCGACTAGGGCATCAACTAATCGTCACACCGCCATCAATTACCAAACTCTGACCCGTCATAAACGAACCCGCCTGCGAGGCTAGAAACACAGCCGCGCCGGCGATTTCATCGGGCTCTCCAATTCGGCGCAACGGCGTGGTCGAAACACGCTTGGCTAGATTGGCTTCGTCTTCCCACAAGGCACGCGCAAAATCAGTTTTCACTAACCCAGGCGCAATGCAATTGACGCGTATATTGTGCGGGCCGTATTCAACCGCTAAATTACGTGCGAGCTGCATATCGGCAGCCTTACTAATGCCATAGGCCCCGATCACCGACGAACCCTTAAGCCCCCCGATCGAAGACACGATAATGATTGAACCCGCCCGCCGAGTCATCATCTCGGGTACGACATAACTAATCAACCAATGGTTCGCCACGATGTTGTTATCTAAGATCTTACGAAACTGATCATCTGCAATATTGGCTTGCGGGCCGTAATACGGGTTACTAGCTGCGTTACACACCAAGATATCAACCTTGCCAAACTCACGCTTTGCAACAGTCACTAAATTTTCGAGCTCTGCCTTTGATGAAATATTGGCAGGCACAGAAATCGCTGTGTTTGCGCCATGGCGCGCGTTCAGAGCATCGACCACCTCCTGGCATGCTGGTGCCTTACGGGACGAGATCACCACCTTGGCTCCGTGTTCAGCCATACGTTCGGCAATGGCTTTGCCGATGCCACGCGATGAGCCGGTAATGATGGCAACTTGCCCTTTGAGATTAAATAAGTTCATGTTTTTGTCTCGTATTTGTTTTTAAAAAATTAAATGAGCGAATCATCGAAAGACTTCACATTGACGCTATATGATCGAATCATCAAAACACTTCACCGTGACCTTACATCACATACCTTTTTTTTCACCATCACGCGCACTCGAACACTTCAATATTAGGTTGTGCCCTGCGCCTATCTAAGCAGCCATTCCTTTACGCAACAACTCATCGATGAGCTCATTCATCCCGATTGCCCGAGTCTCAGCAAGCCCACGCAACTCACCCGCTAACTCAGCATTGAGCTTGACGGCAAAAGGGATCAGCCCTTTTTCTTGATCGATCTTGCGCTGCTCTTTGCGATCAAGCACGCCGCCCGCTGCAAAACGATCAGGCGTACCGGCTTGCTTGAGTTTGCCGTCAATTTTCAGGCCCAAATTTTTATACAGGTCAGTCTTTTTCATACAACAGGCCTTTCGTGTGAAGCACGAAAACTAACATTAAAGATTATGCAGTGGCGCAATCTTTTGTACAGCAGGCAAAGCAAGCATCCGTTGGTAGTGGTCGGCTACGCGCGGAAAGCGTGCAAGCTCAACCCCGTTTTGCATCAACCAGATCGTGAGGGTAAAGAGATAAGGGTCTGCAACGCTGAAATCCTTGCCCATTACCCACGGTCCGCGCAGTAGCTCGCGCTCAATCCAATCAAAACAATCAGTCATGTTCTGCGCAACTTTGGCTTTCATGGCTTGCAGGGCGCTGGCATCGTCTGCCCAGCGCGCGCCGCGCGTTCCGTGCGCATGCGCCACATGTACCGTTGAACAGAACCAGCTATTTACGGCCTGTAATTCGGCCAGTGCAAACGGATCATCTAAGGGCGCCATGCCGCTTTGCGGATGGGTTTGGGCTAGGTAAAGCAAGATGGCAGGGGTTTCGGTGATCACGCCGCGCTCGGTCACCAAAGCAGGCACGCGCCCTTTCGCGTTAATCGCCAGATACTCGGCTGAGCGTTGCTGATTTGCCTGAAAATCGAGACGAATGGCTTCAAAATCAGCACCAATGTGTTCAAGAACAATATGGCTGGCCAAGGCACACGAACGTGGGGAGTAATAGAAACGAGCGGTCATCGCAGCAGTCCTTATTCAACTAATTATGAGTGATCTACACCTTGCAGCAAACATCTCGCCAAACAGCAATGCGAGACCCTTAC
Source organism: Bordetella parapertussis (assembly GCA_945911685.1). Taxonomy (GTDB): domain Bacteria; phylum Pseudomonadota; class Gammaproteobacteria; order Burkholderiales; family Burkholderiaceae_B; genus Zwartia; species Zwartia parapertussis_K. Next base: position 5,827 of record CAMEAW010000043.1, read on the forward strand.
ATTAAACATCTCGCCACACAACAGGGCTTGACTCTTACACCGGTACCGTCGTGACATCGTATTCGTACAGCCACTGATAGCGCGCACGAACCTTTTCGGGGGTCCATTCACGGTTCACGTATTCTTCTGCAGACGCCGCATCTGCCAGTGTACGACTTTGAAAGCGTTTACCGTTTTCGGCTGAACCCAATACAACTTTGGTAGTGCGTTCGATACGTGCCTGTTGATAGCGTTCGAGCCCCTGCTTTACATCATCGCCTGCCGCCTCAAGCGCACGGGCCAGTACAACGCCATCTTCTAGCGACATCACAGCACCCTGTGCAAGCATGGGCAACATTGAGTGGCAAGCATCGCCCAACAGACTCACACGCCCGACGCTCCACTGTGGCAAGGGCTCGCGCCCCATCAGCGCCCACTTATAGGGCTTTGAAAAAAGCCTAATCATGCTGTGAATGTCGTCATGCCACCCGGCAAACGTTGCATGGCACTCTTCGTGCGTACCCTGCGCGCTCCAGGATTCGACCTGCCAGCCTTCGACTTCCATGATGCCGTTGAAGTTCATGTATTCGCCACGGTGCACGGGATAGTGCACGACGTGCCCGCCGGGGCCAACCCAGTTCGTGCCGACCATTCTGCGCATATGGGCTGGCAACTGATCCATGGGCACTACCCCACGCCAAGAGAGCATGCCGGTGTAGACCGGATTGTCGTCGCCAAACAGCCCGTGGCGAATGCGTGAATGCACGCCATCCGCACCGATCAAGCAATCGCCCACAGCAGTATGGCTCTGCCCAGCAGTGTCATATTGCAGCGTCACACCCTGCGCGGACTGCTCAAAGCCCGTGCAACGCGCATTGAGGTGAATCGCATCTGGTTTTTCACGGCGCACACCATCAACAAGCACGGCCAATAGATCAGGCCGATACGTTAAATAATGACCAAAACCGTAACGCTCGACAGACTCAAGGCCCACCTCAAACAATTTCCAGGCTTGGCCGGTGTTCCAGAGGCGAATCTCTTTACCCTCGGCCTCACAGGCTAAGTCACGAAACTCGGGCAAGACACCAAGTTCGTGCAAAACACGCGCCCCATTGGCACTGAGTTGTACACCAGCACCCACCTCGCGTAGTTCAGAGGCTTGTTCATAAACATCAACGTCAAAGCCGCGCTTAAGCAAGGCTAAGGCCGCAGTCAGGCCACCTATCCCTCCGCCCGCGATCAAGATATGGGGGCGCTTCGTTTTTTTAATCGTCATTTTCAAACTCGTTGTTGATCAGACGCCTCAATGAGTGCAGCCCGCCCCCTGTTGAGGCGACGGGATCTCAAATGTCAGCGCAACCGAAATATTACCCCAGTGACCAATCGCGCTAAACTCAATCATGATAAAAATAGTAGGCTCCCTGAGGCAGATCTTTGAACGCAGTGCCCTGCGTCACCCGGCTTTTCGCCGGCTTTGGGTTACGACTCTACTGTCCTCTACCGCACGCTGGGCCGATATCGTGGTGGTTGGTTGGCTCACTCTCGAATTAACCGATTCAGCTCTCATGGTGGGGATTGTGACGGCCTGCAAAATGGCGGGCTATCTGTTGGCGCCCTTGATGGGCGTTGCAGCAGACCGCCTCGATCGACGAAAATTATTAATTCTTGCCTCTGTCGTAAGTGGTCTGATCTCGGTAGCCATGCTGATCTTACTCGCCACGGGCTGGCTAACAGTCGGTTACTTAATGAGTCTGTCGCTAGTCAGTGGTCTGACTTGGGCGCTCGACAATCCTACCCGTCAGGCCTTCATCCCCGACCTCGTTGAACCAGAGGACCTCACGAACGCGATCGCAATGAACTCGGTAGCGACCGAACTCACGGTCATTGTTGGTCCGGCGTTTGGGGGCTTATTGATTCCGATTTTGGGCATTAGCGGAGCATACTGGCTAATCGCGATGATTTATTGCCTAGACTTGCTTGTTCTTTCGCGGCTGAGAGGAGTCAAACAGGCTGCCGCAAAAGCACACGAGCCACCCCTCAAAAGCCTGCTCAGCGGATTCAACTACGCCTGGCACAACCATGCGGTGCTGGTGCCTCTGTTGATCGCCTTAATGCTCAATCTTCTTGTTGCGCCCTATCGTTATTCATTTTTACCGCTGTTTGCACGCTATGTCTTAGATGCGGGCCCCGCGGGCTATGGCTTTTTGACCTCAATGGCGGGCTGCGGTGCGCTGGTCACAGGGCTCTGGTTGGTCTCACAAAAAAAATCAGGCCACCGAGGGCGTTTGCTAGTAGCGGGTGGGATGCTATGGCCCTTCGCCTTATTTCTATTTTCGCTATCGACCTCTTACTACCTTTCGCTGCTTTTAATATTTTTTGCAGGCATCGCACAGGCCATCTGCTGGACCATGATCGCAACGCTTATTTTAAGCAACACCGAAGAGTCCATGCGAGGACGCGTTATGGGCATTCGAACCGGAGTGATCCTCAGCCTGCCTTTCGGTAATCTTTTGGCAGGCGCCGCGGCGCAAAGCTGGGGGCCATCACTTGCACTCGCTGTCTATACCGCTTGCGCGATGCTGCTCATGGGACTCATCTTTATCCTCATGCCAAAGCTGCGTCAATTAGCCTAGCAGCGGCACCTTGCCTCCCTGTTATGGGCGAAAACTCGTCTTGTCCGTCCCTTGGTGCAATGCTTTTAATTGTCGTTCGACTGCATTGGCATGTGCTGCAAGCGCATCTTCGTCTAGATCTGCCTTAGGCCGTGGCTCCCAATCAAAATTACCGTATTCATCGACACCGCGCACTAGTTGCGCTGAGTCACGTAATTTTGTCTGACGCACGTTAGTTGGAATATAACGAATCGCAAAACCGATACGCCGATCCTCGCTACGATTTGCATCTGAACCATGCACCAGTTTGATGTGATGCAAAGAGGCTTCACCCATCGACAGGGGTATGCCACATGCTTTGGACTTATCCACCTCAACCGAAATTTCTTGGCCGCGAGACAATAAATTATCTTTATGAAAAGTATCTAAGTGCGGTAACTGATCGATTTTGTGACTACCCGGTATGACCTGCATAAAACCGTTTTTCTCGTTGACGTCTGTCAAGGCCACCCAAGCCGTAATCACATCATCAGGGTCTAAGCCCCAGTAGGTTGAATCTTGATGCCAGGACACAAAGCCAGGACTATTGGCCTCTTTAATAAAAAACGTGCTGCTCCAGCAAATAATGTTCGGCCCGATACAGTCTTGTACTGCATCCAAAATCGCAGGATGATGCGCAATCGCATCCGCCCAAGTGAACAGCAAATGCGTTTTATGTCGCCAATTACCCTGCAAGGGTTTACCGGTTTGCGCCTCATGCGCCTCAAGAGCGGCTCTGTAGCCCGACGCGTCATCACTAGACATGACCCGAATAGGCCATGTTGCACCTTCACTTTGATATTGGGCTACCTGGGGCGTTGACAACAGTTTCGGCATGGCTTGGTCTCCGAGGCGTGTAATTGAAATCCGAGGTTTGAATAATGAATCAAATGGCCTGCAACATAGCTTGGTGTTTGCTCGCCTTAGTCTGCTTTAGCGGCAGTCTGAGGCTTATATAGTTTTTCCCAACGCGCAATCTCGTCTTTTAACAAGGTGTCAAAGGCCTGCGGCGAAGACAATCTTACCTCGCCATCAATGACTGCCAAGCGTTTCATCACATCCGGATGATTCAAACTCACGGCCAGTGCTTGATTCAGTTTGTTGACGATAGCACTTGGCGTTTTCGCGGGTGCCAAAATACCCCACCATACAACGGCCTCAAAATCCTTAATCCCTTGCTCTGCGATCGTTGGAACTTCTGGCGCTGACGCTAAGCGATTTGACCCTGAGGTAGCAAGAAGCCTGACTCGACCCGTATCAAGATGCGGTTTCAATTGCGACATTCCGGTAAAGATCAGGTCAACGTGACCACTTGCTACGTCGATGGCTGCAGGGCCAGCACCTTTGTACGGAACCGCCATCAGCTGCGCACCGGTTGCGCCCTTAAATAGCTCAGTGGCTAACGCAGTCGCCGAACCATCGCCAGACGTCGCAATGCTCAACGGACCTTTAGCTTTAATTAAGGCCAGTAACTCTTGCACGTTATTCGCAGGCAAATTGGCACGGGCGGCAAAGCCCATTGCATAGGTGATCACGGTACCAATTGGCGTAAAGTCGTCTGGTGTTTTATAGGGCAACTTTTCAATCAAGGCTGGATTGGTCGCAATGCTAGCCCCAACAAGTAACAAGGTATAGCCATCGGGCGCAGCCTTAGCCACAACGTCTGTTCCAACCACGGTATTACCACCGCCGCGATTCTCTACGATCACAGGCTGTTTGATTGTTTCAGAAAATTTGTCAGCCCAGGCCCGCGCAATAAAATCACCACCACCGCCCGCAGCAAAAGGCACCACGATGCGAACGGCTTTACTAGGAAAATTTTCGGATACATCTGCTAAGGCGCTTGCGCTAAAAAACTGTAAACCCAGTAAGCATAGCCAAGGAAAAAGGATCAGAGATTTCAAGTTCAACAACCTATGTAAAAAATGATGTTTTTTTCTAAACAAGCATTATGTGAACGCTCATACTTTGTTACAAAAATGTCCACCTTCTTGCAAGATCATCCCCTGTTGTCTGTGTAGAATACAAGAGTATGTTCAAGTCGTCAGATTTTAAGGATAGTCATCGTGGTCGAGCGTGTGAGCCGTTTAGAAGAAAAAGTTTCGTGCATGGATGCTCGTCTAGGATTGGTTGAACAGGATCTGCGAGCCTTGGGCAAAAAAATGGACGTGCACTTTTATTGGATGCTAAGTGCCATGGCGGGTATTGTTGCGTTGCTGGCGAAAGGTTTTAAGTGGCTGTAAAAAGTCATATGCCTTTTCAGTTTTTCAGTTTTCAGCTTTTCAGCTTTTCAGCCCAGATTGCCACAGCGCCCTGATCTGATCTTTCATCCATAGCGATTCTTCCCAGCGGTCCGACAACTCGTAGCCATCCGCGCCCGTCATAGCATATTCGGGTGGCCCAAGTTCACACAAAAAAGTAAAGGTTTCATCGGGGCCCGCTTTTTTACGCCATTGCTCAAAACCGCGCCGCCACCAGTCCATAAAAACCGCTACCCAATGCTGATGCTGCGGAAAAGACAGCTGCAACTGAATCTGTTCACGACTTGCGACCCGACCGTGAAAACCCCAGCACTGATCAATGATACGCTGCATCATTGCATCGTCTTCGGGCGAGATGGGGTACCAAAACTCTCGTCCCACTACGTAATGCGACAAATCGCCGGTCAAACGCAAATCAGGGATCGCATCCAATAGATGCAAAGTAAAAAACATCTCGGTCGTCATGCGATTACGATGGGTTTCGATGTGCATACGCACACCGGCTTGTGTGGCCAACTCGCGCCAACCGGCAATCAGAGGGAGACACTCTTGCACCGTGTAAGGTCGCACATCCGGTTGCACATTTAAATGATCGGCGCCAAACTTAACCACATGTTCGAGTATTGGTTTGAGATCATCAATCGTCTGCGGATACGCTTGCGCTTGCCAAGTCATGTCATGATCGCGCAAAAAATGCGTCACCTCTGCTGCGTAATCATGCTCAGCAAACCGTACGCCCGCCCCATCAAAACCCGCATCGCGAATCATGCGCAGTTTTTCTTGTAGATCCCACTCATGCCCATCAGGGCGCCTGCGCTCCATCGCCCAAAGGGATTGATAGACCAAAAGTTTTTGTGTCATGGGGTACGCTCAGTAAACAACAACGCTACGAATCGATTCGCCAGAGTGCATTAAATCAAAGCCATGATTAATGTTCTCTAAGGGCATCGTGTGGGTAATCAGATCATCGATATTGATTTTTCCGTCCATGTACCAGTCGACAATTTTAGGTACGTCTGTACGCCCGCGTGCACCACCAAAGGCGGTGCCTTTCCAAGTTCTGCCCGTCACAAGCTGAAAGGGGCGCGTTTTAATTTCTTGCCCTGAGCCGGCCACACCAATAATGACCGAGACACCCCAGCCTCGATGGCAGCACTCAAGCGCCTGGCGCATCACGTCCACGTTACCGATACATTCGAAGCTGTAATCTGCGCCGCCGCCTGTTAACTCAACTAAATGCGCAACGAGATCACCACCAACATCTTTAGGGTTCACAAAGTGAGTCATACCAAATTTTGTAGCAAGCGCCTGCCGGTCTGGATTCAGATCCACCCCAACGATCATGTTTGCGCCCGCCATACGCGCGCCTTGCACAACGTTTAGACCAATCCCACCTAAACCAAACACCACGACGTTTGCACCAGGCTCAACTTTGGCCGTGTTGATCACTGCACCAATGCCAGTTGTAACGCCACAACCGATATAACAAACCTTATCAAAGGGCGCATCTTCGCGAATCTTTGCTAACGCGATCTCGGGCAAGACAGTGAAGTTTGCAAACGTTGAGCAGCCCATGTAGTGATGGATCGGTTTGCCACCTATTGAAAACCGACTGGTGCCATCGGGCATCAAGCCCTTACCTTGCGTGCCGCGAATGGCCGTACACAAATTCGTCTTACGCGAAAGGCATGATTTGCATTGGCGGCATTCTGGTGTGTACAAGGGAATCACGTGATCACCCTTTTTTAAGCTAACAACCCCAGGTCCAACATCGACGACGATCCCTGCCCCCTCGTGCCCCAGAATTGCCGGAAAGATCCCCTCTGGATCCGCACCTGAGCGGGTGAACTCATCGGTATGGCAAATACCGGTCGCTTTAATTTCAATCAGCACCTCGCCGAACTTTGGCCCCTGAAGCTGTACCGTCTCAATGACGAGCGGCTTACCCGCTTCATAGGAAACTGCTGCGCGAACATCCATTGACAACCTCTAAAGTAAATACAGTAGGCGAACGAAAACCAGTTGGTTTACTCACGCCAACAGAGTTTTTTTGCCACCTTGCTCGACAAAGCCAAAATAACGCTTGCCTGCAGTTTGATTTTCATAAATCGAGCCCTGATTCTTCGCAGGTGGCAAGGGCATCCGAATCGGCGCCGCGACACAACGCGGCACGATCGTATCTTTGCCACAGATCAGACGATTTGAGAAGGCTTGCCAGTCAGCTTTACCCGCAGCCATCAAAGGATAAGCGTCTGCGGCGGTAAATTCGTATAACAATAAGCCACGCGAACGCGTTGAAATGTTTTGTGCAGAACCATGCACAGCTCGAACATGATGAAACGACACCGAACCCGCCGGGCCTTCGCACGCAACCGCTCTTGAAAAATCAACACCGCACGTCTCTGGATCCATGGCGCCGCAAAAATACCCCTCTGCATCATGATGATCGTAAGTCGGGCCTTTGTGCGAACCAGGGATCACATACATTGCCCCATTTTCGACCGTGGTGTCATCCAACATGACACCCGCTGCCAACACATCATCATTCGAATGCGGATAAAACGCCCAATCCTGATGCCATTCAACCGGCGAACCGAAATGCGGGGCCTTAAGATTAAGCTTGGACCCATGTAAACGTATATTTTCGCCGAGTAGATCCTGCAAAATCCCCAGAAACTTTGGCGTCGTCATGAGGTCTTTAAAAGCCGGATCAATGGCATGCGGTTTTTTGATACGTCGCACCCTAGGGTCAGAAGCCTGATGTCCAGGTTCTAGGTCGTACACATCGTCATGCGTGGCCAAGGCGCGCGATTTCTCAACCAAATCGGCTAAGACCTCTTTCATTCGCAAAAGCGCACTCTCTGAGACGACATCTTCAACGATCACAAAGCCCTCTTCAGAGTATTGCTCAAGTTGTTTGGCAGTTAGGATACGATTCATGTCTTTCACCGGTCAGGTTTTATTCAATGATTTGGGTGACTTCGAAGATAGATTGTCTTTGTAACTTGCACACGATATGGCTTAATCAATCGTCGCGCCTGAGGCACGTACTGCCTTACCCCACTTGTCGACTTCTTGCTGAACGAATTGTTTCATGGCCTCAGGCTTTAAAAGAGACGCCTCAAGACCAAGCCCTGCAAATTTTTCGCGAACATCGGGCATTTGCGCGATACGAAGTAAGACATCGTTGATACGCAATACCAACGCTGCAGGCATCTTAGGCGGGCCGCTGATCGCAGTCCAGGATTCGGCTTCAAAGCCTGGAAAACCTGACTCAGCCACAGTCGGCACATCCGGTAGCGCGTCACGACGCGTCAGGCTTGTCACGGCAAGCGCGCGCATTTTTCCTGATTTAACATGCGGCACCGCCGAGTCAAAATTCACAAACATCATAGGCACTTGCCCCGACATCAGATCAAGCATGGCAGGTGCGCCGCCTTTGTAGGGGATGTGGGTCATATTCAAACCCGCGGCAGACCTCAGCATCTCCATCGACAAATGGTTTGAAGCGCCGTTCCCCGTAGAGGCATAGTTATATTTGCCGGGGTTGGCCTTAATCAAGGCAATCAACTCGCCCAACGTATTCGCAGGAAACGCAGGATTCACGACGAGTGCGTTTGGGCCTTTGGCGATCATGCCAATATGGGTAAGGCCCTCGACAATGTCATAGGGCATCGAACGATAGAGAGTGGCATTAATCCCTTGACTGCCTACACCCGACACCAACAGGGTGTAACCGTCAGGTGCCGACTTAGACACAAAATCTGAACCGATATTGCCGTTAGCACCCACCTTGTTTTCTACCACCACCACTTGACCGATCAGCTCGGTCATCTTTTGTGCCACCAAGCGACCCATGTTGTCAGTTGTGCCGGCGGGTGGCATTGGCACGATCAAACGGACTGGCTTTGTAGGCCACTCTTGCGCCAAGGTGCTGAAGCCCGAGCAGGCAAGACTTATCGCCAAACCGGTAGAAATCAACGTTTTGATATATCGCATGATCGTGTCTCTTAATAGTTATCGTTTTTAGTTATTGTCCATGATAACGTCAAATCCGCTCTTTCGATAGTCTAGAATCCGCCAAGAATCAGCCCAAAACCAGCGGTGGTTACGGGGCCTCATTCAATCGGCGCAGCTTGGGTGGGTTGGTGACAAAGGGCTTCACGCCCAGCGCCCGGTTAATCTCGTTGGGATAGATCAGTTTTCCGCGCGTGATGACTACGGCTACTTTTCGGATATCTTCGATATTGCGCGTCGGATCACCGTCAATCAATAGCAAATCTGCAAACTTACCAACGGCTATTGTTCCCCTGTCATTGAGCGTATTGGTAAACTTTGCACCGTTGTAAGTTGCCACTTGTATTGCCTGAGCGGGCGTCAGACCCGCCTTGACATACAACGCTAACTCGCTATGGAGCGTAAACCCAGCCAGCGCATCTGTACCTGCAACAATCGGCACCCCGGCGCGATACAAACGCCCAACAAGATCAACCATCTTTTTATAAGAAGCGTCATAGCGCTTAGCCGTCTTATCGTCAGGGATCTTCATTGTCGATGTTTTAAAGCCGCGCCGCACATCGGGGGGCATAAAATCTGCGATAGTTTTGTAGGGCTCGGCAATTTCACCATTACGCTGTTTAATAAAATCAAAGGTGGCAAGGGTAGGATCCACCACGATATTCTTATTTCGTAGCTTTTCGATGAAGTCTTGCACCTCTAGCGAATCTAAATCAAGACCTCCTCCCTTCTCGGCCGGGATATAAAAACGCTCAAGCGTTCGTGTATCACTTTGCTGTGTTGATAAGAAATTGAGCATGACTTGATTAATGTGATGCAACTCGTCAAAGCCTGCCTCAATCACGTCATCAGCCCGCATAAAAGCAGGCACATGTCCGCTTACCCTCAACCCCCTGCGATGCGCATAAGAGATCGTGTCGGGTATCAATTCAATTGGAAATGAATTGTAAATTTTTAAATGAGGATACCCACGAAGCGAATACCAATCGATCGCGTGACGCACATCGTTTAGATCAGCAATCAGGATACCGTCGTGTGCCGAATAATCACTTTCGCCTTCGATAAAACCGGCCGGAATCACACGAGGCGACATCAAACTACCATCAAGTGTTTCATCGATCATTTTTTGTAGTTCGACATTTGCATTACCGAGGTCACGCACCGAGGTCACGCCCGCCGTTAGATGATAAGACGCTGACCAACGACTGATGTGTGTGTGCATATCAAACAGACCCGGCAGCATCACACGGCCTGCGGCGTCAAGCTCGTTATCCACAGGAGTCAAATACGTACCTGCGGGAAAGATTCCGGTGATCATTCCTCTGAGAATATAAACATCTGAGGCAGCGGACAGCCGCGCGGTTTCAGAATTAAAGATGCGCGTGTTGCGCACTACCGTCAGGCCACGCATAGGGTGCTGCAGTTCTCGCGCGCGTTGGGCAAGAATCCGACCAGACGCCTCTTCTTGTCGCTTCTTAAGCTCTGCCAAATTGGCTTCCCAGCCTTCTTTGATTAACGCTGCATTACCAGGAGTAATGGCTGCGAAAAGATGATGTTCGGCCGTCGTAGTGGCCCAAAAAAACTGCGGGCTCAACCCTAGCCCAGTGTGCATCACCAACTGCACGACCTCTGACTCGGTGCCGCGTGTCACCACGGCTTCATCCAAACGTTGTTGGGTCAACGTACCCTCGGGCAGCAACGGCAATGTGCCGGTCCGCGAGGCTGCCAACGCCGAGATCATGAGTGATGTGACTTCAAGCGAGGAATCGACCGGTACATAAAAAGCCGGGCCGCGCACACGCTTGCTGCCTCGCTCGGCTTTGACGCTCCATTCAGCAAGGCCCCCTCTGCGCGTAAACCGCTCGTCAACGGTGCCACCCATTTCTGAACTGCCCGTGACTTTGTACTCAATCATGGTCAAGTCTGGGCCGATTTTGATCACTTCGTCAAGGGTTGGGCCGCGACCATTTTCTTTGAAATCGAAATGAACCTTGATGGTATCGAGGCTGGGGCGCTCAACGATTTGCTCGCCGGCAACAGCGCCGTTATCTAGCAAAATGGTGTAACGGAGTGTTTTTAATGCCTGTGGTTGCGCACAGACCGGCATGACGACGGCACAGATCAGGGCAATGGCAAAAAACAACTGAAACATGTTTCAACGCAAGAACAATGCAAACTTCGGATTAAGCAGCTGGACCGCTTGTCGTTTTGGTGCAGGGTGATAGGTGTCAGACTGCTGGCGATTGATGACAGATGGTTATCAGAAATTTTTGATGGGGTTTGGCAGCTGACAATGACCAACTCACGAGTATTTTGATGCGTCAAATATATCTAACTCGTTTATAGTCCTACGACGTATTCTACTTCGCTCGCCAATACTCACTCGTCACAGGTCCGTCCATGAAGAATCAAAGCCCCTACCTCACCGAAGAAACTGCAATTATTACCGGTTCAGGTAACGGAATTGGCAGAGCCTTAGCCTTTGAAGTGGCGGGTGAAGGTGCTCAGGTGTTTTTGGTTGACTCTAATGGGCAAAAGCTCGAAGAGACGCTGGCCGAACTGCGCGCCAAGGGCCATCAGGCCAATGGCGCCGTGATCGATCTCTCGCTTGCTGGGTCGGCGCAGCAAGTCCTCGATCAGGCACGTTCCGCTTTCGGACCCATTCATATGGTGGTGCACTCCGCCTCGCCGCCGCGGCGCGAAGCCGACACCTGGCGCACCGTCACCAGTGAAATTTGGGATGAGATGTATCACGTCAATGTGAAAACCGGCTTTGAACTTGCTCGCTTGACCGGCCAGCACATGATTGATGAAGGCATTACCGGAAGAATGGTGTATCTCACTTCGTTGCACGCCCACACACCCCGAAATTTGCCCCACTATGCAACCAGTAAAGCCGCCATGCTGATGTTGGTCAAAGAAATGGCCAAAGCCTGGGCGCGCCACGGCATTCGAATCAATGCCCTGACCCCTGGCGCTATCGCTGCGGGTGGATTCAAGCCCGCTGGCGATCTTGCGCTGAAGATCCCGATGCAACGTCTGGGTAGTGCACAAGACGTCGCTGCGATGGGCTTAACGCTACTCATTGATCGCTTTTCTGGCTATGTCACAGGCACAGAGGTAGTCGTTGACGGCGGGCTAAGTGTCTTTAACTGGTTTGATCCTGCTCAATGATCTAGCGTCCAATAGTCGCAAAACGAACTCTTTAATTGCAAGTGATGCCCTGAATGCTTAGCCTCAGTCATCACAGACCCTTTCGGGCGCAAAGTCTGTTTGCGCGAGTGCTATAAACAGCGCTGATCTGTACTCATTCTTCTTTGTTGAACGGTACAGTTAACCAATCGATAAGCGAGCAATCTATGCGCTATTTTTTCAATTCAGCTGCACTGGCGTTGCTGTTCACTCTTGAAGCTCAACTCTTCGGACTGACCGTCAAAGCACCCGCTTACGCACAAGCACCCAGCATTGCTCAACAAGAAAACGCAGCAAACGATTGGAAGAAAAACGCAACGCCCCAAGAGAAACAAGACGCTGAAAAATCACGTCAGCAGGCCGATAGCGCATTTCAAAAAAATGCGACGCCTCAAGAAAAGCAGCAGGCTAGCACCATGCATCAGCAAGCCCACAACGATGCCGCGCAAGATCGCGCAAACCCAAGTGCCTCGCGCGAAGCCTCACAAGAACATGCCGCAGGCAAAGAAGCCCGCGGTGACGCAAATGCTGACCGCGGCAGCCATGGCCACGGCCGCAAGTAGCCACTCGAGCCTATAAGGCTGACTACACTTCACACCACCTTGATTTCTTAATATGGCGCTTTTAGTCGATGAGAGCGCGTCAAATCGTGGCTCTTTGCAGCCAGAGCCACCACCACTTCGGCCAAAAGCGATGCATAATGCCCTGCATGGTGCGCCCTCGAACGGACGTTGATGACATGACAAAACTATTAGTATTGCAAGGCCCCAATATGTCGTTTTTAGGGCGCAGACAGCCTGAGCTGTACGGCACGACTACTGCGGCAGAGCTCGATGAAATGCTGTACGAGCATGCCCGCACCCACGCTTACGACTTAGAAATCTTCTATACCCACATCGAGGGCGAAGCAATCGCGCGGCTTTATCGGGCCGTCGACGAAGGGGTTGAAGGTTTGGTCATGAATCCCGCTGGCTTTTTATATGCAGGATACGCGCTCAGAGACTGCCTACGGGCAGTCAGTTTTCCGTATATTGAAGTGCACATGACCAATATTGAAAAGCGTGGCATGCACTCTGTCTTGGTCGAAGCGAGCGTCGGCATGGTCGCGGGCTTAGGTTTGCAGTCGTATTTTTTAGGGCTTGAGGCCATGCTTAGAGTCGTACGCAGCAAGTAAAACGCAGTAGACAGAAAACGGTGCGAGCAGCGAGCGACATAGGCCCTTGCCCGCCTACCTAAGTACCTAGCTGCCTGCCTACCCTCAAACTCCACCGCTACACCAGTGAATCACTTCCGGTCCGCTGAAGTTTTGTTGAACACGCCGCTGAGCCTCATCGCAGTCCATACACTTGCCAACGCCTACGCGTACGATCGTGTTGTTGGTAGGCCTTAATTCGTAAAACTCTTCGCTCGAGCCGCCGTTTGGGTAGCGCGTAGTGATTTTGACTTTTGCGTTGGGTGAAGTCGCTACGACGGCATATTGCGTCGGCGGCTGAAATGTTCGGTTCAGTTGCTGCGCCACAGCCGGATCATTTTTGAAGGCGTGCTGTCCACCAATACGCTGCAAAATTTGCGTCTTTTGTGACTCAAACCGTTTGAAGACTGCAGCCATTTTCGCTTGCGCTAGCACCGCGCTGCACGACTGCCCGCCCCGATCTTGCCCGACGACCCAATAGCCCTCCTGTCTAAATAAGAACTCAAGACCGGAGGCATTGCCACCAGAGTTCGCAGTATTGCCACTAGGTTGCCCGGGATTCAAATACCCTCCCAAAATCTTGACACGCTCGGCAGTGCGGGCATTTGCACAATCTTGGGCTTGAATCGCTGCACGTATGCCCTCTTCGCCAGGCTTTTTACAATCCATCTTTGTTTTTAGCCAAGCGCGTTGTTCAGTGCGCAACTGCGTCTTTTTTTCTTCTGGCCAGGTCAACATCAACTGCTTGTACTGCGCATTGAGCGTCTTGTCTAAAATTGCATAGTTTGCGTCTAAGCAATCAAGAAAATCTGGGCCGTCAGCCATCGAAAAGCGCGAACAGTCTTGCAG
>CAMEAW010000044.1 GCA_945911685.1 Bordetella parapertussis
CATCGATTTCTGACCTCCTTTCCTTTCGTGGGCAGCAAGTGTGATCCAGATAGATGGATCTCCAGCCCAGACGTTCGGTTGATTCGGTCGGCACGATGCTCGATTCAACCGACTACCGCCGGTCTACCAATTCTCCGGGCTGCGTCACACGGCCACTATCTGGCCTCTAGGAAAGTCATGTCCTTCGATTCGTTAGGGCTCGCGCCCGCTTTACTCTCTTCAATTGAACGTACGGGTTTTACCACCCCCACGCCTGTGCAAATGGCAGCGATCCCGCCCGCTATGGCCGGCTCTGACTTAATGGTCTCGTCGCAAACTGGTAGCGGAAAAACTGCAGCCTTTATGCTGCCTGCGCTACACCGTATTGCACAAAAATCCGCCAATAAAGGCCGTGGTGTGCAAGTGTTGGTGTTGACACCCACGCGCGAACTCGCCTTGCAGGTTAGCGAAGCCACCGCCGCTTACGGCAGCAATCTTGATGATTTACGCATCGCCACCGTCGTCGGCGGCATGCCTTACGGCGCGCAGCTCAAGGCTTTATCACGTCGTGTTGACGTTTTAGTCGCGACTCCTGGCCGCTTGCTCGACCACTTGCAAGCTCGCCGCGTTGACCTGTCAACCGTACACACGCTCGTGCTCGACGAAGCCGACCGTATGCTGGATATGGGCTTTATCGATGACATCAATACGATCGTTGATCGCACGCCTCAAGATCGTCAAACTTTGTTGTTTTCAGCAACGCTTGATGGCACAGTGGCTAAGTTGGCCGCTCGTATGATGCGTGACCCGCAGCGAATTGAATTGGCCTCGCAGTCAGATCGCCATGCCAACATCACGCAAACATTGCTGTATGCAGATGATGCTGGTCACAAATTGCGTTTGCTGGATCACATCTTGCGCGATGCTGCCATGGATCAGGCAATTGTCTTTACCGCCACCAAGCGCGGCGCAGATGATTTGGCCGAGCACTTGGCTGACACGGGTTTTTCAGTGATGGCTTTGCATGGTGATATGAATCAACGCCAGCGTTCACGCACACTCACTGAAGTGCAAGACGGTCGGGTACGTGTCTTGGTGGCTACTGATGTCGCCGCACGCGGTATCGACGTCCAAGCTATTAGCCACGCTATTAATTACGATCTGCCGATGCAGCCTGAAGATTACGTGCACCGTATTGGCCGTACTGGCCGTGCAGGACGCGATGGTTTGGCTTACACCTTGGCCGTGCACGGCGAACGTCATAAAGTGCGCCGTATCGAGCACTTTATTGGTCATCAAATCCCTTCAGAAGTGATTGCAGGTCTTGAACCGCAACGCACACCAAGCGCGCGCCCCGAAGGCGCTGGCCGTGGTGCGGGTGGTAAAAAGGGCGGACGTTTTAGCAACGACCGTAGTTCGGCTCCAAGTGGTGGTGGTTATGCGGGTCGTGAATCACGCCCCTACGCACCACGCGGTGATAAGCCGTTTGCCGATCGTGGCGAGCGTAGCTTTGCCCCACGTGGTGACAAGCCCTTCACGCCTCGCGGTGACAAGCCGTTTGCAGATCGTGGCGAAAAATCCTTTGCGCCTCGTGGCGACAAACCGTTTGCCCCACGTGGTGAAAAATCTTACGCACCACGTGGTGAAAAATCGTACGGTGATCGTAGCTACGCCCCACGCGGTGATCAACCGCATGCCGCACGTAGCGAAAATCCCTTCGCAAACGCGCGCACTGAGCCACGTTCGTTTGAGCCCCGCACTGATCGTGGTACTTCAGATCGCCCAGCTTACGCAGGTAAGCCAGCTCGCCCAGCGCGCGACTTTGCGCCACGCGCTGCAGCACCAAGTGGCAAAACGTTTGCACCACGCGGTGATGGTCCAGCCCGGGCCGGTGCACCGCGCCCAGGCGCACCACGTGCCGCCACAGGCGCGCGTCGTGGCTTTACCTTTGACGGCGGCCGCCGTTAAGTTGTAGACAAGCAGTGCCTGCCGAGACCTCAATCCCGGTAAGCGCTGACGCGCTGGCGCATAGCCAACGTGTCAGCGCTTTTTTACGCGCTCAGATTCTAGAGCAGGATGGCTGGATGCCGTTTAGTGAATGGATGCACCATGTGTTGTACGCACCGGGGCTTGGCTATTACGCCGCAGGCAGCGTTAAGCTAGCCGAAGCGACTATGGCGAACACCGGCGATTTCGTCACCGCGCCACAACTGACTCCGCTGTTTGGCCACACGCTGGCACGACAGGTGCTCGAAGTCTTGCAGCAGTCTGCCTCAGCTGACATCCTTGAGTTCGGTGCCGGTAGCGGCGCGCTGGCGCACAGCGTTTTAAGTGCACTCGATTCGCAAGGTTTCACCGCCACCTATTTCATACTCGAAGTATCTGCCGACTTAAAACTCAGGCAGCAGCAGTTGCTTGCCCCCTGGGGCAACCGAGTCGTCTGGCTTGACCGAACCCCTTCGCAGTTCAGCGGTTGTATCTTGGCCAACGAAGTGCTTGATGCCATGCCGGTCGAACTCTTTGCCTGGTCAGAGCACGCGGATCAAGTGTTGCAGCGTGGCGTCGTGTCTCACAAAGACGGTTTTGCATATCAAGATCGCGTGGCACCCGCTGCGCTAGAGCAGGCGGTGCGCTCGCGCATGCCCTACCTGCCGGGTTATCGCTCAGAAATCAATCTACAGGCCGAAGCGTGGGTGCGCGATCTAAGCATCTGGCTGACCAAGGGTGCGGCCCTACTGATTGATTATGGCTTTCCGCGCCACGAATTTTTTCATCCTCAGCGCCAACGTGGCACGTTGATGTGCCACATCCAGCATCGCGCACACGACGATGTGTTTTTAGCCCCGGGCTTGCAAGATATCACCGCGCATGTGGATTTCACGGCCATTGCCGACACCGCTTTTGCGGCAGGCCTTGAAGTGTTGGGCTACACCTCGCAGGCCAGATTTTTATTGAATAGTGGTTTGCCAGAGCTCTTAAACAAGCTTGATCAAACCGATTCCAAGGCGCTTGCACAGACGCACGGCGCGGTGCAAAAACTGCTGTCAGAAGCCGAGATGGGTGAACTCTTCAAAGTGATGGCCCTCAGCCGCGGCCTCGACCAGCCCTTGTCGGGATTCAGTCGAGGTGACCGTAGCGCGCAACTCTGAGCAGAGTGCGTCTTCGGCATCGCCTTCAGATCCAAAAAAGATAGCGTTAACAGTGTAGAAGCTCAAGCGAAACGCAAACCTGACGCTTGCGAGTACGGTTCACGCAAATAACCGCGCTAACTCAACACCAGGCTCGGGCGCCCGCATAAACGCCTCGCCCACCAAAAAGGCCTGAACATCGTGCGCTCGCATTCGCTGCACATCGGCGGGGTTCACGATGCCACTTTCGGTCACGACGCGCTTGCCTGCCGGGATGCGACCCAACAGATCAATTGTGTTTTGAAGCGACGTTTCAAACGTACGCAAGTTGCGATTATTGATACCCAGTAGCGAGGTATTCAAATCAAGCGCGATTTCAAGTTCTTGGGCGTCGTGTACTTCAACCAGCACATCCATGCCAAGCTCAAAAGCGCAGGCTTCAAATTCGCTGAGTTGCGTGGCGGTCAAAGCCGACACAATCAACAAAATGCAGTCGGCGCCCATGGCACGCGCTGCGATGATTTGATAAGGGTCGACCATAAAATCTTTGCGCAACACCGGCAGGTTGCAGGCTGCACGTGCCTGGCGCAAATAGTCATCCGCACCTTGAAAAAACTGCTCGTCGGTGAGTACCGATAAACACGCTGCGCCGTGTGCGGCATACGAGGCTGCGATTTCAGCAGGCTGAAAATTTTCACGCAAGACGCCTTTTGAGGGCGACGCCTTTTTGATCTCGGCAATCACACCTGCGTGTCCGCTTTCAATTTTTGTTTCAATTGCCTGAGCAAAGCCGCGAATATCGTTGCGTGCTTTGGCCGCGGCAAGCAGGCTGGCTTCGCTATGCAGGGCACGCGCCGCAGCGACCTCTTGGGCTTTGACTGCCAGAATTTTGTTTAGGATATCGCTCATGCTGCAAACTTTTTTGTTTTGGCACAAAAGGCGTCAAGTTTTGCGCGGGCCGCACCGCTTGCAATCGCTTCAAACGCCATCTTGATACCTTGTTGAATAGAGGTGGCATGGTTGCCAACGTAAATTGCCAGGCCCGCATTGAGTGCGACAATATCACGGGCAGTGCTCGGCTTGTTGGTAAGGGCTTCAAGCACGCGGTCGCGTGACTCTTCTTTACTTGACACACGAATGCCCCGGTTTGACACCATGGTCAGACCAAAATCTTCTGGATGGATTTCGTACTCGGTAATGACGCCATCTTTAAGTTCGCCGACCAGCGTACCGGCACCCAGCGATGCTTCATCCATGCCATCTTTGCCGTGCACAATCATGACGTGTTTAGAGCCTAATAATTGCAACACACGGACTTGGATGCCGACTAAATCAGAATGAAAGACCCCCATCAATTGGTTGCCTGCGCCTGCGGGATTTGTTAGCGGCCCAAGGATATTAAAAATAGTGCGAACACCTAGCTCTTTGCGAATCGGCGCAATGTTTTTCATGGCGCCGTGATGGGCTTGCGCGAACATAAAACCAATACCGATCTCTTCAATGCACTCGGTGATTTGCGGCGGCGTGAGCGCCAGATTAGCGCCCAAGGCTTCAAGCACATCGGCACTGCCCGAAGATGACGAAGCGCTGCGCCCGCCATGTTTGGCAATCGGTACGCCGGCCGCGGCCGCAACAAACATTGCGGTTGTTGAGATGTTGAAGGTACTGCTGCCATCGCCACCCGTGCCGCACATATCGACCATCTCCTGAGGGTTGGCAACATGCACGGGCGTGGCAAACTCACGCATCACTTGCGCGGCAGCGGTGATCTCGCCAACCGTCTCTTTTTTAACGCGCAGGCCCATCAGTAGCGCCGCAGCGATTGTGGGCGACATTTCGCCGCGCATCAGCATACGCATCAAGTGCAGCATCTCGTCATGAAAAATCTCACGATGTTCGATGCAGCGGTGTAGTGCTTCGTTTGGGGTAATCATGTATTGCTCCGTGATGCCTAGTCGCGCAAGCGTTAGGCGACTTTCAATATGATCAGGTGAATTTTGCGACGCAAAGCGAGACCGAGCGCGCTTCCATCAAACTTTGACCTCAGCAAGCTCAAGAAAGTTACGCAATAACGCGTGACCATGCTCGCTTAAGATTGATTCTGGATGAAACTGTACGCCATAAACCGGTAGTGTTTTGTGCCGCACCCCCATGATCTCGCCATCGGCTGTTTGTGCTGTGATCGCCAGGCACTCGGGGATTGAGGCGCGTTCAATCGCCAGTGAGTGATACCGAATCACCGTGTAAGGCGAAGGCAAACCTTTAAAAATATCGGTGTTGGTGTGCGTAATCTCAGAAGTCTTGCCATGCATGATTTTCTGAGCGCGAATAATCTTGCCACCAAAAGCTGCGCCGATGGCTTGATGCCCAAGGCACACACCCAAGATCGGCTTTTTACCGGCATAGTGTTTGATGACATCAATCGAGATCCCGGCCTCGGCGGGCGAGCACGGCCCGGGCGACACACAGATGTGATCCGGCGCAAGCGCATCGATCTCTTCAAGGGTGATTTGGTCATTGCGATACACGCGTACATCTTGGCCCAATTCGCCAAAGTATTGCACCAGGTTGTAGGTAAACGAGTCGTAGTTATCGATCATCAGTAGCATGGTTTGAATCCAGGTCGTATCACGGTGGCGGGTTTAAAACGGGTCATCAAGCCCGGTTTGCACTTGTTCGGCCGCGCGTAACACTGCGCGGGCTTTTGCCTCGGTTTCTTGCCATTCGAGTTCAGGGTCAGAGTCGGCCACGATACCGGCCGCCGCCTGCACATACAACATGCCGTCTTTGACGATACCGGTACGAATAGCGATCGCGACATCCATCTCGCCACCGTAACTCAGGTAGCCGGCCGCGCCGCCATAAATTCCGCGACGCACAGGTTCGAGCTCGTCGATCATTTGCATGGCACGCACTTTAGGTGCGCCCGTTAAAGTACCCGCCGGAAACGAAGCACGTAAGACATCCATGTTGCTCATGCCCGCCTCAAGCGTACCCGCTACGTTTGAAACCAGGTGCATGACATGCGAGTAACGCTCGATCACCATGGTGTCGGTCACCTTGACGGTACCGATTTTGGCGACACGTCCCACGTCGTTACGCGCCAGGTCGATCAGCATGACATGTTCGGCACGTTCTTTGGGGTCGGCTAGCAGTTCTTCGGCCAGCGCGGCATCCAGCTCGGGGGTCGCGCCGCGTTTGCGCGTTCCGGCCAAAGGACGAATCGTGATGGTGGTTTCGGGTGCTGAACCGGCAGGTGCCCCTTCGGCGAGCGGCAGGGCCTCTTGGCGCACAAGAATCTCGGGCGAAGCGCCTACCACCTGAAAGTCGCCGAAGTTCCAGTAATACATGTAGGGCGAGGGGTTTAGGCTGCGCAACGCGCGATAGAGCGAGAGTGGTGAATCGCTGAACGGTTTGGTAATCACTTGCCCGACTTGTACCTGCATCAGATCGCCCGCTGCGATGTATTCTTTTGCGCGCAACACCGCTGCCAGGTAATCGGCTTTGGCAAAGTGGCGTTCTTCGGCGGTCACGACGCTTGAATGGCTATACGGGATTTCAATGGGCTTGCGTAGCCGAACCCGCAAATCTTTAAGGCGTTGCTGGGCGCGATTAAAGGCCTCGGGGGTAGCCGGATCGGCATACACCATCAGATAAATACGCCCAGCCAAGTTGTCAACAATGACTAATTCGTCGACTTGCAACAACAAGATGTCGGGAGGGCCTTCGCCCATCCCCGCCGGGTAGGGCTTGGTGGCGGAGCCGAGTTTGGGCTCGATGTGCCGAACTGTATCGTAACCAAAATACCCCGCCAGACCGCCTGCAAAGCGTGGCATGCCAGGGCGCAAGGCCACCTTGAAGCGCGCTTGATATTGCGAAATAAAGGTCAGTGGATCGCCCTGATGGGTTTCAACGACTTTGTCATCGCGCAGCACTTCAGTGGTGGTGCCGCGTGCACGGATAACGTTACGCGCGGGCAAGCCAATAAACGAGTAGCGCCCAAAGCGTTCGCCACCCACCACCGACTCGAGCAGGCACGAATTTTTACCGCCTTGAGGGCCGCTGTGCGCCAGTTTTAAATAAATCGCCAGTGGGGTATCGAGATCGGCATAGGTTTCGACGATCAGTGGGATCCGGTTATAGCCTTGCGCCGCGAGGGCTTTAAATTCGATTTCAGTCATTTTTAGACAATTCTCGTAGGGCGGTTTCAAGGACAAAGTGCAACGCGGCGTAAAGCTTGGTCAAACAATAAAAAAGCCCGGCCATGTTTGGACGGGCTTGGTTTGTATGTTTAGTCTGGTGGCCTAAGCCTTGAGACTGACTGCTGACAAAACCTTACCCGAGACAAAAACGCCACCAGCGCCACGAGGCGCCAGTTACGAGTTGCATAGGGTTAAATGATTTCATCTTCAAGTGTTCAGTGTTAACGCGCGGCGACCCAGTGTGCTGCCGCTTCAATTGAATCCACTATAGCATCGACATCAAGCGTTTGCACGCTTTGGCCTTCGTTGTACCCATAAGGGACGGCTAAAACGCTACAGCCCGCGGCGCGCGCCGATTGCGCGTCATTAATAGAATCACCGATGGCCACGCTACGAGCGGGCGCACTTTTTAACAAACTACAGGCATGCAGCATGGGTGCGGGGTGCGGTTTGGCATGCTCAAGGGTATCGCCGCACACCACAGCCTGAAAATAGGGTGCCAGTCCGGTTCGTTCAAGTAGGGGTAAGGTAAATTCGGTTGCCTTGTTGGTCACGACGGCTAAGCGCAAACCCATGCTTTTCATTAACTCAAGCCCGGGTATCACCCCATGAAACATCACCGACTGATCGCCATTGACCTGGTGCAAATTACGAAAATATGACTCGCGTGCGCGCTCAAAGAGCTCTGGCGAGATTGAGGCGGGGTCGGCATCAACGGTCAGCATGCGCATGACCAGGTTTTTTGCCCCTTTGCCAATAAAGGTTGCGATTTGAGCTTGAGGCAGGCTTGATAGCCCAAGCTCATGACGCATGGTGTTGGCCGCGTTGGCCAAGTCGGGGATGGTATCCATTAAGGTGCCATCCAGATCAATCAAGACAGCGTCGAAGGCTAAAGGTTTGCGGGCGGCGCTAGAAGGTGAGGACATTATGCAGAGTCAAAACAAAGGTTAAAGGGGCATTTAGATTGAGCGAGTTTCAGCGAGTTCGAGTTGTTCGCGCATCTTTTTAATCACCGCAGCGTAATCGGGCTGACCAAAAATCGCCGAGCCAGCCACAAAAGTATCGGCCCCCGCGGCCCGAATGGCACCAATATTGTCGACTTTGACGCCGCCGTCGACTTCAAGGGCAATCGGTTGGCCGCCCGCCCGCACGTGTGCATCGATGAGTGCGCGTGCCTGACGTAGCTTATCTAACGTACCTGGGATGAAACTTTGGCCACCGTAACCCGGGTTGACCGACATCAATAAAATAATATCGACCTTATCCATGACATGGGTTAGCCAGCTCAGTGGTGTGGCGGGGTTAAAGACTAAGCCCGCCTGACAGCCTTGATCGCGAATCAACGCTAGGCTGCGATCGACATGCCTAGACGCCTCGGGGTGAAACGTGATCACATTGGCGCCTGCCTTGGCAAAAGAGGGGATCAGGCTGTCGACCGGCTCTACCATCAGATGCACGTCGATCGGTACGCTGATATGGGGGCGGATGGCTTCGCACACCATCGGACCAATGGTCAGATTGGGGACATAGTGATTATCCATGACGTCAAAATGGATCCAGTCAGCGCCGGCCGCCACAACATTTTTGACTTCTTCGCCCAAACGGGCGAAGTCAGCAGATAAAATACTAGGCGCGATGCGTGCGTTTGGTAGAGCGGTCATTTCTGGCATGATGGTCGATCACCAAAATAAGGTAGTCTCATTATTGCAGTTTTCTTTGGATCTCATTGTGAAACCATTTGAGTTAACCGTGGCGGTCGAGCCGCGCTTTGTGCCAGATCAGTCAGATCCGGCCAAGCAACAGTTTGTTTTTGCATATACGGTGCGTATCACCAACACCGGTGAGCGGCCCGCGCAAGTGATCAGTCGGCACTGGGTCATTAGCGATAGTGAACAAGTGGCCCAAGAAGTCCGCGGCTTGGGTGTGGTGGGTCAGCAACCTTTGCTGGGGCCAGGTGAAACCTTTGAATACACCAGCGGCTGTCCTCTTAAAACGCCGGTTGGCACGATGCGCGGTAGCTATCACTGTGTAGGCGAAAACGGCGTGCCCTTCGAGGTCGAGATCCCCGAGTTTGTGCTGGCGATGCCACGTACCTTGCACTGAAGCTCAGTTTGCGCCAGCGTTCAAACCTTTAATTCTTCTCAAAACGCTAAAGACAAGGTTCTTTGTGATGCCACGTACTTTTTTTCGAGCCCTGCTGTTGAGTGCGTTGGCCTTGTTGGCCGCTTGTTCAAGCCCGCCACACGTGCCCGATTCAGACACGGCACCAAGTGTTGAGGCTCCTGCAGCGGTACCTCAGGCCCCCGTGGCAGACAGTGCAGCACGCGTCTTGAGTGGCAAATTTGCAGCGGTTGGCTGGGGCGATCTTCCCGGCTGGGCCAATGACGATTTACGGGGGGTCTGGACAACCTTCTTGCGTAATTGCGCGGGGTTGATGCGCCCGACTGCCATTAATTTAGCCGGGCCTACCCGCGCCACACCGCGCGCTTGGCAACCGGTTTGTGCGGCCGCCACCGACCCGGCGCGTGCCCCCGCAGCCAACAATCCCGAGGCGGTGCGCAAGTTTTTACAAACATGGCTGGCGCCCTGGCGACTAGACGGTGCCGAGGGCAAACCCGCCAGCAGCATTGTGACGGGCTATTACGAACCCTTGGTGGTGGGCTCGCGTAAACAGGGTGGGGTCTACCAGTGGCCGCTTTATACCGTGCCCGCTGATTTGCTGACGATCGATTTGGGCCGGGTGTATCCAGAACTTGCTGGTAAGCGCGTACGCGGCAAGCTAGAGGGCAATCGGGTAGTGCCTTACGATAGCCGCGCAAGCCTAGAGGCCTCTGCGCGCAAGCCACCTGTTGTGGTGTGGGTTAATGACCCGGTTGATAATTTCTTTTTACAAGTGCAGGGCTCGGGCCGTGTCCAACTCAACGACGGCCCTGGTGCCGGTCAAACGATACGCGTAGCCTATGCCGACCACAATGGTCACCCGTATGTGTCGATCGGTAAGTGGCTTGCTGATAAAGGCGAGATGCAACTGTCGCAAACCTCGATGCAAAGCATTCGCGAGTGGGCTAAGCGCAATCCTAAGCGCGTGCCCGAGATGCTCAATGCCAATCCAGCCTTGGTGTTTTTTAAAGAAGAGCCCATTACTGATCCAGAAATCGGGCCTAAAGGCGCGTACGGCATCCCCTTGATGGCGCAGCGGTCGATTGCTGTCGATACCAATTTTGTGCCTCTGGGCACACCGGTGTTTTTGGCGACAACACAGCCTGCCTCAACCCAAACGCTTAATCGCCTAGTGTTTGCGCAAGACACGGGCACTGCCATTAAGGGGGCTGCGCGCGCCGACTTTTATTGGGGGTTTGGCGAGGCTGCGGGTGCTCAGGCCGGCCGCATGAAACAGGCCGGACAAATGTGGGTGCTTTGGCCTAAGCAGGCCGGCGCACCAAGCGCGCGCTAAGTGACCCACGAGCCATCCATGAAGACGCCAATTGTTGTGTGCGGTACGGGCATCGTGGGTTTAGCCACGGCCTTAGCGCTGGCGCGACGCGGTCAGCAGGTCACCTTGTTGGGCCCGCGCCAAACGTTTACGCCCGTTACCCCCGAAATCTTTCATCCGCGCGTCTATGCAATATCACCGGCAAGCCAACGGTTTTTAGCGTCGCTCGGGGTCTGGAATATGCTCGATGCGCAGCGCTTAACCGCGGTGCAGGCCATGGAGATTCACGGCGATGGCGCGGGTTTGGTGAATTTAAATGCTTGGCAGGCGGCGATCCCTGAGTTGGCCTGGATTGTCGAGTCAGGCGAGATCGAACGCGCGCTGACCCAAGCGGTGCAGATTTTTGGTTTGAACTGGATCGAAGAAAAATTTGCGACGTATGGCAAAGCGGGTGATGCCGATCATGCTGCGCCCAACGCGTTTGCTGCAACGGCGGGTCAGGTTGACCGGTCACAGTATGCGCAAGCTGCGGGTGAACCTTTGGCTCATCGCCTACCCAGCATCACCACCGATCAAGGCGCGGTCATACAGGCCGAACTCTTTATCGCAGCCGATGGCGCGCAATCGCCTTTACGCGCTGCGGCGGGCGTATCGGTTGACGTTAAACCTTATGGCATCACAGCGATCGTTGCGCATCTGAACTGTGCACGACCACATCAGGGCACCGCACTGCAATGGTTTAACGATCAAGGTGTGCTGGCCTTGCTGCCGATGCCGTCTACCCAGGCAGGTGCGCAAGTGTCGATGGTCTGGTCGCTCAAAGAGTCGCTCGCGCAAGAGTTGCTGGCGTTACCCGCAGCAGAGCAAGCCGCGCAGTTGAGCGTGCGCCTCGCGGCGCTGACCGCTGGGCGCTTAGGTGAACTCACGCTGCGTGGCGCGCTGCACGCTTTTCCTTTATCTTTAAATCAGTCGCCCCTGATTGGTGAGCACATCGCTTTGGTGGGTGACGCGGCTCACCGCTTGCATCCGCTTGCCGGGCAGGGATTAAACTTGGGCCTGGGCGATGTTGAGGCCTTGGTCAACGTACTGGTCGAACGTGAAGCGTTTCGCAGTCCGGGTGATGCGATGGTACTGAGGCGCTACCGTCGGGCGCGCGCTGAGCCGGTACTGGCCATGCGGGTCGTGACCGACGGCTTGCATCGTTTATTTGAAGTGCAAAGCGCGCCGGTAGCATGGTTGCGTAACATTGGCATGTCGGCAGTTGAAAAATTACCGATGATTAAGCGGCACTTAATTGCAGAGGCCTCGCGCTAGGTACAACGCGTATATCGATTAGGAGTAGTACGTTTGAAAAAATTATTGAACTTCAAATGGCTTGCCGTGACCTGTCTGTTGGGCGTGGCGTCTGTGGCGTGGGCACAAAAAGCGCCGGCAGCCGACGCAAACGCTGAGGCCAAAATACAAGCGGTACAAAAGTTGTTTGCCGAGCGTTTTGGTAATCCACCGATTAGTGGCGTGCGCCTGACCCCTTATGGTTTGTACGAGGTACAGCTTGGCATGGATTTGGTGTACACCGATGAGAAAGTGAATTTTGTTTTAGATGGCACACTGATTGACGCCAAGACGCGCCGCGATATCACCCGCGAGCGTCAAGACTCATTGGCACAAATGCCCTTCGATCAATTGCCGTTCGAGTTATCTTTTAAACAGGTGCGTGGTGACGGTTCGCGCAAGCTCGCAATCTTTGAAGATCCAAATTGCGGCTACTGCAAGCAGCTACGCAAAGCAATCGACAGCATTAACAACGTCACGATCTTTACGTTCCCGTATCCGATCTTGTCACCCGATTCAACGCAAAAAGTGCGTAATGTGTGGTGTGCTTCAGATCGCGCTGCAGTGTGGGATGCCTGGATGATTCAGAACAAAGTGCCTGCAACACTGGATTGCGAGGTGCCGATTGATCAGATGGTGGCGCTTGGCCAAAAGCTCATGGTGCGAGGCACGCCTGCGCTGTTTTTTGCCGATGGCTCGCGTGTTGGTGGCGCGATTCCGAAAGACGATATTGAAAAACGCCTGCAACAGGCAAAATAGCCATTCATTCAGCAGCGGGCGATGTCACCATCAGTTCGTTGCGTAGTTATTTTGTTAAAAAAATTAGGAGCATTCGATGCACATTGCCGTACTAGACGATTATTTGAAGGTTGCCCCCAACATGGCGAAGTGGGACAGCCTCAACGCTGAGGTCAGTTTCTTTACTGAATACATACAGCCTGCCGATATGGCCAAGGCTTTAGAGTCGTTTGAGGTGATTGTCGCGATGCGCGAACGTTCAGCGTTTCCGGCCTCGTTGATTAAGGCCTTACCAAAGCTGCGTTTGCTTGTCACAACAGGTATGCGTAACAGCTCGGTTGATATGGTGGCTTGCCGCGAACAAGGTATCGATGTCTGCGGCGCACCGGGCGATCCAAAAAGTACGGGCGCGACGGCCGAGCTTGCCTGGTCGTTGTTGCTTGCACTATTCAAGCAAATCCCCAAAGAGGCAGCTAATATGCAGCAAGGCTTGTGGCAAACCACGATGCCGCCAACGCTTGAAGCGAAGCGCTTGGGTTTAGTGGGCGCGGGGCATTTGGGCCAGTGCGTCGGGCGGGTCGGTTTGGCGTTTGGGATGGAGGTCGTCGCCTGGAGCCCAAATCTTACCGAAGAGCGCGCAGCTAAAGCTGGCGTCAAACTAGTGTCTAAACAAGAACTCTTTGCGACGTCAGATGCGATTAGTGTTCACATGGTGTTAAGCGATCGTTCGCGCGGCATCGTTGATGCAGCTAGTCTGCAAACCATGAAGTCGACCGCCTACATCATCAACACCTCACGTGCCGGCTTGATCGATCAGCCCGCATTGCAAAAGTTGTTGACCGAGAACAAGATTGCGGGCGCGGGGCTTGATGTTTATGACGCCGAGCCTTTGTCGGCCACTGACGCCTGGCGTACGACGCCTCGTACTTTGCTCACGCCACACTTGGGCTATGTCACACCCGAAAACTTTGCAGTGTTTTACGCGAATGTTGTGGCCGATATCCAAGCCTGGGCCGCAGGCAGCCCAATTCGAGTGTTGAATTAATGCAGCCGGTCTTGCCCGTGCACGTTGTTGCGCGCCTCTTACTTATTTTGCTCTTAGTCGCAGGGGTTTATTTTTTTAGCGGCTTTGTAGTGCCGGTGCTGGCAGCCCTGATCATTGGGTTTGCCAGCTGGCCGCTATATTCAAAATGGGTCAAGGTGTGTGGTGGCCGAACCACCTTGGCGGCAAGCGCAGCGTTGGTTTTTATCGTACTCGTGCTGGTGGTGCCGCTGTCGATTGCCTTGTATTACTCGGTCAACGAGGCCCGCCACCTGTTTGCGTGGCTGTTAAGCGCAAACCGCCAGGGCGTAGCCCCGCCCGACTGGATTGTGGCCTTGCCCTATGTTGGTGAGGCGCTAGGCCGTTATTGGGTTGAGTTTTTAGGTCAACCGCACGCGCTCGGCAGTCTAGTCGAGGCCGTCAGTGGTCAACATATTGGCAATATTTATCGCGTCGTGTTATCGGCTACGGGAAACGCGTTTCACATTATGCTGACCTTGTTGTTCATGCTAATCACGTTGTTGTTTGTCTATAAAGATGGTCATCGTATGGCGGGCCAACTCGATGTCTTGGGCGAACGCGTGCTGCCTTTGCGTTGGCAACGATTTTCAAGAGTGATTCCGGCCACGATTAGCGCCACCGTGACGGGCATGGGTCTAATCGCCATCGGCGAAGGCGTGGTGTTGGGGGTGGCCTACTGGGTTGCTGGCGTGCCCTCGGCAGTATTGCTTGGTGTGATCACAGCCTTCATGGCCATGATCCCGGGCGGTGCACCCTTATCCTTTACCTTGGTGTCGCTCTATTTGGTAGGCTCGGGCGCACCGATCGCTGGCGCAGGTCTGTTTGCCTGGGGGGCGATTGAATTATTTATCGTCGATAAAACGCTGCGGCCTCGTTTGGTGGGCGGCCCCGTTAAGTTGCCGTTTTTGCCAACTTTTTTTGGTTTAGTCGGGGGCGTCAAAACCATGGGCATCGTCGGGCTGTTTATCGGCCCCGTGTTGATGGCCTTAATGGTAGCGCTCTGGCGTGAGTGGGTGCTGGACGTCAAAGCTGCGCAGGTCGACCGCGATTAATGCACAGCAATATTACGGTTTGCTTTTGAGGGCCGCAATATCGACCTCACTCGTCAAGGCGATTAAGTCTGCAACCGAATCAACCTGCATTTTTGAAAGCACGCGTGCGCGATGCAGCTTGATGGTGGCCGCAGCAGAGCCATCTGCATCGGCGACTTGTTTGTTGGTTTTGCCTGCGATGATCGCGTCAAACACTTCGCGCTCGCGACGGGTGAGCGTGACATAGAGTTTTTCGACCGCGCGCGCTTTGATTAAAACAGCGTGCGTCGCACGATCTTGCTCAAGCGCGCGATCGACGGCCGTTAATAAGTCTTGCATTGAAAAAGGCTTCAGCAAAAAATCGTCCGCCCCTTGTTTCATCGCTTGCACGATTTGAGCTGGCAAACTTTCGCCACTGATAAAAATCACGGGTGTGGTCCAGCCATGGCGCGTTAATTCGGCTTGTAATTCAACGCCGCTTTGGCCAGGCATGCGCATATCTAGCACGATCACCGCTGGCGATACAGGCGTCGCCTGTTTTAAAAACTCAGCGGCGCTGGGGAAGGGTGTCACCGAAAGGCCTTGGCGCTCGAGCGTGCCCGCTAGGGCGCTTCTGATCGAGGCGTCATCGTCGACGAGGTAAATATGACCTGCGGGTAAGGCTTGCATAGTTATTTTTATAATCTAAGGGTTTTCTTAGCTTACAAAAAACTGGCTCCTTGTGGAATACGCTAAATAGCCTATTATGCCAAGCTGACTGCCGCGCGCCCTGCCTCAACAGCAAATTTGGCTAAGACAAACGCGCCAGACTTTGGATCGCGTGCGTCGTTGACTGCGGTGAGTGTGGTGGTCAGCTGCGTGGGGGTGAGTTCGACCACGCCATAGCCACGCGAGGCCGCATTGGCAAAGATAAAGTGCGGATTGGTTTCAAGTTGTTTGGTCAGTTGGGCAGGCGTCGAACTCGAGAGTGAAGTAATGCTGGTCCCACAAAACTCGACTCCGATCGCTTCGCAGTCTGGATTGTTGTAATCCGACAAAACGTGCCCAACCCAATTCTCGTGGATGTCACCACCCAAAAGTACGGGGTTACTCAGCCGAGTGTGCAGCATCGCGTCAGTCAGTCGACGACGCGCGGCGGGATAACCATCCCAGCCATCATTTCTGAGTAATTGCCCACCCGTGGTGCTGTAGTTTCGCCGGCCAAACAAGGTTTGCTGGCCAAGCAGGTTCCAGCGGCTGCGCGTCGTAGAAAATTGTTGGGCAAGCCATCGCTCTTGCTCACGACCGAGCAGCGTACGATGCGGCTGATTGAACGGTTCGCACTGGGCTGGATCGACACGGCCTGAGCCTGGTCGTTGATTAGGCGTGCAGGCCTGCTGATCGCGATACTGCCGATCATCAAGCGTGTAAAGCGTAGCCAGGCGCCCGAATGCACTGCTACCGAACACCCTGGCTTCATCGCCTTGCCCGGCAAGCAGCTGAGCAAAACTCGCGCGCGTAACCGGCATGTTTTCATAAAAAGCTTGGTACGCGGCACGTCGACGCGCCATAAAGTTCTCAACCGGCGTCCCCGATAAACCTTCGTGCGTGGCTGCGTAATCGTTTTGAACTTCGTGATCATCCCAGGTCACGATCCAAGGATAGGCCGCGTGAATGGCCTGCAAATCTGGATCTGACTTGTGCAGCGCATAGCGACTGCGGTAGCCCTCTAGGGTCGTGATCCAGCCGCCCGTGGTGGGCCGTATCTCAACGGGGCGCGAGGCAGGATACTCGTAAATATAGTCACCTAAAAACAGCACAAAATCGAGATTTTCGGCGAGCATGTGCCGATAGGCACTGTAGTAGCCATTGCCCCATTGCTGGCAAGAGGCATAGGCCAGTCGCAAGCGTTTTACGTCGGCCTGCGGCGCCGGAAAGGTGCGCGTATGCCCGGTGGTGCTGGTAGCAGACCCTGCAATGAAGCGATAGAAATAGGCGCGACCGGGCTCAAGCCCCGCGACCTCGGCGCGCACCGAGTGTCCGAGTGCGGCCGTAGCTTGAACCACGCCGCTGGCCGCAATACGACTGAACTGAGCGTCGTGGGCAAGCTGCCAAGTGACTGTCACAGGCTTGGTGGTAAGCCCAGCCGCTTCAAGGGCAGGCGCGCCCAAGCGTGTCCAAAGCACAATCGAGTCGTTAGTGGGCGAGCCGCTGGCTACGCCTAGGCTAAAGGGTTCAATTGACCACGCTTGTTTGGCAGCAACGATTTGGGGCAACCCTAAAAGGGCTGCCGTTGCGCCAGCAAATTTGAGAGCCTCTCGACGTTGCATCGCTATTGACCTTCAAAAATGCGGTGTGGTTTGTCTAGCCTCACAGGTGCCCGCGTGCTGTCTTAGCTAGGCGGTACCGCATACATCAAAACAGCGCTGCTGCTCCGAACATCGCAAAAATTCCAAAACCCACAGCCACAATCCCTAAGCCACCAGCCAGCCAGGCAAGCATCATGACGTTTGTGATAATTGCAGACGAGGCCAATACAATGGCCACCTGCAAGACGCCAGAGGAAATCTCTAGGTTGTGATATTTGTGGTTGGCAAGCTCACCCAACGCTTGTGCTTTTTTTGCGCGCTCGGCAAGTTCTTTACGACCTTCGCCGGTGTCTGGCTCAGTGTCATAACGCTTGGAGGCCGCGGCCCATTTTTTTATTTGCTCAACAGTTTTTGGATCTTCAGCGTTTGGGCTAATTTGTGCCGATTGTAAAGCGACGTCAGTAGTGGTTTTGCGAATCGACTTTGCTTGAAAAAATGCCCATAAGTTAGACGCCTCAACCTGTTTGGTAATCACCTCGGTTTGATACGCTTTACTCAGGGTTTCGCTGATTGCTAAAAAAAGTGCTAACACTGCAATGACGAGTGCAATCTTTTTGTTTGAGGGGTCAACGTGTCCGTGTCCTGACATGGTGGGGATCCTTAGTGGTTTTGAGGTTGGTGAGCTTGGCTCAATAGTTTTTCGGTATACGCGATTGCGATGGCGGATAAGACAAAGGCCAGGTGAATGAGCGTTTGCCACATCAGCGTGGATTCTGAAATGCTGGGGGCATTAATAAAAGTCTTGAGCAAGTGAATCGACGAGATCCCGATAATCGCTGTGGCCAGCTTGACCTTCAAAACCCCCGCATTGACGTGCGATAGCCACTCAGGCTGATCAGGATGGTCTTTAAGCCCCATGCGCGAGACGAAGGTTTCCCAGCCTCCAACAATCACCATGACGAGCAAGTTTGAAATCATAACAACGTCAATCAAACCCAGCACGATCAGCATGAGCTCGGTCTCGGTGATCGCCTTGTCAACGCCCATCATGGCAATCAGGTGTATGAGCTCTTTCCAGAATTGCCAGACGTAAACGCCCTGCGCAACGATGAGACCAATATAGAGAGGGGCCTGAAGCCACCTGCTCATGAAGATCCAGCGCGGCAGTAATTTTAAAGTTGAATTGTTTTTGTTCATTGTGAGCGTTTCAAGTGTTTCAAGTGTTTCAAGTGTTTCAAGTGTTTCAACTTAAGTAGGGTAGGTGCCGGGCAACAAAATACTTTTATCGACCGTTTCAATGTCGGTGCGACCACAAAAGGCCATCGTCAGGTCAAGCTCTTTATGCAAAATTTCAAGTACTTTTCTGACACCAGTTTCGCCCATCGCGCCTAAGCCATATAAAAAGGCGCGCCCGATGTAACAACCTTGTGCGCCAAGCGCACGCGCTTTTAAAATATCTTGACCGCTGCGCACACCGCCATCCATGTGAATTTCGATTTGTTTGCCGACGGCGTCGACGATCGCAGGTAGTGACTCTATGCTTGAGGCAGCACCATCAAGTTGACGGCCTCCATGATTGCTGACGATCAGAGCATCGGCCCCGCTATTAAGTGCCATGCGCGCATCTTCGACGTCTTGAATGCCTTTCAAGATCAGCTTGCCACCCCAAAGTTTTTTAATCCAAGCTACGTCATCCCAATTCAGGCGCGGGTCAAACTGCGAGGCAGTCCATTCGCTGAGTTTGCTCATATCGCTAACGCCCTGCACGTGCCCCACGATATTGCCAAATTGGCGGTTTTTGGTAGCAAGCATCCCCATCGCCCAGCGCGGCTTGGTGGCAATATCAATCATATTGGCCAAGGTCAGTTTGGGCGGGGCGCTTAAGCCATTTTTTAAATCTTTATGGCGTTGCCCCAAGATTTGCAAATCAAGCGTTAAAACCAGTGCCGAGCAGTTGGCACGCTTCGCGCGTTCAACCAAGCGCTCGATGAAGTCGCGATCTTTCATCACGTAAAGCTGAAACCAAAACGGATGATGATTGGTGCCCTCGGCTACCGCTTCAATCGAGCAGATGCTCATGGTCGACAAGGTAAAAGGGATGCCAAACTCTTTCGCCACTTTGGCGGCAAGAATCTCGCCATCGGCGTGTTGCATACCGGTTAAACCGGTTGGTGCGATGGCCACAGGCATCGCAACTTTTTGCCCAATCATATGGCTCGCGGTCGAGCGATTTTCCATGTTGATCAAAATGCGTTGACGCAATTTGATTTTTTGAAAATCACTCTCGTTGGCACGGTAGGTGCTTTCTGTCCATGAGCCAGAGTCGGCATAGTCGTAAAACATGCGCGGCACGCGCTTTTTTGCTAAAACGCGCAGGTCTTCGATGCTGGTGATCACACTCATGGGGTAGGTCTCCGCAGGCTCTTGGCCATTGCTGAATTTGTGCCGTAGTTTA
>CAMEAW010000045.1 GCA_945911685.1 Bordetella parapertussis
TTTTCAGGGGACAACCTCGACGCACTTTTAATATTTTGCGGCATCAAGTAAAAAAGGTTTGAACCCATGACCCAAGCGCACTCGCATAGCCACCCTGCACTGCCAGTTCACCCAGCTGACCCTA
Organism: Bordetella parapertussis; assembly: GCA_945911685.1. Classification (GTDB taxonomy): domain Bacteria; phylum Pseudomonadota; class Gammaproteobacteria; order Burkholderiales; family Burkholderiaceae_B; genus Zwartia; species Zwartia parapertussis_K. Next base: position 125 of record CAMEAW010000045.1, read on the forward strand.
AAGGCTTTGTCGCAGATTGGTCTTCAGACCAAATCGCGTTCAAAAAAGTGCCGTGGGGCAAGGTCATGATGTGGATTTTTCTTGTCAGCGACACTTTCATTTTTGGTGTGTTTTTGATTTCCTACATGACTGCACGCATGTCTTCGGTCGTGCCGTGGCCCAACCCAAGTGAAGTGTTTGCCTTAGAAATAGCTGGCAGTCACGTGCCACTTGTGTTGATCGCCATCATGACGTTTATCTTGATCACTAGCAGTGGCACCATGGCGATGGCGGTTAACTTTGGCTATCGAAAAAATCGCAAAGTCACGTTTATTTTGCTCGTGATCACGGCGCTTCTTGGAGCCTCTTTCGTTGGCATGCAGGCTTTCGAATGGACGAAATTGATTACTGAAGAGGGCGTGCGACCCTGGAGCAATCCAATGGGCGCTCATCAATTTGGCGCCGCATTTTTTATGATCACTGGTTTTCACGGTACGCACGTGACCATTGGCGTCATCTTGCTAATTATTGTGGCGGTCAAAGTCTATCGCGGTGATCTTGAACACGAACGCCCAGGATTTTTGACGGGTCGACGCGGCAATTACGAAGTCGTCGAAATCATGGGGCTGTATTGGCACTTTGTCGACTTAGTTTGGGTATTCATCTTCGCATTTTTTTATCTCTGGTAGGAGATTGTATGGAACACGCGGCAGACCAACAGCACCCAATCGGTGTTTACCTCAAGATATGGGCGTTGCTATTTGTACTGAGCGCAGCTTCGTATGCAGTTGATTACTTTCATTTTGAAGGCTATCTAAGATGGTCACTCATTTTGATTTTCATGTTGTTAAAAGCGGGCTTAATTGTTGCCGTGTTTATGCACATGATGTGGGAACCCATCGCCTTGATCTACACCATTTTGATCCCCCCCTTGTTACTCGTTGTTTTTATCGGTATCGGCGCACTTGAAGCTGATTACACATTTTTCTTAAGAAGTATTTTTTTCGCACCGTAATTTTCAAGGCTAGCATAACGCCAACGGTTTTTTAATCTGCTCGATGTGAAAAGATCTTTTACGATGAAAAAATTCTTTACCGTTAATCTGTGCATCATGTGGGGTATCTTGGCTGCACTCCTGCTGGGGGCCGCAATACTCGTCGTTCACCATCGCGATATTCCAGCAGAAGTTGAAACGCATCGACGTAATCTGATTGGGTCGGGCATGACAACAGCTGACCGCATCGCACCGGTCGCGAAGTTCGTGATGGCCGGCACGGCGAAAGTTGCTGCAGAACCTGCGCAGGCCAGTGCTGTCGTACAAGTCAAAGACCGCGATGGGCAACAGGTGTATCAAGCAAGTTGCGTCGCTTGTCATGGCACTGGCATTGCGGGTGCACCAAAAGTTGGCGATAAAGGTCAGTGGGCCGCACGCGTCTCGGCTGGCACAGAGTCCCTATACCAAGGTGCGCTGATGGGCAAACAAAGCCCTGCTGGGGTCATGCCCGCTAAAGGCGGGAATCCAAGCCTAAGCGATAAAGACGTCAAAGCGGCAGTCGACTTTATGTTGGCACAGCTCAACTAAAACCCCGGTGCACGTTGAGCAAGGCTACTGAAGTAAAACCGACGTGCTTGTTAGGCGAGGCTGCTAGAGTAAAACCTTGGTGCACGCTGGGTAAGTCTGCTCAAATAAAACTGCCGTGCACATCGAGCGAAGCTGCTCGCACAAACTACCAGTGGATAGATTGTGACTTAGCGCCCATCTTTAGTTTGCGCGTACAACTGTTTAAACACCCTCAAGCGCTGCGCGATCGAGCCCGCCTCTAAAGGCGCTACGTAAGTCGCATAATGTCGTGCCTGTGGGTCAATTAAATAGAGTGATGCCGAATGAGACACCATGTAGCCAGCTGATGCATCCCGATTCGTAATCTCATACGACGCACCGAGTTGTTTAGCCAAGTTTCGGATATTAGCATCCGTCCCAGAGAGCCCAATAAAGTGAGGGTCAAAATGCTGCACATATTGCTTCAAGATTGCGGGAGTATCGCGTTCTGGATCGACCGTCACTAAAATAATGTTTACGTCCTTCGCACCAGCAGCCTCGCGCGTCAGTGCCCCACGAAACTCAGTCAAGACCGCAAGAGTGCTTGGGCAAACATCTGGGCAAGAGGTAAAACCAAACACAATAAATGTCCAGTGATTGACGAGATTTCGTGCCGTAAAGGGGCGCTCATCACTATCGACTAATTGGAACTCGCTCAGCGGACGAAGAGGCGACACTACAGACGACACACGATCAACGAGCAGTATGGCGCTAGACTGGCCAAATCGATCGGTCGAAAAAACAGTGAACAAGATGAGGCACGCTGCCACCAACAAGACCACTGCACCAAGACAAGTTTTGTATCGTCTGCTGATGACCTCAGCCTCATTTTTCATGGCAAATTCAGACAACACATGCCCATGCCTTTGGGTAGGCGACCGACTGAGAACGAGACGCTAAGAATGTCGGATCATGCCCATACGTCGTTGCCAGTGCACGAGCCAATCCGGGACAGACCGGCCAGTACCCGCGAGACTCATTTGCGGATGCAGGCCAACCACTCGCGTTAAGAGTGACTCTTGATGCTGATAGATGTCGACAAAAAATATGTGATTTCCCTCGTTCAACTGTTTTTCGAAACGAGCGAACTTATAATTGCGGCGTTGACTACCGATCAGGCCACCTTCCCAAGTACAAAACCCCAAAATCATGACTGCCAAAAAGATGAAGGGCATCCACCCTACCCCACTCGAGGTCCAGGCAGTCATCGCCGTCGCGCCCAAGAAAAGCAATACACAACACAAACCGACTCCTGCTCCAATCAAACTCGAGTGCACAACGTCGTAGGTCATGACAGATTGAACTTCGTGGAGGTGTGGGTGTCGCTCTAGCCCCAGGGTATCTAAACTTAGAACATGTATTTGTGGCGTAGCGACTCCTTCAGCCTCAAGTTGTTCTTCAAATAACTCTAGGTCATCCAGATTCGTGCTTATAAAGTAATGGCGTAGCAATTTCATGTGTCGCTCCCCTTTTTTATTATCTGGTCGGTCGACCATTTCGGATGAGAATACATGCAGCAAACGAACCAAATAACACGCACCTTGTGTGCGACTGGTTCGAACATAAAGCAACACGTTTGCAGCCAAGTGCTACACAATGTCGCGATACACTTCTAACTTAATCGGTATATTGATATAAATCAAGTCATGACTAAAACACCTGAAACCACTTTTCCCGCACACGACCCCATTCATGCCTGCGTGCCACACGGCAAGTTCAGCATTCCAGCAACCGGCTCAGGTTTGTTAAACGGCCTGACCTTTGCGGTCAAAGACATTTTTGATGTCGCAGGCCACCCCACCGGCGCGGGTAACCCTACATGGTTAGCCACGCACCCGATCGCAACACACACAAGCCCCTTGGTTGAGCAACTGCTTGCCGCCGGCGCCACCATGACCGGAAAAGTCATCACTGATGAGCTAGCGTATAGCCTGAATGGCGACAACATTCACTACGGCACGCCGGTCAACGTGAATGCGCCGGGTCGTGTCCCAGGTGGTTCGTCCAGCGGCTCAGTCGCAGCGGTTGCAGCCAAGCTGTGTGACTTCGCGCTCGGCAGCGATACCGGTGGCTCAACCAGAGTACCGGCCAGCTATTGTGGAGTTTGGGGCCTGCGCACCACGCATGATTTGTTATCGCGCCAGCACGTTGTGCCGCTGCACACGTCGTTTGATACGCTGACTTGGTTTGCCCATGACCCCGCGACGTTTACGCGTGTGGGCGAAGTGCTACTGCCCACCTCAAATTTTGTCCCTAAACGACTGCTCAAGCCTCAAGCGCTTTGGCAGTTAGCCAGCGAAGACTTTGCCGTACCGCTGCAAAAAGTTTTATACGCTGCGCAATCCATGCTTGGCGTGACTGCAGAGACGATGTCGTTTACACGCGATACCGAAACCCTAGAGCAATGGCGCCAAGCGTATGTGACCATGGGTGCCGCTGAGGCATGGGCCTTACATGGTGCCTGGATACTTGAGCATCAGCCCACCTTCTCAGCACCGATCAGCGCACGTTGGGCGCTGGCGCAAGCTGTCACGGCAGCGCAGGCCCTACTCGCCCAGAACAAAGTGGCAGAGATTCGTACTCATGTGCGCGCCATACTAAGTGATGACGCCATCGCAATTGTGCCTTCAGCAGCGGGGCTCGCACCTTTGCTCAATGAAAGCGGCGAAGCCATTGACCAGCTGCGTATGCGTACCATGCACCTGACCTGCGCGGTAGGGATCAGTGGCGTGTGTCAGGTCAGCATCCCCTTCAAAAACAGCGCGGGCGTGCCAGTCGGGGTATCGCTGATCGGCCCTGCGGGCAGTGACCTCGCCTTGATTCGGCTGGCCACTGCATTGTCAAGCACCCTAACCGCTTAACGAAATCATCGACAAAGGGCGCTGCTCACACGGCCCCCATTTCGTATCATTTAACCGCGACCGACAAACGGCATGGTTGTGGCCATGATGGTGACGAACTGAACGTTGGTCTCAAGCGGAAAGCTCACAATCTGCGCGATCGTTTGTGCAACGTGATTCACATCCATGCGTGGCTCGACGCGTGTTGAGCCGTCAGGTTGTGGCACACCTTTTGTCATGCGCTCGGTCATTGGCGTTGCGGCGTTACCAATATCGATTTGGCTGCAAGCGATACGATAGCTACGCGTATCAAGTGAAATCGATTTCGTCAAACCTGTCACCGCATGTTTGGTTGCGGTGTAGCCAATCGAAAAGGGGCGTGGCGCATGCGCCGAAATTGATCCATTGTTGATGATTCGACCGCCTTGAGGCGTTTGATCTTTCATGATCCGGATCGCGGCTTGCGCGCACAAGAACATCCCTGTCAAATTAACATTTACGATGTCTTTCCAGATCTCGACAGGTAAATCTTCAATCGGCACAGGTGGGCCACCGCGACCGGCGTTGTTGAACAACACGTCAAGACGCCCCCAGCGACGCGTGACTTCAGCAAACAGATTTTTGACCGAAGCCTCGTCACTGACGTCGGTCACGATCGGATGTAGTTGCGAGGCCAAAGAGGCACCGCCTTCAGTACGGGTTTCTTCGAGTGCATCGGCACGGCGCCCAGCCATCGCCACGTGGTAGCCGGCACGTGCCAAGTGCAGTGACACCGCACGACCAATTCCTGAACCTGCTCCTGTCACCACTGCGACTTTTAACTCAGACATTTCTCATCCTAATTGTTGGTGTCCGACGTGGACTTTTAAAAACTGATGGCTATTGTGCCACTACGCAATACTGCCAGACAAATAATCTTGTGCCACGACAAACGACTACGATCCTCTGTACAACGCCGTCTAACTTGAGCGAAGCAATTTAATAAACCGTCAACGGTGCAGACCCTCGAGTCACAGAAAGCACCGAGACCAGAAGCAGTCAGGACTGTAGGGCTAACCGTTAACCCGCGAAGGCCCAGTTTCGATCGGCGCATTCGGCTGCGAACTCCACTCACTCCACGAACCGCCGTACAGCGCCCCACCTGATAAACCCGCCACCTCAAGCACCAGCAACAAATGACAAGCAGACACCCCTGAGCCACAACTCGCGACAAGATCTTTTACAGGATGCGCGCCCAATAGCTTGGTGAGCTCGGCGCGCAAGACCTCGGGCGCCTTAAAGGTGCCGTCATCGTTCAAATTTTCTTTGACGGGGCGACTGGCTGAACCAGGGATGTGCCCAGCTTTGGCGTCAAGTGTTTCGTTTTGCCCTTGAAACCGATCGCCTGCACGTGCGTCAACAATCAAACGATCTGCGCGACCAAGCCCTGCCTGCATGTTGGCTAGGTCGACAGACGATACCAACGATGCGCCGCGTTTGAAATTACCCAAAGACCTGGCAGTTGGCTTTGCTGCGGTCAACGTGTAACCGGCTTTCTCCCAGGCGGGCATACCGCCATCAAGCACCACCACATTTGCATGGCCGACCCAACGCGCCAACCACCACAGACGCGAGCCGTACAACCCGCCCTGGGCATCGGCCGCAACAATCAGGGTGTCTTGATTGACACCCAAGTCTGCCAAATACTGAGCAAATACGTCGGCCTTGGGCAAAGGATGGCGCCCGTTTAGGCCGTTCTTCTCGCCACTCAACGAACGCCCAAGATCAACATACACCGCGCCTGGTAAATGCGACACATCGTAAACGCGCTTGCCCAGGTCGGGATCTACCAGATCAAAGCGGCAGTCGCAGACCAAAACGTTTTCGGGGCTTTGCGCGAGACGCGCTTGCAGAGCTTGTGCCGTGATTAAAAAAGACGAAGACATTGGGATGATCCTTTATTAAATTCTTTCAGAAACTTGCATTCGTACATAGCCACTCTGCTATGCTTTTACTTTGCGTCAACACTCTATTGTCACTCATGTCTCAGGCAACCGGAAACGTTTTTGTTGTAGTTGCCCCAAGCGGGGCCGGTAAGTCTAGCTTAGTCAACGCTTTGCTCGGCCAAGACCCCTCTCTCTGCCTATCGGTCTCTGCGACAACACGCGCCCCCCGCAGTGGCGAAACCGACGGTAAAGACTATCGCTTTGTCAGTAAAGCTGAATTTGCTACCATGCAGCAAGGCGATCAACTGCTTGAATGGGCCGAGGTACACGGTAACTTCTATGGCACACCGCGCGACCAAATCGATCAGGCCACGCAACAAGGCCGCGATGTTCTACTCGAAATCGACTGGCAGGGTGCTCGGCAGGTCAAACGCTTGTTTCCACAAACAATCGGCATCTTCATCTTGCCGCCCTCAATCCAAGTGCTTGAACAGCGCTTAGAACAGCGTGGGCAAGACACCCAAGAGGTCATTGCCCGCCGAATGCAAGCCGCAAGCGAAGAGATTTCGCACGCACCAGAGTGCGAATATGTTATTATTAATCAAGACTTTAGGATTGCGCTGGCTGAACTCGCTGAGGTAGTTGCTGTGGCACGCTTACGCTATGGCAGCCAGTCCGCCAGAAACAAGACATTGTTTGCCTCGCTTGGGCTCAGCAATTAGGGCGTAACGCGGCATGACTGCGCAATTCGCCACCTAGTTAAACCTTTACTTTTCAGGATCACCATGGCTCGCATTACTGTTGACGATTGTCTTGAACGCATTCCAAATCGCTTCAAGCTCACCCTTGCAGCCACCTATCGTGCGCGCGAACTCGCTCAGGGCCATGCACCACGGCTCGAAACCAAAGACAAGCCTTGCGTAACAGCTTTGCGCGAGATTGCGAATGGTTTAGTGGGTATCGAAATGCTGCGTAAGGTACCAACCTAAAACACTGCAAAATGGCCTTTCCCGGATTTCGCTCTGCTTCGACCGGGATTTTGGCTGCCCTAAGGGCCAGCACCAAACTCAGGCCCTCAGTCGCATCAAAAGAAGTGAGTTTAGGTATCGTCTCAGGGGTGGCCACGCCACTTGAAACTGAGATCGAGCCCGCAGTTGCCTCAATGGCGCACCTGCAACAAATACTTTCTACCTATCTCGAAGCCAAAGACATCGCCACCATTCGCGAAGCCTACCGGTTTTCTGATGAAGCGCATCTTGGGCAACTTCGCACCAGTGGCTCACCCTACATCACGCATCCTATTTCAGTAGCCGAGATCTGCGCGGGCTGGAAACTCGACGCGCAGGCTATTCAAGCCGCCCTCTTGCACGACGTCATAGAAGACCAAGCGATTGCTAAACAAGATCTTTTAGAAAAGTTTGGTGATGACGTCGCTGAAATGGTCGACGGGTTGTCAAAACTTGATCGCCTAGAGTTTGCGACCAAGGCGCAGCAGCAGGCTGAAAGTTTTAGAAAAATGCTGTTGGCAATGGCGCGCGATATTCGCGTGATCTTAATTAAGCTCGCTGACCGCCTGCACAATATGCGCACGCTTGATGCGGTAGCGCCAGACAAACGTCGACGCGTCGCGCAAGAAACCCTCGATATTTACGCGCCCATCGCGTATCGCTTGGGCTTAAATGCGTTATATCGCGAGTTGCAAGATCTTTGCTTTGAAGCCATACACCCTAATCGCTACCGTGTGCTTGAAAAAGCGGTACTTGCTGCACGCGGTAATCGGCGCGAAGTTTTAAGCAAAATAGACGAACAAGTACGTGCTGCAATGCCCGCCGCTGGCATCGAAAGCGAAGTGCTCAGCCGCGAAAAAACCTTGTACGGCATCTATCACAAAATGGTTGAGCAAAAGAAAAGCTTCACCAATGTATTAGATATCTACGGCTTTCGCGTCATCGTGAGAACCCTGCCCGAGTGCTACATGGCGATGGGCATCGTGCATCAACTGTATCGCCCCGTACCGGGTAAATTCAAAGACTATATCGCGATCCCAAAAGTCAACGGCTACCAGTCATTGCACACGACCTTAGTCGGCCCCTTTGGCACGCCGATTGAATTTCAATTTCGCACCCACGACATGCATCAAGTGGCCGAAGAAGGTGTTGCCGCACACTGGCTCTACAAGGTCGATACCGCGTCACTGCAAGAAATCCAAAGCCGTACCAGCCAATCGTTGCAATCCTTACTGGATATCCAAAGTCAAAATGGCGACTCAAGCGAGTTTCTCGAGCACGTTAAGGTTGATTTATTTCCGGATGCTGTTTACGTTTTCACCCCGAAAGGAAAAATTGTTTCGTTGCCACGTGGTGCGACGTCCATTGACTTTGCTTACATGATTCACACTGATGTGGGCAACCATGCGGTCGGCTGTAAGGTCAACGGCGATAACGTCGCCTTGCGCACAGAACTTTCGAGCGGTGACACAGTGTCAATTACCACGTCACCTGCCGCACGGCCCAGTGCACAATGGTTGAATTACGCACGCACCGGTCGGGCGCGCTCAGAAATCCGACACTTTTTGCGCACCAGCGAATACGATGAATCGGCTGCGTTTGGCGAACGCCAACTGCTGCAAGCGCTCAAAGAATTGAACTTGACAATGCCCGCACCCGACGACGCTATCTGGGATAAGCTCGGGCGCAGTAGTGGAGCGAAATCGCGCGCTGAAATTTTGGCGGACATTGGTTTGGGTAAACGCTTGGCAGCGGTCGTGGCACGGCGCTTCGCACCCGATCATCCCTTAATCGCCACCACTGCAGCAGCTGACGAAGAGATGACGGCCGCAAGGACGATGCCGATTCAAATTCGTGGCCACGAAGGTCAGGCTGTGCAACTTGCCCCGTGCTGTGGTCCTTTGCCTGGTGACGTCATCGTAGCGGGCATCCGCGTCGGCCACGGTTTAGTCGTACACACTTCAGAGTGCCCGGTGGCCATTCGTGCACGCATGAAAGAGCCCGAACGCTGGGTCGATGTGGTGTGGGATGAAGACACTGCCAAACATTTTTCAGCACGCATTGAAATCATGGCAACGAATGAACGCGGAATATTAAGTCGTATTGCGGCCGAAGTTGCCCAAGCCGACTCAAATATCATCAATGCCACAATGCACGAAGACGCCATCGACACCGTCATGTTGAACCTCACGGTTCAGGTGGATAGCCGTAAACATCTGGCGCAAGTCTTCAGATCAATTCGACACGTTAGCCAAGTGCAAAAAATTGTGCGCGCCAAAGGTTAAGACCCATTCGCCGGCGCTCTAGCGATTCGCTGCTTGACCGCGCGCCACAGCGCAGTGGTATCGGCCCCACCCGGATCGCGCGCCGAGGGTCTAACCGCCAGATGCACCATCACCAACTGATGCGACGGGTCGACATAAATAGCCTGGCCACGTACCCCCTGAAACGCATAGGTACCGTCAAGATCTGGAAATATCCAGGTTTGATACCCATAGCCATACCAACGCCCAGTGCGCGAAGGCAAAAAATGCGCCGTTGTCATCTCTTGAACCCAGGCAGCAGGCACTAGCTGCTTACCCTGCGCAACCCCCGAGCGTGCCATCATCATTGCTAGACGCCCATAATCACGCAAGGTGGCATTAAAACCCATGTAACCGACCTCTAGCCCAGACGCATCAACCAGCCAGGTCGCCTCTTGTTCTGCACCAAGCGGTTTCCAGATTTTGTCTGAAAAATAAGTGGCGATATCTTGACCAATTGCCTGACGCAAGACTAGTGCCAACACAAAAGTCTCTGCTGACGCGTAGTACCAGCGTTCGCCCGGGGCAGCGATTCGACGATTAAAAAGTTTAGCAACGCTTGCGCCGCCTTCAGATTGCCCCACAAAGCTTGCGCGCGAGAGTCGGGCCGAGTCGTCTTGCCCATCGTACTCTTCGCGAAACTGCACACCGGATGACATCGTCAGCAAATGACGCAGTGGCGTCTTGCCGTATTCGGTCCCTTGCAGGCTCGGCGCGTAGTCTTGCGCTAGGTCGTCGAGCGAACGAATTCGCCCTTCTTGCAGCGCGACGCCCACCAGCATGGCAATCACGGTTTTGGCCATCGAGAAGGAGGTGAAACGTTGCTCGGGGTGGCGGGCGTATTGGTAGCGCTCAAGCAATACGGTATCGCCCTGTGCAATCAACAGGGCGGTCGCCGGATTACGCTCGAAGTAATCATTGAGCGTTTTTGTACCGCTACCCAGTACCGCTGCACCTTGATAATTCAGCGTCAGTTCAGACGCTGGCCGTTGCCAGGTCTGCACCGGCGGTGCCTTGGCCGAGACGCTTGCCTTGAAGATTTCATCGAGTCTTGAAAAACTATCTACAGTGGCGTGCGCTTGCCACCAGTTTTGACGCGTGCCTTTTGAAAAATCAGAACCAAGCCCTCGAAGCAATGACATCTGTGGGCCATCTGCGCGCGTCCCGATGCCTTGGTCAAAGCGCCATGCGCTTGTTTGATTAGAACCACTTGAGCTACAGCCTGCTGTTAGCACTAAAGTGGCTGAGGCACACAAGACCAAAAAAAGCTTTAAAGCGATTGTCCAACCCATCACGAAAACTCCTTATACTTGGTATTCTTTTTTTGAAGCCACGCCATGACTATCGCTAAGACTTTACAACAACATCCCGATGCCCCCGGCGAGCTCTTAATCTGGACCTCGGTTGACCCCGCTTACGAGCAAGATTTTAACCAGTGGTATGACCAAGAACACATGCAAGAGCGTGCTGCAATCAAAGGATTTCGCTGGTCGCGCCGCTATCACTCAGACACCTGCGCACGCCCCTACCTAGCCTTGTATCAAACAGACACACTGCGCGTCTTTACCAGCGAACCCTATCGCCAAGCCTTCACCAAACAAACCCAGTGGTCAGAGCGTAACTTTACGCGCATGCGCGACACCAGCCGACGCGTCAACGCAGTCACCCCCCTTGTGGGCTTCGGTACCGGTGCGGCAGTGGCGTTGATCTGCCTACAGACACTCGAGCAAGCGCAAGCTGCGATTGAACTGGCCCAAACCCTCGTTAAAGAGAGGGATGGCGTCTTGGCTGTGCGCGCGCTGTGCCCTGACCCAGTGCTGTCAACGCCCCTTCCCTCTGAAGACGTCACGACCCGCAAACTTGAACCGTTTTTGGTGGTCGAGGCTACCTCGCTCTTAAGCGCAGAAGCGGCCAAACAATGGATTGCAGACAAGCTTGCATTAGCTTCAGACCGCAGCCACTGTTTTAAATTGTTATGGGATCTGCAATCAAGCGAGTTAGCTTTTTTTGGCGGTGATTTTCAGTGATTTGCCAATCGTCTGATTAAATTCACTCACGCATGCGCCCGAACAACGTGCGGCCCATTTACTCACAATATTTTGGGTTGCCAGGCGCTTAATAGTCGCCAAATCCGCTTGTGTCGGCCTTACCAAGGTCATGTTGCCTTTAGGCGCCATCGGGCAGTTTTTAGCACCTGTATTGCAGTCGTAGCCCTTTTGGTTCTCAGTTTCTGCAAACAGCCATAAACGCTCGGTCAACTTTGTGAGATTGACCTCTAACAAAGCGCGCACATCAGCGTTGAGCTGATCCCATGCTTTTTGATTCACGGCATGGATTTCTTGATTCCAGCCCAAGGGTAAAGCGTACAAATGTGTCGCTGCCGAGTACCACTTTGCCGTATAGCCCGCCATACTACTGGCGACCGCACACGCGATCGTTTTCTTTTGAAAGGCGGGCAATACCTCGGCGAACGGCATATTGATACTTTTCGCACCTAAGGCTTCGATCAGTTCTCCTTGCGAGCGGGTAATAATACGAACTGTCTTGCCTTTTAAGTCTTGCAAACCTCGCAGGGGCATGTTGCAAAATAGCACTTGCGGTGCGAAAGGCGAGACACCTAAAAACTTGCTTTGATAAGTGTTTGACACATGCTTGGCTAAGATCGGCGCAAAACTTGTAGAAATTTGTCGAGCGGTTTTGGCATCGGTCGCTAAGCCGGCCAAGTCAACCGCCTCGTAGAGCGCCGTGTCAGCAGCCGGATAAATCAACGGGATCACGCCAAACTCGATCACGCCCTGCTTCATCAGTTTGAGCAACTCTGAGCCCTTTAAGCCCATCTCGTCAAAACCTTTGATCTCGGCCGTAATCTGGCCGGCAGAGTGCTCGGGGAGTGTTTTAAGCCAAAAGGGTTGCTCAACTTGTTTGTAGTTTGAACGTGTACTAAGCCCCCCTAGAACTTTAAGCTCTGTGACAGGCAATATTTGCGCAAACGAAGACGAGCACAGCACGCCGCCAGCAAACACCAACAACAGGCACACCAAGGCACGTAACAACCCTAGTTGATTAACACTCGTTCGTAGAGCATTCAAAGCGCAAGCTTGTAGCCCAGCGCGATGCAGGCCGTGCCCTATACTCTCGGTGACATACGTTGTAGTGTTCATACCGCATTCTACCAATGCGCGAAGCAGACTCAACTATTTTTACGAGCGAGGTCTGTTGCGGTAAGTCTTCAGTTCACCTCAAAATCTACCGCCGCACCCGCCACGACTGCGCTTTTTCCGGATCCAGCCTTATGACCCGCCCCGTTTCTGCTACAGCGCCGGTGCTCAGCCAGCGCCCTGCTCAGCGCCCCTTGATCGGTATCGCGCTGCTACTGTTGTCACTCGTGTGTTTAACCATCCTTGATGGGAGTGGTAAATGGGTGATGAGCACGGGGGTGCCGCTACTCATTTTGGTGTGGTTTCGCTATTTGGTTCACCTGCTGCTGGTGGTTGCCGTTGTCTTACCCACTACAGGGCTAGGCGTTCTGCGCAGTACAAAGCCTGGCCTGCAATGTCTGCGTGCGGCTGCGATGCTGAGTGCAACGCTCACTTTTTTTACCTCACTCAGTTATTTACCACAGGCCGAAGCCACCGCCATCATTTTTATCTCGCCGCTCATTATGCTCGCCGTTGCGCCATGGATTTTGAAAGAGCCGCTACGCAAAACCCGTTGGGTTGCTGCCGGTGTGGGCTTTTTGGGCGTACTGTTGGTGATTAGGCCTTCAGCGGGCTTACCACTCGCGGGGGTGATCACAGGCTTGCTCACGGCCTGCTTATTTGCCACTCAGCACCTGACAACGCGCTTAGTCGCGCAAGAGCATCCCTTTACCACCCTGCTCTGGAGCAGCGGCCTGGGCACCTTAGCGCTTGCCTGCACCCTGCCCTTTACCTTGCCGAGCGCCTGGCCCACCCTCACAAGTATGGAGCCCTGGGTCTGGTTGGTGATGCTCTCGACGGGGTTGACAGGGGGCGTAGGCCACTTATTGCAGATTCAGGCCTATCGTTTTGCTCCGGCCTCGATGCTTGCACCGTTTATCTATTTGCAAATGACCGTAGCCGCCACGATGGGATGGCTGATTTGGTCACATTTTCCGGATGCGACAACCTGGCTAGGTATCGCCATCATTTGCACCAGCGGGATCGTCAATAGCCTGATTGAGTGGCGGCGTAGTCGCTAAGCAGCAAGCCTGCTGTTGACTGCAGCTTAGCTCACTGCGCTAAGCGCCCAGCTTGTAGCAGCAGTTGACGATCGCAGCGCGCGGCAAGCTGTGGGTCGTGCGTGACTAACACCAGCGTTGTGCCTAACGAGGCGTATAACGAAAACAACATTTCGATCACGCGGGCACCCGTTGCATGGTCGAGGCTGCCGGTCGGTTCGTCGGCAAATAGCAGTGCCGGACGTTGCACAAACGCACGCGCCAGCGAAACACGTTGTTGTTCGCCGCCTGACAATGTTGCCGGGTAATGGTGCAAGCGCTGACCTAATCCCACCTGCTCAAGCATTTCGGTTGCGGGCGTCTGCGCGGGTAAGCCTGCCAACTCAAGGGGCAACATGACGTTTTCAAGCGCAGTCAGATTTGGCAATAACTGAAACGACTGAAAAACAAACCCCAGGCTTTTTGCGCGCAACGCAGCCCGACCATCTTCATTTAACTCAAAGAGTGACTGCCCCAGCAACTTCACCTGCCCTTCGGTTGGCGTATCCAGGCCCGCTAGCAAGCCAAGTAAGGTTGACTTACCCGAGCCAGAAGCACCTGTGATTGCAATCGATTCACCACGTGCCACACTAAACTCTATATTGTCTAAAATGGACAACTCACCTAGCGCGTCGGGTACCCTTTTGCTTAGGCCAATCACTTCTATCGCACTTTCTACTTTTGGCAACATGAAACCCTTTTCTTGCTATCGTCGTTGTTTAGTCAGCTTTTTGGTCGCCGGCGCCTGTAGTGCGGTATTTGGGTCGGGCGCCTACGCGCAGGCTACAACACAAGCCACCCGCATTTTAATCATCGGAGACAGTCTATCAGCCGAGTACGGTCTAGCGCGTAATACCGGTTGGGTCGAGCAGTTAAACCTTGCACTAGCAAAAGCCTCCACACCGGCCACCGTGATCAATTCGAGCATTAGCGGAGACACCACAAGTGGCGGTTTAGCGCGTATTGACGCAGCCTTAAAACAACATCAACCCACGATTGTGATCGTTGAGTTGGGCGCTAACGACGCGCTGCGCGGTTTGCCCTTAACGCTCACTCAAAAAAATCTGACTGAGATGATCGTGCGAAGCCAAGCCATCGGCGCCAAGATTGTTTTAGTCGGCATGCAGATTCCGCCCAATTACGGGCGAGAGTACGCGGATGGTTTTAAAAATATGTTTAGCAATATTGCGACCCAAACTGGGTCTGCGTTAGTGCCATTTTTGTTTGAAGGCTTTGCCGACAAGCGACAATATTTTCAAGCGGATGGGATTCATCCCAATGAAACGGCGCAACGCTTGATGCTAGCAACGGTCAGGCTGGCGCTTGATCCGCTGCTACGCTGAGGCGTGGCGTTCGGCTGAGACCCACCCAACCCTTCGAACACGCACTCGGTGCTTTGCGCACTTAAAGCTTAGCCCCATCAAGTTCGCCTGAAATCAGCTTTTTAGCGTCTGGCAGCATCTTCACTTTGTAACTTTCACGCAAAAGCTTCAGGGCGGCTTGCTCTTCGGCCGTACCCCAGGCCTGCGACAACTGGGCCTGTAATTGCGCGACCTGAGCGGCTTCTGGTGCAGGACCCGGCTCAATCTTTGACAGCCACAGCACCGTGTACCCCTCGGGCCCTGCAACGCCTAAGAACCTTGGTAAAGGTGTTGCGCTTGCTGACATGACCGCTTCGAGCTGCTCGCGCGACAAGGCTTGCGCAGCCTGACGTGTAACGACCTGAACTGGGTCAAAATCTTTGGGCTCTGTGGCAACAGAGCCTTTAAGCAGATCAAGCTGTTTGATACCGGCGTCTTGCGCCGCTATTAAGGCCCGCTCGTTGGTCAGCATTGTGCGAAGCTGCTCGGTGACTTGGTCAAGCGGCGGGACTTTAGGCGCATGCACCGCGCCCACGCGCAGGGCCAAAATCGTATCCGAGGCCAATTCGATGGCACCAGAGTTCATTTTGTCTTTCAACACCTCGGTTGAAAAGGCCGCTTGACGGACTTTCGGGTTACCCAACAAGGTCTGCTCGGCCTCTGAAGGCAAGACCGCAGCACCCCGTTGCGCCACAGGTAAGAGCCCCTCACGCGTCAAGCCAGCAACTTTTCTAATTTCGATTCCGAGCGCATCGGCGATCGGCTTTAAGCTATCGCGCTGGTCATAAATCAAATTCGTCAGCTTGCCGGCCATGGTGGCAAAACGCTCTGCCGCTAACTGCTTGCGGATCTCAACGACAATATCTTCTTTGACCTCGGCCAAGGGCTTAATGCTTGGAGCTTGGATATCAGTCACGTATAAAACATGTACGCCGAAGGGGCTTTCAACGACACCCGACACTTCATCTTTCTTTAACTTAAATAAGGCCTCTTCAACTTGAGGCACCAACATATTTTTACTGATCCAGCCCAAATCTCCCCCCTGATTGCCCGAGCCTGAATCTTGCGAAAACTCTTTGGCGAGTGCGGCAAAATCTTTGGGGTTTGCAGCCGCACGTTTTGCTAACTCAGCTGCCTTGGTTTGAATAACGGCTTTAGCTGCAGCATCAGCGCTGGCGGGCACCTCTAGCAGAATATGGCTGACCCGACGGCGCTCGGGTTGGCCGTAACGTGCTTCGTTTTGTTTATAAAAACTTTCAATATCAGCGTCTGAAATTTTGACGTCTTTTGAGGCGGCTTCTTCGTTGAGGACAATGTACTCAATATCGAGATTTTCAGGAATCACCAGTTTGGCTTGATTCGCGTCGTACCACGCCTTGATGTCTTCGGGCGATACCGTGATATTTTTAGCGTAAGCCTCTAGCGCATACACCTTACGCGCCACGCTACGTTGCTCGGTGATCAGAGCGAAAATCTTCTGACCAATGTCGGCAGGTACGCGCGCGGTTAAACCAATGGGCTGGAGCACCTGCGCCAAAGTTAAGTCACGACGTAAACCCTGCTCAAATGCGGTGGTCGTTAGCCCTTGCGCCGCTAAAGCCTGCCGATAGCGCTCGGGTGAAAACTGCCCATCTTGTTGAACAGCCGGAATCGCAGCAATGCTGCGCCTGAGCGTTTCATCAGAGACTGAGTACGCACCCTTAGTCGCGGCAAGGGCGATCGCTCGTTGATCAATCAGTGTATTGAGCAGCTGCTCTCGAAATCCAGGCGTGTCAAAAGCGGCGGCATCGAACTGCGCGCCCAACATATTGCGATATTGTTCAAGCTGCGCGCGACGCGCGTTGTTGAACTCGCCTAAGGTGATGCCTTTGCCGTCAACCGTAGCCAGTTCGGGCTCGCTGGACATAAAGCTTGAATAGCCTTGCACGCCAAAGAACACAAACGACGGCAGGATCAAAAGAAGCAGAATTAACTGCATCCAGCGCTGGTGATTACGAATAAAATCAAACATGAGGGATCGCACGCCAAGAGTCGAAGCGGGCAAAGTTTACCACTCGGTGCGTTATGCTTGCACCTTGGCTCATTTAGCCTTTGGATTTTTTCATGCAGACTTTGCCACCCTGGCCCTACCCGCGCTTAGTTGCCCACCGCGGCGCCGGCAAGCTTGCCCCAGAAAACACGCTGGCGGCCATGCGAGTGGGTGCGAGCTTTGGCTACAAAATGGTCGAATTTGACGCCAAACTCAGCCAGGATCAGGTCGCCATCTTGCTGCACGACGCTGATCTTGAGCGCACCACCAATGGCCTTGGCCGCGCCGCTGACCACCCCTACGCTGCCTTAGCGATGCTAGATGCCGGCCTTTGGTTTGATTCGGCTTCTCGTGGCGAACCTATCCCTACACTTGAAGCAATCGCCCGGTACACGCTGGCTCAAAATATGGCCAGCAATATCGAGATTAAACCGACGCCGGGTCTTGAGGCGCATACGGGCATGGCGATTGCCCGACAGGCCAACCGCGACTGGCATGGTGCCTCGGTGCCCCCGCTGCTGTCGTCTTTTTCACTCACCGCGCTCGAAGCGGCCCAAAAAGAAGCTCCAAACTTGCCCCGCGGCTGGATTACAAAACGACTAGATACAAACTGGCGTGAGACTCTAGCGCAACTGGGCTGTGTATCGATTCATCTGCATCATCTGTCACTCACAGAGTCGCTGGTCAACGAGATACACGCCGCCGGCTTTCGCGTAGCGGCCTGGACAGTCAATGACCCCACCCGTGCGGCGACGCTTTTACAGTGGGGTGTTGATTCAGTCATTACCGATGCCCTTGACTTGATCGACCCTAAATAAAACGCGAGTAAAAATCAGGTAGGAGGCTTCTTACCTGATTTATCTAGATTAAACCTCGGGCGCTTGGCCTGATCACGGAGAACGATTTGTTTAGTTATCGCCATGGCTTTCACGCTGGCAATCATGCGGATTTACTGAAGCACCTCGTGTTGGTGCATATTCTGCAGTATTTCAATCAAAAAGAGGTGCCGTACTCGTTTATTGATTTACACGCTGGCGCAGGACTTTACGATTTACAGGGCGATTGGGCGCAAAAAAACGGTGAGTTTGCCTCAGGGATTGGCAAGCTATGGGAAACCAAAAAAGCGGGCCCTCCGATGGTTGAGGCCTACCTAGAGGTCATTCGTAACCTGAATCCGGATGGTGAGCTCCGGCTGTACCCGGGGTCGCCGTGGATCGCACTTGAGTCGTGCCGCAGCCAGGATAAATTGCGCTTGTTTGAAATGCACCCAAGCGAGGCAGACATTTTGACCATGAATCTTGAGCAACGCGGTTCACAAACGCTGAAGCAAACCACCCTTTATGAAAGCGATGGTTTTGCGGGCCTCAAAGGCCACATCCCACCACCTAGCCGGCGTGCAATCGTCTTGATGGATCCCTCGTACGAAGACAAAAAAGACTACCGGCACGTAATCGACACGGTCAAAGACGCGATCGTTCGGTTTCCGACTGGCTGCTATGCGGTCTGGTGCCCTCAGATACAGCGCCGCGAGGCACAAGAGTTACCCCGCCAACTTGAGCGTGCAGGCGCAAAAAATTGGCTGTATGCCAGCCTGAGTGTGCACAAACCCTCAGAGGATGGCTTGGGCTTACATGGCAGCGGTATGTTTGTGATCAATCCGCCCTGGACGCTTAACGCGGCATTAAAAGAGAGCTTACCGTGGCTCGTCAAAGTGCTTGGGCAAGACGCCCGCGCGGCGTATAAACTTGATTTTCTTGAGCACTAAAACTGCTCGTCGGCGCGCAGATAGCGCCACTGACCAACGGGCAAATCGGCCAGACGCACCTGACCAATTCGCACTCGCTTGAGCCCTAGCACCTTTAAACCGACCATTTCGCACATGCGGCGAATTTGGCGTTTTTTGCCTTCGTTCAAAATAAACTGTAGTTGATCGTCATTTTGCCAACGAACCTGTGCACGCTTGAGTTTTTTACCGTCGAGCGACAAACCTTCGTTTAGCAGCTCAAGCTTGGCGGGGGCTAAGCGCCCTTGCACGCGCACCAGATATTCTTTGTCGATTTCAGTATCGTCGCCGATTAATTGACGCGCCACGCGACCGTCTTGCGTCATGACCAGTAAGCCGGTTGA
>CAMEAW010000046.1 GCA_945911685.1 Bordetella parapertussis
GCGAGTGCTCTGAACTTTACGTGACCACTCAACTACTCACATGCTGCTGATCCCTGCAATCGATCTCAAAGACGGACGCTGCGTCCGGCTCCGCCAAGGCGACCTCGACGACGCAACGGTCTTCTCTGAAGACCCCACCGCGATGTCCAACCTCTGGCTTGACCGAGGTGCACGACGCCTGCATTTAGTCGACCTCAATGGCGCTGTTGCCGGCAAGCCTAAAAACGAATCTGTCATTCGCGCGATTGTCGATTCGGTCGGTGCGGATATTCCGGTCCAGATTGGCGGTGGGATTCGCGACCTCGATACGATTGAGCGCTACCTTGATTTTGGGATCACTTACGTCATCATTGGTACCGCTGCAGTTAAAAACCCTGGGTTTTTGCACGACGCGTGTGGTGCCTTTCCGGGCAGCATTATCGTGGGGCTTGATGCGCGCGATGGCAAAGTTGCCACCGATGGCTGGAGCAAGCTCACCAAGCACGATGTACTGGACATGGCCAAAAAGTTTGAAGACTACGGTTGTGAGGCCATTATTTACACCGATATCGGTCGTGACGGCATGCTGACAGGTGTCAACATCGAGGCCACAGTGCGGCTCGCACAACATGTCCGAATCCCCGTCATCGCCTCGGGCGGCGTGACAGACATGCGTGACATCGACGCGCTTTGCGCCGTTGAAGCCGAAGGGATTGAAGGCGCGATTTTAGGCCGCAGCATCTATGAAGGCACGCTGGATTTTGAAGCTGCGCAACTGCGTGCTGACGAACTCGCGCCATGAGTCAATTGGTCGCGCCAAGCACCGTTAGCGGCCTGACGCGTCGAATTATTCCTTGTCTGGATGTCACTGCCGGCCGCGTGGTGAAAGGCGTCAACTTTGTCGACCTCGTCGACGCAGGTGATCCCGTTGAAATTGCACAGCGCTACAACGAGCAAGGCGCAGACGAGCTGACCTTTTTAGATATCACGGCTACCAGCGACGGACGTGATTTAATTCTTTCGATTATTGAGCAAGTCGCCTCGCAAGTGTTTATCCCCCTGACGGTAGGTGGTGGTGTGCGTCAGGTGAGCGATGTGCAGCGTCTACTCAATGCGGGTGCCGACAAAGTCTCGATCAACAGTGCAGCTGTGGCAAACCCCGAACTGGTGCGTGCCGCCTCAAACTATCACGGCTCTCAATGCATCGTCGTCGCCATTGATGCGCGTCGCGTCGCAAACAGCGCGACCCCAGCCTGGGAAGTCTTTACCCACGGTGGACGCCGCGGCACAGGCTTAGACGTCGTGGCTTGGGCGCGTCAAATGGCTGATTTTGGTGCTGGAGAACTGCTCTTAACCAGCATGGATCGCGACGGCACCAAAGCCGGCTTTGACCTCGAGCTCACGCGCCTAGTCGCCGACGCGGTCGCAATCCCGGTCATCGCCTCGGGCGGTGTGGGCAATCTGCAGCACTTGGCCGACGGCGTCACCTTGGGTGGCGCCAGCGCGGTGCTAGCTGCCAGTATCTTTCACTATGGTGAGTTCACAGTGGGTCAGGCCAAAGACTTTATGGCCGATCAGGGTATTGCCGTCAGGCTTAGCAAATGATGCCCATGGCGCCCCCTGCCTGGCTTGCTGACGTCAAGTTTGACGAAAAGGGCTTGATCCCGGCTATTTCACAAGATGCGACAACCGGGCAAGTGTTAATGGTTGCGTGGATGAACGCCGAGTCGCTGGCCGAGACGGTGCAAACAGGCCGTGCGGTTTTTTGGTCACGTTCGCGTAACCGTATCTGGCGCAAGGGCGAAGAATCGGGTCACGTGCAACGTCTTGTTGAGCTCAGACTAGATTGCGATGGCGATGTACTGCTGCTAAAGGTCGAACAAACTGGCGAGATCGCCTGTCATACTGGACGCGCAAGTTGTTTCTATCGGCGCCTTGAACAGAGTACTGATCCACTATCCTCAAAATGGGTAAGCGTTGATCCAGTTCTCAAAGACCCCGAGCTCATTTATAAGTGAACACGTTAAACATGACAGCTTCTTCCTCCGACGCCTCACCGACTGACACGTCCGATGTCATTCTGGCAAGAATCGCTGACATTCTGGCCACGCGTTTACCTGCGCGCGGTGGCGATCCTGCGACCTCATATGTGGCAAAGTTGTTTTCGAAAGGGCCCGATGCAGCCTTAAAAAAAATAGGCGAAGAGGCCACCGAACTCGTGATGGCCGTCAAAGACCAACAACCTGAACGAATCGTGGCAGAAACCGCCGATTTGTGGTTTCATTGCCTGGTTGTACTAACCGAACACGGTCTGCGCCCCGAACAAGTGTTGGCTGAACTGGCTCGGCGTGAAGGCGTGTCCGGTCTTCAAGAAAAAGCTTCCCGTCACCCTTAAAGATCGTCCCATGAGCGAAAACTGCCTGTTCTGCAAAATTGTGAAGGGTGAAATCCCTGCAAAAATCGTGTACACCGATGATGATTGTGTGGTTTTTCATGATATTCATCCCGCGGCTCCGGTACATTTACTCATGGTGCCCCGCCACCACGTCGTATCGATGCAAGATATCCAACCCAAAGATGCTGGCTGGTTAGGTAGAATGCTGACTAAGGTTCAAGACATTGCATTAACGAACGGCTGCAACCCAGGGCCTGAAGGTGGTTTTCGTCTCACCACGAACTCAGGCCTTGAGGGTGGTCAAGAAATTAAACACCTGCATTTTCATATCCTTGGTGGTAAGCGCCCCTGGCAGGGCTTCACCCCCATCAAGAATTAATCCGGAGAGCGATCATGGGTAGTTTTAGTATTTGGCACTGGCTAATTGTTCTGGTTATCGTTGCATTGATTTTTGGTACTAAAAAGATCAGAAACATTGGCGCCGATTTAGGTGGCGCGGTGAAAGGCTTCAAAGAAGGCATGAAAGACCCCAACGCTAAAGAAGGCGAGGCCACGACAGCAGCAGCTGAGCCGGCACCGGTGCAGCGCGTTGCCACGGCCGAGACCATCGACGTGCAGGCAACAGAGAAATCAAATACTCAGCCCGGTCCGCGTTAACCCTTTCCGCTAGCGTTTCTAGCTGAGTCTTTTTGGCACAACACACACCATGTTTGACGTCAGCTTTACCGAACTACTCGTAATCGGGGTTGTAGCTCTGGTCGTCATCGGCCCCGAGCGCCTCCCTAAAGTGGCGCGCACGCTCGGCCATTTAGTGGGGCGCGCGCAGCGCTATGTCAACGATGTCAAAACTGACATTCAGCGCGAGGTTGAACTTGATGAGTTGCGCAAGTTAAAAGACCAAATGCAAGACGCGGCGCAAAGCGTACAGTCAAGCTTACAAAACACCGAGGCCTCACTACGCAAGCCCCTTGAGTCACTCGAACAAGACGTCTCAGCACTCAAAGATTCGATGACCCATCTCAGCTCAGATCTTGTCGAGCCTGTCGCACCTGAAATTCCCAAGCCGTCCGTCGCAACGATCGCTAGCTCAACTGACTCAAAGGCTTCTAGCACTACGACAACGCCTACTCCCTCGTTCGCCGAAACCGAGGTGCGAGCCATGCTCGTGCCAAGTCCGCTGCCGACTGCGACACCCTCGCCCGAGCCAATTGCGATACCCTTACCCGAACCGGCTCCGGTATCCGCGCATGCACCAACAGTGGTAGCGGTGCCAACCCAGCTTGAACTCGGCGCTTTGGCACCCACGCCCGCAGCAGCGCCAGCACCCGCGCTGGCACTCGCATCGACTTCGACAGCGTCTCCTGCACCCCCGCCAACGCATGCTCCCAACCAGACCTCGGTCGCCTCTTCAACACCAGGATCTGCATCTTGAGCACCGATCGTTCTGACAACGCCACACCCGACGCCAATGCCTTGCCCGGCCAAGACGCAGAGCAGGCACCTGCCGCCAACGAAAGCTTCATGTCTCACCTGATTGAACTGCGCACACGCTTATTGCGCGCAGTGGGTACGGTGGTTGCGGTGTTTGTGGTGTTGTTTATCTATCCTGGCGCCTCGGTTATCTATGACATTCTGGCGGCGCCAATGCTCGCCTCGCTGCCTCAAGGCACCCGCATGATCGCCACGGGCGTCATCACCCCGTTTATGGTGCCCATGAAGGTCACCATGATGGCCGCTTTTGTGGTGTCACTCCCGGTGGTGCTCTACCAGGTTTGGGCCTTTGTGGCGCCTGGTTTATATCGCCACGAGCAGCGCCTGGCGCTCCCACTGATCGTTTCGAGTTCGCTGCTGTTTATTGGTGGGATGGCATTTTGCTATTTCGTCGTATTCAAGTCGGTCTTCACCTTTATTGCCTCTTTTGCGCCCCAGTCCATCACACCAGCGCCAGACATCGAAGCCTATCTAAGTTTTGTCATGACCATGTTTTTGGCCTTTGGCGTCACGTTTGAAGTGCCGGTGGCCGTCGTGTTATTAGTACGAATGGGAATTGTGACGCTCAAACAGCTTAAAGAATCCCGAGGGTACGTCGTGGTGGGCGCCTTTGTGATCGCCGCCGTGGTGACGCCTCCAGATGTTGTCAGCCAGTTTTTACTGGCTGTGCCTTTGTGTGTTCTCTATGAGGTCGGCATCCTGGTTGCACGTGGTGTCAAACCGCGCAGCGAAGACAAGGCTGACGCCGAATCTTGAGATTTGCATAGACTAGGCATGCTTTGCGCATTAAATATATCTGTAACCCTTTATCCTCTGCGCATGAACGGTTTCAAGAAAAATATCTCTTGTGACCAAGTGCTTTAAGGTATATCTTTTTATCATTGGTTAACAACCTTAGCCTTGGCTTGGTTAATCAATGCCTAGTCAGACCTAGCCTATCGTGGTTTGGTCGTCGGTAACTAAAGGGACCATCGTGCTCGCTCATCGTCTTAAACAGGCCCGCCTACGCGCGGGGTTGTCACAAGAAAAGCTCGGCAAACTCGCCGGCATTGATCCAATGTCAGCAAGCGCTCGTATGAACCAGTACGAGCGCGGTAAGCATTCTCCCGACTATCAACTGATGTGCAGTGTTGCCGGAATACTAAATATGCCAGTCAGTTGGTTTTACACCGGAGACGAAGAAATGGCGCGTTTGCAAGAAATCGCCTTTCACCTCGACGTCAATGTGCGTCGGCCTTTGTTGGTGCAAGCCGAGTCTCTATTTGCAGCGCATCCGCCGGTTGAAAAACCCCCAGCGATCGAGCCCGCCAAATAGATTTTTTCGTGGCTTACCTAGGCTTGACGGGGCGCTGACCAAGCGTAAAGGTTAGCTTTTGTGGGCGGCCGTTTCGGTAGACTCCCAACTCAAGCGAGTCGCCAGGCGTGTTGGCCGCGATGCGCGCCATGAGTCGCTGGGTGTCTCCAACGGGTTGACCGTCAATGGTTTGAACGATGTCGCCAACCTTGAGTCCGCCTCTTGCACCTGGACCATCTCGCATCACACCTGCGATAATCACGCCGCCTGCCCGCTCTAAGCCGAAAGCGCGTGCCAAGTCTGCGGTCATGTCTTGCGGTTCGATGCCAAGCCAGCCTCGCTTCACGAAGCCGAACGCGATGATTTCGCTCAAAACCTTCTGCGCAGCCGCAGCTGGGATCGCAAAGCCAATGCCCAGTGAGCCCCCCGATTTTGAATAAATTGCTGTGTTGATGCCCACTAAACGTCCCTGTGTATCAATCAACGCGCCGCCCGAGTTACCAGGATTAATCGCTGCATCGGTTTGTATGAAGTTTTCGTAGGTGTTGATCCCCAGTCTGTCACGCCCTAAAGCAGACACAATCCCCATGGTGGTAGTTTGGCCTACACCGAAGGGATTTCCTATCGCAAGCACAACGTCCCCCACCCTCATTGGCGCAAGCGTACTGAGGGCCAGCTCAGGCAACTGCACCAGATCCACCTGCAGTACCGCAAGATCTGAGTCTGCGTCGACACCCAGCACCTTGGCCACTGCTTGCCTACCATCCGTCAGTGCAACCACAATTTCGTCGGCACCATCTATGACGTGAAGATTCGTGAGCACCTGTCCCTTGGCAGACACCACTACCCCTGAGCCTAGATTGGTCGCTTGTTGTGTTTGATTAAATCCCGGCATTTGTTCAAAAAACTTGCGCAATGCCGGATCGGCGTTCAAAGGGATGCGCGATACCGATACCTTTTTGGTGGTGTGTATATTGACCACGGCGGGTGCCGCAACAGAAACTGCCCCGGCGTACGAACCTGGTGCTTGCGAGGCAAGACTGTCCGGACTGGGTAATAATTCAGTGCCGGCGCGAGGGCTGCGGACGTGGGGCGTGACCCGCAACCAATCTGGGCGCAATGTTGAGATCACAAATAAAGCTGCTATACAGACTGTTACCGCTTGAGCAAACAGCAACCAAAGACGACGCATGAGGTGTCCAAGAAATGATGAAAACGGTTTCAACACAGACCTTGCTGCAGTGGCTCAACGCCACCCTCAACACGACGGCCTTTAACGATTATTGCCCCAACGGTTTGCAAGTAGAGGGCAAGCCGACGATCTCTCATATTATCTCGGGCGTGACAGCAAGTCAGGCTTTAATTGATGTCGCAGCACAGCGGCATGCCGACGGGCTGCTTGTGCATCATGGCTGGTTTTGGAAAGGCGAAGACCCAAGAATCTTGGGGACACGCAAACGGCGTCTGGCTACGCTAATGGCCCACGATTTAAATTTAATAGCCTTTCATTTGCCACTAGATGCCCACCCTGTGCTGGGCAACAACGCACAACTCGCACGGGTGCTAGGCTTAGTCGCAGAACCTATAAGCGCCTCGAACGGCCTACTTTGGTTTGGCGCAATGCCTGGGACCAGCACCCTTGCAGAGGTTGCTCACCGCGTCGAGCAGCGCCTCAACCGCAAACCGCTGGTAATCGGCCCAGAGGGGTTAGCGACTGAACGCGTGGCTTGGTGCACCGGGGCGGCACAAAATATGCTTAGCCAAGCCATTGACGGGGGTGCACAGGCGTTTATTACAGGTGAAGTGTCCGAACCCACGGTGCATCTGGCGCGCGAGGCGGGTGTCGGATTTATCAGCGCCGGCCATCATGCAACCGAGCGCTACGGTGTGCAAGCACTTGGCCAAGCCATTGCTCAAGAATTTGGGATTTGCGTGGACTTTGTCGATCTCGACAACCCTGTGTAAGTGCCTACTTTTTAAGCGAGTCTCTGATTTCCCGCAATAACTCGATATCTTCAGGCGTCTTGGGTGGCGGGGCCGCAAGATCCATCTTTGCGCGCGCCGTATTAATCGCCTTGACCATAAAAAAGATCACAAATGCCAATAAAACGAAGTTAATCACGATCGTCAAGAAATTACCCCAGGCAAACAGGTTAGCCCCGGCCTTTGTTAAATCAGCGTAAGTTTCGGGGCCCGCATACTGGGCAGGCCTAGACAACACGATGTACTTGTTACTAAAGTCAACCGAGCCACCCACCAAAAAATTGACCACGGGCATGACGATATCCTTGACCAGAGAGTCAACGATTTTGCCAAACGCCGCCCCCACGATCACGCCCACCGCTAAATCAACTACGTTTCCGCGGAGCGCAAACTGTTCAAATTCTTTGAAAATTCCTTTTCCTTGCGCCATTTCCAATTTCTCCAATAGAAAGTCCCTGCTCGGTCGGGCTATAATAAGGGGTTAAAACGTTTGCAGCAAGACGGAATGTGTTTGTTTGGTAATGACTGCTAGGCGGCGTTGATAAGGTAAAGTCGCCCGCGCAACCACAAGGATAGGAAGATGAGTCAGGATTCAGTTATGCATGACGATGAAGGTGCGGTTCCGGCCACGCTCCCGTCAGACCCCTCACGCCGCCTCTGGATTGGCACAACCTGTGCAATGGGTGGAGTGGCGGGTCTTGCCACTGCAGTACCCTTTGTGAGCACCTTTGCCCCGTCTGACCGCGCCCGCGCAGCTGGCGCACCGGTTGAAGTCGACATCAGCACCCTAGCGCCCGGCGAAATGCGCACCGTTGAATGGCGTGGCAAGCCTGTTTGGCTGATTCGCCGTACTAAAGAACAACTCGATTCGCTCAAGCAAAATCCTGGCGAGCTCGCTGATCCAAACTCGACTCGCCCAGGTTTTACGCCTGCCTATGCAAAAAATGAATGGCGCTCGCGTAAACAAGAACTCTTCGTTGCCGTCGGTATTTGCACCCATCTGGGCTGCTCGCCTACACCAAGGTTTGCCACCGGCCCACAGCCAAGTCTGCCCTCCACTTGGGATGGCGGCTTTTTGTGCCCCTGCCATGGCTCAACTTTTGATATGGCCGGTCGCGCGTTTAAAAATAAACCCGCACCCGACAATCTCGAAGTGCCTCCGTACCAATATTTAAGCGACACCCGCATTATTGTTGGGGTTGACGAGAACAACAAGGCCTAACGGTCCGTTACTCACCCCCCCCACAACTTGATACTGAACAAGCAAAGGAACCGTTTTCATGGCTGGCAATAAAACCGTAGAAACGACCGGACTACTAGGTTGGATTGATCAGCGTTTTCCGCTGACCTCTACATATAAAGCGCATCTGTCTGAGTACTATGCGCCAAAAAACTTCAACTTTTGGTACTTTTTTGGCGCCCTGTCTTTACTCGTCTTGGTGCTGCAAATCGTCACCGGTATTTTTTTGGTTATGCACTACAAACCCGACGCGCAGTTTGCGTTTCAATCCGTCGAGTACATCATGCGCGAAGTGCCTGGCGGATGGTTTATCCGTTATATGCACTCAACCGGGGCCTCGATGTTTTTTGTCGTGGTCTACCTGCATATGGTGCGCGCACTCATTTACGGTTCATACCGCAAACCGCGTGAACTGGTCTGGATCTTCGGCGTCGGTATTTTCTTGTGCTTAATGGCTGAGGCGTTTTTTGGCTATCTTTTACCTTGGGGTCAGATGTCGTTCTGGGGCGCACAGGTCATCGTGAATCTGTTCTCGGCGATTCCGTTTATCGGCCCTGAACTCTCGATCTGGATTCGGGGTGACTATGTGGTGTCTGACGCCACACTGAATCGCTTCTTCGCGTTTCATGTCATCGCGATTCCGCTCGTGTTGCTTGGCCTCGTTGTCGCACACATCGTTGCCTTGCATGAGGTGGGTTCAAACAACCCAGATGGCGTTGACATCAAAACCAAACAAGATAAGTATGGTCGTCCACTTGACGGTATCCCGTTTCATCCCTACTACACCGTGCACGACATCATGGGTTTTATGGGATTTCTCATTATCTTCATGGCGATTGTTTTCTTCGCCCCTGAGATGGGTGGTTACTTTCTAGAGTTCAACAACTTTATTCCGGCTGACCCACTTAAAACACCCTTGCATATTGCGCCAGTCTGGTATTTCACGCCGTTTTACTCAATGCTGCGCGCGACAAACGACGAATTCACCTGGGTGCTCGCTGGTGCCGCCGTACTAGCCGCTATCATGATGTTTATTCGCAGCAAAGGCTTGGTCAAACTGATCGCGCCGGTCGTACTGCTTGGCGTCGCCGTCTTATTGCGCTTGATCGACGCCAAGTTCTGGGGCGTGGTCGCGATGGGCGGGGCCGTCGTTCTATTGTTCTTTGTGCCTTGGCTCGACTACAGCCCCGTCAAGTCCATTCGCTATCGGCCAGGTTGGCAAAAAACGCTTTACGGCATTTTCTTTGCCAACTTTGTTGTTTTAGGCTATCTCGGCACCCAAGCGCCAACAGACCTTTTTAACTTGCTCTCGCAAATTGGTACGCTCATTTATCTGGGCTTCTTTTTCCTGATGCCTGTTTGGACTCAGCTCGGCACCTTCAAGCCAGTTCCTGACCGCGTCACGTTCCACGCCCATTGAGCCTAACCTAATTTACGGAATGACCATGATCAAGAAGCTGCTTTGTGCTCTTGCCCTGTTGATAATCTGCAACGCAGCCAGTGCTGCGGGCGGTGAGTTTCCCTTAGATCGCGCACCCAATCGCATCAACGAACTCACTTCCCTTCAAAACGGTGCAAAGTTATTTGTGAACTATTGCTTAAACTGTCATAGCGCCGCAGCGATGCGCTACAACAAACTGAACGACATCGGCCTAACCGATGAGCAAATCCGCAGCAGCCTGCTATTTACAGGTGACAAGGTTGGGGATTTGATGATGGGTTCGGTCTCTGTGAAGGACGGTAAGCGTTGGTTTGGCGTGATGCCACCTGATTTATCAATCATGGCGCGAGCCAAGTCAGTCAACGCCGGCCCAACGGGATCAGACTACATATACACGTATTTGCGCACGTATTATCGCGATACAACCAAACCAACCGGTTGGGATAACCTTGCGTTTCCCGCTGCAGCGATGCCCCATGTACTCTACGAGCGTCAAGGCCCACGTGAACTCACGACCATCGTGACCCACGAGCATCCAGCGCCCGGGGGCAAGGGCCCTGCAACCTGGGAGCGCGTCACAACCACGTATGACTCACTTGGTTACGCAACGAGCAAAACCGAGAACCTCGCAAATTATCGCGGCAAAGCGGGCACCGAACACAAGTTCAAGGCTCTGGATACGTCGCGTACCTCTGCTTACGATAACGATATTGCAGATCTCACTAACTTCTTGACCTGGATGTCTGAGCCGATTCAACAAAAGCGCAAACAGATTGGCGTTTGGGTATTGTTATTTTTAGGTCTGTTTTTTGTCGTTGCCTGGCGCCTGAACGCGTCGTTCTGGAAGCACGTCAAGTAGCTTTTATTTCAGGGCCAGCGTCTGCTTCTTGTAGACGCTGGCCTTTCGTTTTTATCTGTAGTCATTTTTAGGACGGAAATCCAATATGATGGTCCTCTACTCCGGTACCACCTGCCCCTTTTCACATCGCTGCCGTTTTGTGTTGTTTGAAAAAGGCATGGATTTCGAAATCCGCGATATCGACTTGTTCAATAAGCCTGAAGATATTGCAGTGATGAATCCCTACGGACAAGTGCCAATCTTGGTTGAACGTGATTTGATCCTGTACGAGTCAAACATCATCAACGAATATATTGACGAACGCTTTCCTCATCCACAACTGATGCCCGCCGATCCGGTCATGCGTGCACGCACGCGTTTGTTTTTATACAACTTTGAAAAAGAGTTGTTTATTCACGTGGCAGCACTCGAAGATCGCGCCGTGCGCGCTGACGAAAAGCGGATGAACGTTGCGCGCGCAGCGGTACGCGATCGTTTGTCGCAACTTGCGCCTTTGCTTCTTAAAAACAAGTACATGCTTGGCGAAGAATTCTCGATGCTCGACGTTGCCATGGCACCCTTGCTTTGGCGCCTGGATCACTACGGTATCGAATTGCCAAAGACGGCAGCCCTAATTCAAAAATATGGCGAGCGCATTTTTTCGCGCCCTGCCTATATTGAGGCGCTGACGCCCTCAGAAAAAGTGATGCGCCGTTAATAAACATCATTATGGCCGAGACCTCTACTAAACCGTACATGATTCGTGCCCTGCACGAATGGTGCACCGATAACGGGTACACGCCACAGATTGTGGTGCGCGTTGACCAAAATACGATGGTGCCACCTGCGCACATTCGGGATGGCCAAATCACGCTCAACATTGGCATGATGGCCACTAAGGGTCTTGTCTTAGGCAACGACAGCATCGAGTTTCAGGCGCGATTTAACGGCGTGACTGAAAATCTCTATATCCCGGTGGGCGCTGTCACAGCACTCTATGCGCGCGAAACCGGCGCCGGCATGGGTTTTGAAGTTGAAGAGCCAAATTCAGACAATACCCCGGCTACCAATGCCTCTACCTCTGGTTTCACGGCGGGTACTCAACCGCAGTCGCCTAGCGCAGCACCCTCTTCAGCGGTAGCCGATACGGTGGCGACCGACACCAAACGACCCACACTCACCATCGTGAAATAGCAATACCTCCAAAACAAAAAACGTTTGCCATAATTCATCTATAATTCGGCGCGCTGTTGCAAGTTCGTGGCAACAGCAGCAATTATCAAATTGCCGGAGTAGCTCAGTTGGTAGAGCAGCTCACTTGTAATGAGAAGGTCGAGGGTTCGATTCCTTTCTCCGGCACCAAACACAACAAAGGCCTCTAAGCGTAAATGCTTAGAGGCCTTTTGTTTTTACGGATGCTAATTGGTTGCTAATGCTGATTATTGCGGGTGTTGATTTATGAACGACTAAGAATGCGCCAGTACCGAAACGCATACAAGGCAAACCCAGACGACCACAGCACCGCAGAAACCAGAACCGCATCACTCACCCACGCTGGATTTAGCCACGGAACAAACACCCGCACGATAGCGGCTAACGCCACCAATACATAACAGCTTACCTCCGTCTTTCCTGCAATCAGTTTTCTTCCGGTATGCCCCATGGCCGTGCGTGTCATCATGCCAATGACCATGCCACCGATCGCTCCTGTGGTGAGCGCGTGACTAGCCACTGATGCCGAGACCCAGTCCATCGCGGCCATGGCGCGAAGCAGCAAGTACACAGGGATCCAGGCATAGGCAAGATGCAAGACCCACACTAACGGGGTCTTGAGCGTCTTCCAGGGCTGCCACAACCACAAGCGAGCCGAATGCGCCAACATCGCCGCAGCGGCGATGCCTGCAAGCCAACCCCCCGAAATTTGCAATACATCGGCACAGGCGAGCAGTAACACTAGACCGAGTGCTAGTTTTTCAACCAAAGAGTGACGTGTGGCCTTTGCCTGAGGGATGGCATTGTTGGTGAACATCGGTATCACCCTGCCACCCATGACACTAAGCACCAACAGCATTACCTCCAACCCCACTGTGATCCCGGCCCAACTTGGCACGCGCAAGACGCCTAGGGCATTTAGATGCACCACGAGTTGAGCCAGCGCCATCAAGACAAGCAAGCCAACAAAGAAATAGTTGCGTTGGTTACGCGCTCGGTAAAGCGGTATCGCCAGTGCGGTTGCCACCGCCAAGGGAAAAGCCACATTCACCACCGCCGCTAGCCAGCCCCACGGTGACAACACCAACACCCTCCCGGCCAACCACAAGCCCGCCAGAGCAGCGAGGTAAGCACCTTTCGGTGTTGATTGCCCCGACCAGTTTTGTCCAGCCGTTAGCAAGAAGCCTGTTAGCACCGCCAGCACAAAGCCAAACAGCATCTCGTGAGCATGCCACAGCGGTCCCTGTAAATAGGCATACGGCAGATAGCCGCTAAATTGCAGACCCCAAAGCAAAATCGACACTGCGGCAAAAGCGCTTGCCATCAAGTAGAACGGTCGAAAGGCAAGATCCAACAAGGCAAAGCGGGCATGGCCACCGTTAAGTTCGTGTCGAGTCACGTTCACAGTGGCCATGAGCAGGGCCTAGGGTGTTGTGCGCGTGGTTTTAGCGAGCTTGGTCCAGGGCAAATCAGCCGGATCTGCGGCCATCGGCCCCGCCGCTTTTGCTACCAAGATGTGCGAGGCGATCGGTGTGAAATCGGCCCGAAAATGATTTGAGCTTTTTACGACCAGTACTTTCATCGTTTCGGGATGCACACCCAGCATCCGAAAAAGTTCGCGATCGAGTAATTGTTTTTTGCCACTCGCCACCGCAACCAACACACCCTCGATTTCAAGCAAGGCACAGGGGCCTAGCGTAATACGCGAGCCTGTCATCATCGGGCCCTTGAGGGTGACCTTGCCGTCTGAAAGCGCTTTCACTTTAAAAGTGCCTTGCACGGGGGCATCGCTGAATTGACCGGTAAAGGTCGGCACCGCAGTCCCAATCGCAGTGGTGATCGACGCTCCTAAGCCTGCCTCATGCGCCATGGTTGCCGTGGCGCTATCAAAGAGCAACCCGAGCGCCACTTTCCCTGGCAGGCGTTTGCCTGCGCCTTTCTCAAGTAGCGCGCGCAACAAACCCGTTGTGTTGCTATCACCCCCAGCACCCGGGTTATCTTGCGTATCCGCAATCACCACTGGTTTTTCATTTGTTTCACCCAGCAAGCAAGCCCGCTCGACCGCATCGCGCGCCGAAAACATTTCAAGTTTCCACTGCGTAGGTTCACTCACCTGTTTGTACAAGCGTTGAACCGCCGCCTCGGCGCGATCCCCATACCCCCACACCATTGGCGCACACTCGGCGATATCTGACGCCGGAAACGCCATACAAAAACTCAAGCAAGTGTCAAACTCGCGATCAAGATCAAAAATCTCTTCGTAGCGCGACTTGGCGGGCTCGAGCCAAGTACTTTGTGCATTCAGTGGGATCAGATAAGGCAGACGGTGGTAAGCCATCGGCTCTTTACTGCCACGCTTGATGCGTCGTTTCAACAATGTCGCGGCAAGCTGCCCCGTGGTGGCCATATCCACATGTGGATAGGTGCGGTACGCGGCTAAGGCATCAGCCTCGGCAAGCATGCGGTGCGTCACGTTAGCGTGTAAATCTAGGCTTGCAACGATCGGTAAGGTAGGCCCAACAATCGCACGTATGCGTGCAATCAATTCACCCTCGGTGTCGTCGACGTGTTCAGCAACAGCAGCGCCATGCAAGTCAAGATAGACGGCGTCAAAACCACCTTTGCGAATACCAGCAAGAATTGAGTCACTGATCCGCTCAAAGGCATCACGCGTGACATGTGCCGACGGTATCGCACCGCACCAAGACCCTGGCACCAGCTGCCAACCTTCAAGTCGGGCCGCTTCGATAAACCCACCGATGGGGATATTGACGCCACGCAGGCTATCGAGCATCGGTTGGCCTTCAATGAAGGCCGGAAACGATTCGCCTCGATTAAACGCAGCCCAATCGGCCTTCGTCGGAGCGAAAGTGTTGGTTTCGTGCTGGTAGCCTGCGACGTAAATTTTCAAGAGCACACCTTAATGATTTTCAAGTTTAATGATTAACGGACTGTGATTGCTCGTGCGACGTACTGAGTCTTTGATATTAATCACTCTAAGTAAAAAACCGCTCAAGCACAAGGCGCGAGCGGTTTTTTGAACTCTCTGCATGCAGGCATGCAAAGACCTAACAACAAATGATCAGGCCAAGCGAACCATCAGCGGCACAATCAGCAGCGCCACAATGTTGATGATCTTGATCAGTGGGTTCACAGCAGGGCCCGCCGTATCTTTGTAAGGATCGCCAACGGTATCGCCAGTCACAGCGGCTTTATGAGCCTCTGAACCTTTGCCACCAAAGTGACCTTCTTCGATGTACTTCTTGGCGTTATCCCACGCACCGCCGCCGGTACACATAGAGATCGCAACAAACAGGCCCGTCACGATCGTACCCATCAACAAACCGCCCAGCGCTTTCGGACCTAAAATCAGGCCCACGGCTACTGGCACCACCACTGGTAAGAGCGATGGAATAATCATCTCTTTAATGGCTGCAGTCGTCAACATATCAACGGCTTTGTCGTATTCGGGCTTGCCCGTGCCATCCATGATGCCTTTGATGTCGCGGAACTGGCGACGCACTTCTTCGACCACGGCACCCGCGCAACGGCCCACGGCTTCCATCGCCATCGCACCAAACAGGTAAGGGATCAAGCCACCGATAAACAAGCCAATAATGACCATGTGATCAGACAGGTCGAAACTGATCTTCATCCCTTTTGACTCAAGTTGGTGTGTGTAATCGGCAAACAGCACCAAAGCTGCCAAACCAGCCGAACCAATCGCATAGCCTTTGGTCACAGCCTTAGTCGTGTTACCGACTGCGTCAAGTGGATCGGTAATGTCACGGACTGACTGTGGCATACCAGCCATTTCAGCGATACCGCCAGCGTTATCAGTAATTGGACCGTAGGCATCAAGCGCCACGATGATACCTGCCATCGACAACATCGATGTTGCAGCAATTGCGATACCGTAAATGCCACCTAACCAGAACGCGGCGTAGATTGCGGCGCAGACAAACAACACTGGGTAAGCCGTTGATTTCATCGACACGCCTAGGCCTGCGATGATGTTCGTGCCATGGCCCTGGCTTGACGCTTGGGCAATATGTTTAACGGGTGCGTAGTCTGTACCGGTGTAATACTCGGTCACCCAGACCAACGCTGCCGTCAGCACCAAGCCCACAACCGTAGCGCCGAACAAGCGCATTTTGGCGCCGGTTTTAAAGCCAAAGTCTGCCAAGGCGTTGTCTGGCATCATCCAGTTTGTTGCAAAGTAAAAAGCAACTAAAGAGATCAAACCTGCAATGATCAAGCCTTTGTACAAGGCTGGCATCACGTTTTTCATGCCCGGGGTCGCTTTCACAAAAGAGCACCCAATGATCGAGGCAATGATCGAAATCCCACCAAGCACCAACGGATAAATCACCGCTTCGGCCGTGGCAACTTTAACCATCATCGCGCCCAGTACCATCGTGGCGATCAGTGTGACGGCGTAGGTTTCAAACAAGTCAGCTGCCATACCTGCGCAATCACCCACGTTATCACCAACGTTGTCAGCGATCACTGCAGGGTTACGTGGATCATCTTCTGGGATGCCCGCTTCGACCTTACCCACCAAGTCGGCGCCAACGTCAGCGCCCTTGGTAAAAATACCACCGCCAAGGCGCGCAAAAATTGAGATCAACGAGGCGCCAAAGGCCAAACCAATCAAGGGATGCAAGGTCGCCGACAGGTCACCGGCCTTGCCCACTGACATCAAATACATATAAAACAGACCAACACCAAGCATGCCCAAGCCCACCACCAACATACCGGTAATAGCGCCTCCTTTGAAGGCAACATTGAGCGCCTCATTCATGCCCACCGTTGCCGCTTGCGCGGTACGTACGTTGGCACGCACCGAGACATTCATGCCGATGAAGCCGCAGGCGCCTGACAATACAGCACCCACCACAAAACCCACTGCGGTCGTGTAATCGAGAAAAAGCGCGATCAAAATCGCTAGCACCACGCCCACGATACTGATGGTTTTATATTGACGCGACAGATAGGCGCTTGCGCCCTGTTGGATCGCGTCAGCGATTTCCATCATCTTGGCGTTACCGGTACTTTGATTAAGAATCCAGGACCTCACTACAAAGCCGTACACGACTGCGAGAACTCCGCAGCCCAGGGCGAAATAGAGGCCCAACTGAATGTTGCTCATGCTCGAAAACTCCTAAAGTGTGTTGTCTTAAATCGTTTTTATACGCAGCCGTCGGCCGTTTGTGACACTGGAAGAACTAGCCCCGCTAGTATGTCGCAAAACTTAGGTCAGAGGGGCGCTTTGTTTCTTTGTTAACATTAGGGTATTCACCAATCAACCTGCAGCAAAAATCCTCATGAGTCTTGACAAAGTCAGCCCCGGAAAAAAGCTTCCTGAATCTTTTAATGTGATCATCGAAATCTCGATGAACGCCGATCCAATCAAATACGAGGTCGATAAAGAGTCGGGTGCGATCTTTGTTGACCGCTTCATGGGTACCGCAATGCACTACCCGTGTAACTACGGATATATTCCAAAAACTATCGCAGGCGATGGCGATCCGGTTGACGTGTTAGTGATTACTCCCTTTCCAGTAATCCCGGGCGTGGTGGTGCGCTGCCGTGCATTAGGCGTGCTTAAAATGAAAGACGAAGCCGGTGACGATGCCAAATTATTGGCTGTCCCCGAAGACAAAATCTTGCCGATTTACAGCCACTGGAAGCAAGCCTCGGATATCAATCCCATGCGCTTAAATGCCATTCAGCACTTTTTTGAGCACTACAAAGACCTTGAGCAAGGCAAATGGGTCAAGGTCGATGGTTGGTACGGCGTTGACGACGCGCACCAAGAAATCCTTGAGGGATTAGAGCGCTATGCGAAAGAAACGCCTTCGGCGTAAAACAGGTCTCGGCTAGCCTCGCACGAGCCGTTTCAACCATTGCGCCAAGCTGAGCGCTCCCCTTTGCCTGGCGGCACCAAAGCACCGCCAGAGACTGAAGGGTTTGCCTTTGCCCAGATCATCACATCGACTGGCGCAGTATCGAAGCGTAATCCTCGGCCGTAGCAATACGTGGATTCGTCTTATGGCAATGGTCAGCCATCGCACCATCAACGATTTTGCCAAACATGTCTTCAGTCACGCCCATGGCAGCTAAACCCGAGGGCAAGCCAAGACGCTGGTTCATGGCTTTAATCGCGGGGGCAACCTCGGCGCCCTGACCCAGCCCCATTGCCTGCGCTAGGCGGTCAAGCTTTTTGCCCTTTTGCATCGACGCCTCGCTTTGATTAAACGAAATCACAGCGGGCAAAAACATCGCATTTAGGGTGCCGTGGTGCAATCTTGGGTTCATGCCGCCTAGCGAATGACTCAAACTATGCACAGCGCCCAAGCCCTTTTGAAACGCCATGGCACCCTGCGTTGAGGCGCTCATCATATGAAAGCGCGCTTCGCGGTCGTGGGGTTGTTTGGTCGCACGCTCGATATGTGCCCAGCCGCGCCACAAGCCATCTAGCGCAATTCCCTCAGCCGGAAAGTTCAGGGCTGAAGACATGAACGCCTCGCAGCAATGCGTAATCGCATCCATCCCAGTAGCGGCGGTTAACAAGGGGGGCAAATCAAGCGTCAACTCTGGGTCGCAAATCGCCGATCTCGGCACCACATACGGTGACAAAATACCCACTTTACGTCCATCATCCAAGATGAGCATCGCCCCACGGCCGACTTCACTGCCAGTGCCCGACGTTGTTGGGATCGCAATCACCGGTGCCGTCGCGGCTGTAATCCGCGCCACCCCACCTTCAATCGCCGCAAAATGCTTCAAATCGCCTGCGTGCGTTGCCATCACCGCCACGGCTTTGGCCAGATCCATCGCCGAACCGCCACCCACGGCGATCAAACCGTCAAATTTACCCTCGCGGTAGATCTTCAAGGCATCGCGCGTGGCCGCCTCTGTAGGATTGGGGGGGGTCTGGTCATACACAGCCACAGCATCGGCGTTTTTTAACTGTGCCAGCACCTTGTCGATAATGCCCACCGCGCGCACGCCAGCGTCAGTCACAATCATCGGGCGCTTGATACCGACCCGGTCGCACTCTGACTGCAACAGCGCCACCACACCAAAGTCGAATTGAATTTGCGTGATGTAGTTAATCAGTGCCATGTTGTCGCTCTCCGTTGTTTTTTAGTGATTGGAAAGATGATAAAGCATCCAGAACGCTTTGGAGCACCAAAACCATCAGAGTGACAGTAACCTGCACAAGAGTAGAATTTGCGTTCGGTTTAAGTGGAGTCGGTCGTGGCACAGATGTTTCGCATCACCCTATTAGCGGCTCTCATGCTCGTCGTAGCAGCGGTCTTGGCACCGAGCGATACGTTGGCGCAAAGCGGGCTCAGATTCAACCCTAGCGGCGCGGCGCCCGGCGTGCCCTATTCAACATCAAACTCAATTTTGGATTTAATGCCTGCCCCGTCCTCAGAGGCACCGACGCAACCCGATCCCGCCGCTGCCAAGCCTGAGTCGGCCGCCGAGCCGGTCACTGGCAGCGCTGCAGCGGCACCTGCTAAGACTGAGCCCGCTGAACCAACGCTTCATCAAGGGTTGTCTCCC
>CAMEAW010000047.1 GCA_945911685.1 Bordetella parapertussis
ATGAAGGCGATGCTCAAGGATCTTCGCGCTGTGCACTCGAATGGTCGTATTCTGGCCTCTCTGGCAGTCGACGATATTCTGCCGCCGGGGCAAGACTGCGCCGCGCAGGCAACACTCTCAGCGGTACACCCTGTGGTGCGAACGCATCCGGGCACCGGCAAAAAAGCGCTGTACGTCAATGTGATGCACACCGAGCGGTTTGAAAATATGACTGTTGCCGAGAGTGCGCCGCTCTTGAAATTTTTATATGATCACTCGACACGTCCTGAATTCAGCTGTCGCTTCCGTTGGCAACCCGGATCGATTGCCTTTTGGGACAATCGATGTTGCCAACACCTAGCGCTGGCCGACTACCCAGGGCAACGCCGCTTAATGCATCGCGTTCAAATCCGTGGCTCTCAGCCCGTTTAAATATTTTTACACACACCATGAAAAACTTTTTTAGACTACGCTTTTTTGCCCTAGCCTTCACCTCTTCGCTGTGCTTGCTGTGTTCTTTTGGGATAACTGACAGCTTTGCACAAACATATCCCACCCGAACCATTCGTTTAATTGTGCCCTACGCCGCTGGCGGTGGCACAGACGTACTGGGCAGAGCTTTGGCACAAAAACTCACTGAGGCGTTAGGACAAGCGGTCATCGTTGAAAACCGCCCCGGTGCCGATGGCATGATTGGCTCTGAAGTCGTTGCCCGCGCCGTCCCCGATGGTTACACGTTGCTTTTTAATTCAAGCAGCCACGGCATTAACCCATCGATTCATCCTAATATTAATTTTGACACCGCGCGCGATCTGCGCTGTATTAGTCAAACTGCATCGCAGCAAATGATCTTGGTGGTGCATCCCTCTTTACCGGTGAATTCTGTCAAAGAACTCATTGCCTATGCCAAAGCTAATCCCAATGTCTTGAATTTTTCGTCCTCATCCAAGGCCACTCAATTACCAATGGAATTGTTTAGCTGGATGGCGGGCATACGCATGACTAACATCCTGTACAAAGGCTCTGGCCCTGCAACAACGGATTTGCTCGCAGGACGAATTCAAACAAGTTTTGGTGGAGCCGCTTCAGTTGTTCCACACATTAACGCCGGAAAACTGCGCGCACTCGCGATTGGCGATAATCGGCGCTCGCCACTCACGCCTGACATTCCGACAGTTGCCGAAGAAGGCTTGCCAGATTTTTACTCTGTTTTATGGTCGGCAATGTTTGCCCCCTCAGGGACGCCACCTGCCATCATTGACCGATTGAATGCAGAGTTGGTTCGTGTCTTGAAAGACCCTCAATTTAAAGCAAAGACCGCACAGCAAGGGTTCGAGAACGATGGCACCACACCGCAAGCCTGCGACAGCTTCGTCCAACGCGAAATTACAAAATGGGCGGATGCGATCAAACAAGCGGGGATCAAGCCCGAGTGACATCTTGTCAGCGCACAAACGCACTGGCCTCAGATTGAGCATATAGAGCATATCGAGCCCGCCAGCTTGGCGGTCAAGTGCGCCGAGGATGTCATTTGTGCGTCGCAACAAATTATCATGCTTCAGCCTGAAACCCCAGGCAAAGAATTTGTTGCGAGACCCTCGCAACGGTAGTAATCTCGATGACACAAATCAATTTCAAAGAGGCTCGTCATGTCCGTGCACAATCTAAATGTCAAACAACAGTCTGACGCTGTTCAACAGGCAAAAATTCATCTTGCCGCTGCAAATCGTCTTGCCGTGCTCGATGACTTGCACGAAGGCATTGATAATCACTTTACGATGATCGTGCCTGGTCGCAAAGACCAGTATCTAATTTCGCCCTTTGGCATGCATTGGTCAGAAGCCCGTGCAAGTGACATGATGATTTTTAATGAGAACGGTGACACGATTGAAGGCGTGGGCGTTGTTGAGCGTTCAGCTAAGTGCATTCATGCACCCATCCATCGCATCACAGGCGCCAACGTTGTCTTGCATACCCATCAGAACTGGGCGCTTGCTTTAAACATGCTGCAAAATAACCGACTCTTACCTGCTAGCCAGACCGCTGCCTTCTTTATGGGGATCACGGGCTACGATGATACCTATTTGGGCGTCGCCGATGGCTTGAGCGAAGGCGAACGCTTGGCCGCACAAGTAGGCGACAAAAAAGTGTTGTTCATGAAAAATCATGGCGTGCTGGTTGTTGGCGATACCGTCGCCGAAGCCTACAAACGTCTGTATAAACTTGAACGTGTCTGTCGTGCCCAGGTCTTGGCCATGAGCACGGGTCAGCCGATTCAATTGTTGCCCGACGAGGTCGTGAACAATGTTCAAAACACAGCCCCGGGCGATAGCCATTCGCGTCAAGAGCGTGACGAGT
Organism: Bordetella parapertussis; assembly: GCA_945911685.1. GTDB lineage: Bacteria > Pseudomonadota > Gammaproteobacteria > Burkholderiales > Burkholderiaceae_B > Zwartia > Zwartia parapertussis_K. Next base: position 2,338 of record CAMEAW010000047.1, read on the forward strand.
TGTTTTTTGCCGCGATGATGCGTGTGTTGGACCGCGAGTTACCAGGCTACGCAGACTAAGTCGTAGCTAGTACCGCCCCTATCCTTTTGCCAGGATGGGGAGTCGTCTGAATGCAAGCGTCAAGAAGATCAAACTATTGCGGCTTCAGAGGTGCCTGCCATGCTGTGGCGGGCATCATCACCCCACCCCGATTGCCTGGTTCAACTGAACCGTAACGCTGCGCCCATTCCGGTGCCAGCGCGCGCGCCTCGGGAGACGACAGCCACAAACGCAGCAAATGTCGCTTGCGAGATGGATCGTTCCAGTCTTCAAACGCAGTGCGATCGTGCAACAAGGTGTGATTGTGCACAAACTGCATATCACCTGCTTCTAAGCGCATCAAAAAATTCAGATCAGCGCCATTGGCCAGCGCATCAAAGCAATCAAGCGCCTCAACATGCAAGGGCGTTAAACGAAATGCCTCTTCGAAACGCTGGGCAGCGTCAATATATTGACGCTGATAGATTGTCGACATCAATCCCTGATACCAGCTAAAGACTGGGATTTCAAAAAACGGTTTTTGGCCTGAGGCAACTTCACCGCGACGGTCGGTTGCGATCGGATCAAACAGCAACGCCGCCAACCGAGGGTGCAACGCGCGCATTTGGTTATAGAGGGTGTTTGAAGACACCAAGGCCGAATCGCCACCCCTCTTCGCCTGTTGTAAGCACACCAGCCCCACGATATCGCACGAGTCAGTATGAAAGGTTTGTCGCTCGTGTGTTTGATAAATGCGAACGTTCGGGTCTTTCGCCTCTAAGCCCATATCAATCACATGGCCGAGCACGTGTCCTTTTGAATTTTGCGGGCGTGGATTGCCCAGATGTGTACCCAAACCGTAAAAAGCGGCTGCAGTGAGTTGCGTCGACCACTGCCTAACGGGTAAAGAACGGATCAAGGCGAAACCACAACCCTGCAAAAGTGCAGCGTGTATCTCACGTAGCCTTGGGCCAAGGGTCGGCAGCAAAAAATTCGAACGACAAATTTGAGTTAGATCCTCACTCGCCTGCAAACAGTTGGAAGCAGCCGTTTCGAGCTCTCGCACCTCTTCATCGGTTAGCGCGTGCTGCCAATGTTGTTTTGTTGACTCTTCAGGCCCAAGCCAGGCGCTGGCGCCTAGAATGGCAGGTGGTAACGTATTCGGCTGCATGCTACTGTCCAATCATTGCGCTGTTTGAACTTCATTTTAAGCCATTCGCTTAAGCCTCAGGATCGCGCCTCACAATTTCACATTACATCTCATGTCAGATCACTTAGTCGTCATCGCTTTAACTGGCGCGATTTTTATAGCCGCCGGGATCGTCAAGGGCGTGTTGGGCATGGGCTTACCCACAGTGGCCATCGGTTTTTTAGGTTTGGTCATTGCGCCTGTAGAGGCTGCGGCCATGCTGGTGCTGCCGTCTCTCATTACCAATGTGTGGCAATTAATCGCGGGCCCAAATTTCAAAGCCTTAAGCAAACGCTTTGGCACATTGCTAGTGGGCATCTGCTTGGGCACGCCGATCGGGGTCAGCTTCATCACCAGTGGCAATACACAAATCGTCACCGCAGGCCTCGGAGCCGTACTCGCGATTTACGGTGCCTTTGGGCTCAGCGCTGCGCGTCTCACTGTTTCACCGAAATCAGAGTGGTGGTTATCGCCAGTGATGGGATTTTTCACTGGGATTTTGATGGGTGCCACAGGCATTTCAGCCCTGCCCGTGGCGCCTTATTTCACCGCACTCGGCTTAAAAAAAGATGACCTGATTCAAGCCCTGGGTCTGTCGTTCACGGTGTCGTCATTCGCCTTAGCCGTGGGTTTGTTTGTTACGGGTCAGTTTGAAATGACTGTTGCTGCGGCCTCGTTAGTGGCCCTGATCCCAGCGTTTGCTGGAATGTTCTTGGGACAAAAGCTGCGCAACCGAATGCCGCAGGAGTTATTCAAAAAATGTTTTTTCGGTGGCCTCTTGATACTTGGGGTTTATATGGCGTATCGAGCGATCACCTTAATGTAGGCATCGTCCGCTACCTTAACCACCATCGTGATCAAGCGCACTTGATTCGGATTTAGCCAAGCGCCCCGTGACTTGAACGGAGCGCGGCGATGGACCTTACCCCAAACGATAGACGCGCTCTGCTGTCGCACTGAACATGGCAGTTTTCTCAGCAGCCGAATAATCTTTGGCCAAGCATTTGAAAGCATTCCAAAGAACTTGATAGCTAAACATGCCCTTATCAACCGGAAAATTACTTTCGAACATGCAGCGATCGACGCCAAACAGTTCAACGCAAGTTTCGAAATACGCCCGCCAGGCAATCGCTAGTTGTTCTGAGGCCGGTGGAGTCGGCGCGTGATCAAAGCGGATCCCAAAGACTGGCATCCCCGCTCCACCCATTTTGATCACAGTGTTGGGCAGGCTGGCAACCAATGCGATGCCAGCGCGCCACTGCTTAAACATATCGGTCATATCCGCAGCGTGAGGCCCTACGCCGACGGGCCCGCCAAAGTGATCAATGATAACTGTCACGTTTGGATTGACCTTTGCGAGGTCGTAGACTTCGCTGAGCTGCGTGTGGTAAGCCCAAACATCTAACGATAGCCCTTGCACGCCAAGCTGCACCACACCGCGTCTAAACGCAGCATCAGCCAGCAGACCTTGTCGCGGAGGCGCCGCGGTGCTGGATTGCACGTCAGGGCTGGCGTGCCAAACTACTGGGTTACGCACACCGCGCAACCTGCCGCCGGCGCTGTGTGCCATCAACTCAAGCACCGGTGTAACCCGATCCCCTAGCTGTAAATCCGCACCGGCAACAATCGCAGTGCACGCGCGTGACGACCCGTAGAGCCCACTGGCACTCATCGCGGCAATGCCCGTCACGAATTCGACTTCGCCCAGCGGAGCCAGCTCTGGTGGCCCGTCGGCGCGCAACATTGTTCGGCACTGCACAAAAACGGTCGATACAACGTTGTGACCGGCCGTCATGTCGGCCAGCAAGTCATGAAACAGATAAGGATTATCCTGCCGATCCCATAGATGATGATGCGGATCGACAATCTTCAGCTCAGGCTCAAGAATAGCCTCTGTGCGCAGCGCGAGCCACTCTGGACGGACGGCGGCATGAGGATTTCTTTCAAGAGTCTCGGCCATAATTTGCCCTACCTAAAAAAGTCACGTTAGCCTGCAAAGGCACCCGGTTGCGACGTCCTGACTTGCAACGAGTGTTTGCCTTCGCAGCAGAGGCCTACCTCGCGACGAAGGTCTCATCCGTCTTCGCGCAGCTTACTTCGCGACGTAATCTTTTGGACGGAACATCTCAAACAGAGTGTTGACTTCGACGTAATCACCTTGGTAGCCACAGCGACCCAAGGGCTTTGCGGCTGCCGTATCAAAAATGCCATCTTTCAAAAACGCATTGTTAATGTGTACGCCCACAACTTCACCAAGCGTCAACCAGGTATTAATCAGATTGCCCTTGGCATCAGTCAACTGCGTGGTGCTAATCAGCTTGCACTCGAGTGCGGCAATTGCGTTGGTCACGCGTGGAGGCTTGACCAAAGTCGAGGCCGTTGCTGCCAAACCAGCAAGTTTCATTTCGTCGATACCAGGTGCCACGGATGCAGACGTAATGTTCATCTCTTGGGCCAAGTCAGCGCCGCAAAAATTAGCCACAAACTCGCCCGTTTCGTCGGCGTTATTACAGCTGTCTTTACGCTCGCCGCTGGTGCAAAACCCAATGACTGGCGGTGTCTCGGCAAAGGCATTAAAAAAACTGTAGGGCGCTAAATTGACGCGGCCGAGTTTGTCGATGGTCGAAATCCAACCAATTGGACGAGGCGCAATGATGGCCTTGAACGGGTTGTGGGGCAGGCCATGGCCTTTGCTCGGTTCGTAAAAATAATCGCTCACTTTAAGATCCTTTGTAATTTTTAAAAAAACTTGTTTGACGATTCGATCACTCAACGCCCAAAATTTAAAAGCGCACTTATTCAGGCTGTTTTGGCTATTTTGACCGCACGCTCAATAACCGTAGCATAGCGCACCAAAAAATACGAGATATTGAGACCTTAACTGTTGGTAAAAATAAAGCAAGTCAAAATAATTCGGGCTTTCAAAATCTATATTGTCATTTTGAAAATCTAGCTTTAGACTGTGGCTGAATTTATACATTCCTTAACCCTCTACCCCTAGATAGGCGATCCAATGAGCGAACCCACCCGTGACGAAAACTACCGTGGCGTCTTTGATACTGCGTTGGGTTTTGGCAATCGCCCTGCTGTAATTGTGGTTGACTTTGTCAAAGCCTACACCACACCAGACGCGCCTTTTTTTGGACAAGGTGTTGTCGATGCGGTGCAGCATTCAGTGCCACTCCTAGAGGCTGCGCGAGCAGCCAAGGTACCCGTGCTGTACACCCAGGTGGTTTATCACCCCTCAGGCGCTGACGGTGGCATGTTCTTTAAAAAGGTTCCCTCGCTCAAACTTTTTGTAAAAGGCGAACCATTAGGTGAGATCGACGCTCACATTACGCCTCACCCTCAAGATTTTATTATCACCAAGCAATACCCAAGCTGTTTTTTTGGCACATCCCTAGGGTCAACCCTTAAGACTTTAGATATCGACACTATCGTGCTGATTGGTTGCTCGACCAGCGGCTGTGTCCGAGCGACCGCCGTTGATGGCATCCAGTATGGTTACCGTGTCGTGGTGCCCCGCGAATGCTCAGGTGATCGCCACGAGGGCCCGCACGATGCGGCCTTGTTCGATATCAATGCCAAGTACGGTGATGTTGTACCAAAATCAAAAGTGATTAGTTGGTTTAATACACTGGCTCACAACTGACATGAGCGCACCAGCACTCACCATTCTTAAAGATTGGCCTCGCTTCACCGTTCAGCCTTATCCAGTTTTTTTAAAAGCATCTTCTAACCAATTTAGCGATGCGACTGACGGGCGTGGCACTCTCAAGCACTCGTTGCGCCGTTTTTCCGGAGGCTCCAGACTCATGGGTTCTGCCCTGCCAGTCTGGACAGCCCCTGGGGATAATCTGGCCCCCTACGCTGCACTAAAAGTGATTCAACCCGGCGACATACTCGTGGTTGCAAGCGCCTCTTATACAGGCTGCGCACTTTTAGGTGATCACATTATGGGCCTCTTGAATAATGCGAAAGCGGCGGGCATGATTACCGACGGCTTAATACGTGATCTTGAGGGCTTAAGCGACATCAACTTGCCGGTGTACGCCGCCGGCACTTCGCCTCTGGTTCCTACCAAGCATGGGCCCGGCACAGTTGGTTTACCCATAACTCTGGGGTCTGTCGTCATCCACCCTGGTGATCTAATCATCGCAGACGATGACGGCATCGTCATTGTCCCACCCGCTGAGTTTGCTCAGGTATCAGACAAACTAATAGCGCTGCGAGAACGGGACGCAGCGCTTGAACAACGCGTTCGTGCAGGCGCCACAGAGCCACCAGACTTTGAGCAACTTCTTGAACGCGTTGGGGTTCGGTGGCTCACATGAGCTCAAAACACAACAAGCGCTCTGCACCCTTATGGGCAATCACGCTTGCCGAGGCCTCTGCGCGCATTGCAAATCAAACGCTCTCGCCAAGTGACTTGTTAGAGGCTTATCTTGAGCGCATAGCGGCCGTCGACGATCGCATCCATTCTTATATTCACGTCGCAGCCGCGCAGGCTAGAGTTGCGGCTGCACAAGCGGGCAAAGAGATTACTGCCGGTCATTGGAAAGGCCCCTTGCATGGCCTACCTTTTGCAGTCAAAGATAACTATGATGTCGCGGGCATGCCTGCGACTGCAGGATCACGCCTACGTCTGGAACATGTCCCCTCGCAAGATGCTGCCTTGGTTCAACAACTTAAAGCTGCCGGCGCCATACTGATGGGTAAGCTCTCGACATGGGAATTTGGCACGGGCAACGGTGGCGAATACTTTGATTTACCTTTTCCGCCGGCGCGTAACCCTTGGGATACAAGTCGCTTTACCGGCGGGTCCTCAACCGGCGCGGGCGCCAGCGTCGCCGCAGGCACCACGCTCTTTGCTCTGGGCTCCGACACAACGGGTTCAGTACGTTTGCCGGCTGCCGCCTGTGGTGCGATCGGCATGATTGCGACGCCAGGCCGTTTATCCACGCAAGGCATTCTCCCAAATTGTTGGTCACTTGATATCCCTGGCCCTTTAGCCTGGACCGTCGAAGACTGCGCCATGATTTTGGACACACTGTTTAATCAAACGATTGATCCAAAAAATATTCAGCCTAGCCTACGCAGATCGATCGGCAAACCGATCACCGGTCTACGTATCGCAGTGGTTGACGATCCGGGGCCTGGTTTTCCCGATGCCGATCCTCCGCTGAAAAAGGGTTTTGAACAAGCCTTAGAAGTACTTGAGCAACTGGGCGCACAACTCACCCGAGTCAAATTGCCGGTTCCCGCGGCCGAGTGCTTTGCAGCCTCGCGAATGATTGGTCCGGCAGAAACGGCTGCGATTCATGAACAAGAATTAAAAGAACAGGCAGACCAAATGGGGTTTGCCTTGCGCGATAAATTGCTGGCGGGTTCGCTGGTGCGCGCCGTTGACTATCTTGCAGCGCAGCGCCTGCGGCGCACGGTTGCGACGAGTCTAGATACTTTGATGCGCGGCTATGATGCGCTTGTCACCTTCGGTACCTTACACATGCCGCCCCGTTTAGGCGTCGAGCCCGAGATGACTGCCTTCACTATTGAAACCATGCTCACGCCTTTTAATCTCTCGGGACATCCCGTCATGATGCAATGCAATGGTTTCAATAAGGGGCTGCCGCTCAATTGGCAAATCGTTGGCAACCGCGGAGATGAAGCAACAATTATTCGCGTGGCTTCCGCATACGAAAACGCAACCACGTGGCGTGAAAAACGGGCGCAACCCTGATGACCAAATCAAAGACAAAGAAAGCCGAACCCACCCTCGAGGAAGCAAACGCCTTTGCCCAGCGGCATGGATTGAATCACCTGAGGCCAGAGTACATCGCTCGACTGCGCGAACTCATCGCGCCCGTCGCCTTTTATGGACAACAAGTTAGACGTTCTCCGCATAAAGAGAATGCGCCCGCGTCCGAATTCACAGCTTTTAAACCGTAACTAAACGACTACTTAAAGAGGGCAGCAAACATGCAAAAAAAACCTTCATTCAATACCGACATGAGTCGACGGCACATGTTGGGACTTATGGGCGCGACAGCGGCAGTCTCGATGCTTCCTTGGGATCCTCTTAGCGCTCAAACAGCCACTGGTGTCTTGCGCGTGCGTTTGGGCGCGGACATTGGAAACCTGGATCCTGCAAAAATATTTTTAATTGAAAATCAAACGGTCGCTGGGCATATTTATAACGGCCTTGTGAAATATGATCAGAAAACAAATAATATCGTCCCCGATCTAGCCGCTAGCTGGGAAGTTTCACCCGACGCAACGGTCTACACGTTCAAACTCAAGCCCGGCGTCAGCTTCCACAAAGGCTTTGGTCCACTGACCTCTGATGATGTCAAATTTTCGTATGATCGCGTCATCGACCCGACTGGTGGCAGCGCGTATCGCGGCCAACTCGCCTCGATCAAAACGATTGAAACGCTCGATCCCTTAACTGTCAGAATCACCCTGACAGCGCCAACGGCGGGCTTCTTACACAAGTTAACTGCATTCAATCAAGGCTGGATCGTATCGCGCAAAGCCGTCACCGAGATCGGTGATAAGTACTCAATGCAGCCTATTGGCACCGGTCCCTTCGTGTTTGACAAGTGGACACCAGGAAATGAAGCGCGTGTCATCGCAAACAAAGCCTACTTTGACGGTTCACCTAGCGTAAACGAAGTCATCTTCAAGGTGATCAGAGACGAAACTGCCGCAGCAATTGCGGTCGAGAACCGTGAAATAGATATTTTCTTTGCCTTACAGCAGCCAGATATGATTGCGCGAATGCGTAAAGCAAAAGGCGTAGTTGTTTTCGAACGCCCTGCCAATCACACAATCAATTTAGTCCTCAACACAACTATCAAACCGCTTGATGATGTGCGCGTCCGTCGGGCAATGACTCATGCGATCAATCGAAAAGCTCTGATCGATGGCTATTTCAAAGGTACAAAAAACGAAGCAAGCACAGTGCTGACTCCTTCCTTCGTCGAGTATTCAGAAGACGTTGTGAAGTATCCCTACGACCCTGCGAAGGCAAAGGCGCTGCTGAAAGAGGCTGGCCTTGCCTCTGGATTTAAATTCGTCATCACCTCAGTCGGGCTCAATCCCTTTGACAAAATTCCCGTCCCGATTGCTGAAGACCTAAAAGACGTGGGAATTGACGCCAGCATTCAGATTCTTGAACGGGCTGCTTACCAACAAGCTCGCTCAAAAGGCGAAATCCAAAGCTGTATTACTGGTCTAGTTGGGCCACCAGACCCAGACTCGCCACTTGTTTCGCTTTTCTCGACAAAATCATTTCCGCCCGGACTCAATACTTCAAAGTACGATAAGGTCGATGATTTGCTCGCAAAAGCTGCGACCAGCACTGATCCAAATGCTCGCAAAGCGGCCTACGCAGAAATATTAAAACGCACAGCATCGGATCAACCTTTGATTCCGCTTTACCAAGATCGTCTATTTTTGGCACATACTGAGCGAGTTCAAGGGCTGATACAAAACTCGCTATTTACGATGCAGTCCTTCGGTGTGTCTTTGAAAGGATAGTCAGCGTGCTCGGACATGTTGGTCGAACCCTGTTAAGACTATTCGTTACGGGGCTAGGGATTGCTTCGGTCGCGTTCTTTTTAATGAGAGCGATACCGGGTGATCCCGCGTCCTTCATGCTCGGGGACTATGCCACCAAAGAATCGATCACAGCCCTGCGCGCAAAGCTCGGACTCGATGAGCCCGTCTGGCGCCAATACACCTTATTTTTAAGCCACGCGGCTACTGGTAATTTCGGAACTTCAGTTGTCACCGGGCAACCGGCGCTTCAAGAAGTGATGGCCAGCATCCCATCTTCGGCCGTTCTAGCGTTGTCGGGGCTCTTTATCGCGATCTTGATTGGGCTGCCGTTAGGCATCGTCTGTGCAGTGCGGCACGGAACCTGGGTGGATGTCAGTGTGATGCTTGGCGCGTTAGCCGGCATTTCTTTTCCGGTCTTCTGGATGGGCTTAGCAGCAATTTTACTTTTCTCATACTGGATTCCAATCTTTCCGGCGCTTGGTTCGAGTAATGCAAAAGATATTTTGACGCAAATTCACCATCTTATTTTGCCTGCTCTGGTGCTCGGGGTGTCGATCGCAGCTTACATTGCTCGGCTCACACGCTCGGCAATGTTAGAGGTCTTATCTCAAGACTATATCCGTGTGGCGCGCGCCATGGGGGTACCCGAGAGACGCATTATTTTTAAACTTGCCCTGCGTAATGCCTTGGTGCCGATCTTGGCTGTGATTGGTGTCACCTTTGCCTGGTCGTTTGGTAATGCGATCTTGATTGAAGCTGTGTTTAGCAGACCTGGTCTGGGCTCAATGTTATTGAAAGCGATTTTGGCGCGAGATTATCAGTTGGTACAAGCCGGCGTTTTGATACTCGCCTTCATGGTTGTCCTCATTAACGCGAGCCTCGACTTAACCTACACCTTAATCGACCCACGGCTGAAGGCATCATGACCACATCTCTCGACCAGCAGAAGCGCGATCAGCAAGATCGCCGCAGAGCGACCTGGCGTCGGTTCACCAGTCATCCGAGTCTGATGATCGGCACCGTTATTCTGGTAATTCTAGTCGTCGTTGCACTCGCCGCCCCGTGGCTCGCACCCTACTCTCCTACACGCACAAGCTTGATCAACACCTTACAAGACGCCTCATGGGCTCACCCGCTCGGAACAGATCAATTTGGACGCGACGTACTTTCTCGGCTGATTCATGGGACACGCGTGTCCTTATTAGTTGCATTTTGGGTCGTCACCTTATCACTCATCATTGGCACCGTCGTGGGTGGCATTGCCGGCTTTTTCGGTGGCTGGATTGATCGAAGTATCAACGTCGTCAACGATATCTTGATGGCGTTTCCTGGTTTTTTACTTGCGCTTGCCATCGTAGCGACCCAAGGCTCATCGCTCGAGTCAGTCATCATCGCAGTATCGATTGCCTATACACCGCGCGTCACAGCAGTGATGCGCTCAGTGGCACTCACGATTCGCCCACGCCCCTTTATTGAAGCCTCTCGTTCGATCGGTATGACGTCAACGCGAATCTTGCTTAGACATGTGATCCCTAATGCTCTGCCCCCGGTGATTGTCGTTGCGACACTCAGCGCAGCCTCAGCCATCCTCGCAGAGGCTGGCTTGAGTTTTTTAGGCTTAGGCGTCAGGCCACCGATTCCGACCTGGGGAAACATCATCGCGGATGGTCAAGCATCCATCACAACAAATCCGCTCATCTCGATTTCTTCTGGTCTATGTATTGCCGCCATGGTCATCGCACTAAATTTAATTGGTGACGGACTCAGAGACGCACTTGATCCACAGATGCGTCGCCAGACTGCGAAAATTCTATGAGCCATCCTTCAAAGGTATTGCTCGATATTCAACAACTCTCGGTGGCAGTGAGTGAAGCGCATTCGGCGATCCCTTTAGTGCACAATGTATCTCTTCAGATCAATTCAGGAGAAACACTTGCCGTCGTTGGCGAATCTGGATCCGGCAAAACCCTAACCTTTTTAGCCGCGTTAGGCATTGCTCCCGCGGGCATTAAAGTCACCTCTGGTAAGGTTCTTTTTGAGGGTGACGATCTAACAAAACTGAATCCTAACGCGCTACGTACAATGCGCGGCACCGCAATTTCGATGGTGTTCCAAGATCCCCTGTCCGCACTGAACCCAGTCTTTTCGATCGGCACCCAAATCATTGAAGTCTTGCGCGCTCACTTACCGTTGACTAAAGCGCAAGCGCGCACGCGCGCAATCGAATTACTCGAGCGCGTTCACATTCCTGATCCTCATCACCGAATTGATGATTACCCACACCAGTTTTCGGGTGGTATGCGGCAACGTGCCTTGATCGCTATGGCTATTGCGCTTGAGCCTAAAGTGCTCATTGCGGACGAACCCACGACGGCACTTGACGTGACCGTGCAAGCGCAAGTGCTCGAGTTACTTTCTCAGCTGCGGGAAGAAACTGGGATGGCCTTGGTGCTGATCACCCACGATTTAGGCTTGGTTGCCCGACATGCCGATCGTGTTGCAGTGTTTTACGCTGGAAGAATCGTTGAACAGGCGGCGGTTCAAGCTTTATTTCGCGAACCGCGCCACCCGTATACCGTTTCTTTATTTCGAACCATTCCCAGATTAGATAGCCCCACAGATATAGCCCTGACCCCGATTGTCGGCCAACCCCCCAATCTAGCAAAATTACCAGCGGGCTGTCCCTTTGCACCGCGCTGCTATCTCGCGAAATCAGATTGTGGATCGTTACAGACCACACTCGTCGACACGACTAGCAAAGAACATCTGTCGGCTTGTCAGTATTGGCCTGAAGTTCACCAAGAGTTTTAAGATGGCGCATCCTACACCAGCCCCTTTGCTTGAACTCAAGAATATCTGCAAGACGTTCAATGGCTCCGTGTCTTGGCGCGGTCGCTCGTCCAACGGGGTTCAAGCGGTGGATCAAGCCACGCTGGCTCTATACCCCGGTGAAACCCTTGGTTTAGTGGGCGAAACCGGTAGTGGAAAAAGTACCTTGGGGCGGATTGCTCTGCGCTTGATCGAACCCAGTTCAGGGAGCGTAATGTTTGAAGGGCAAGACATCACACATTTGTCGCCCCGTTCAATGCGCGAAAAGCGGCAACGTATGCAAATGGTCTTTCAAGACCCCTACGGCTCGCTTGATCCGCGTATGAGTGTTAACAAACTCGTTTCAGAACCATTAGTCGTTCACAATGTCGCCTATGCGCAACGTCAAGAAAAAATGCATGCGGCGCTCGAGCAAGTTGGCCTTGATCCATCGCTGGCGCATCGCTACCCACATGAATTTTCAGGAGGCCAACGTCAACGCATTGGTATTGCGCGCGCGATGGTTCTTGATCCCGCTTTTCTGGTTTTAGATGAGCCTGTCTCTGCACTCGATGTTTCCATTCAAGCTCAAGTTTTAAATCTGCTACACGAGATTCAAATTCGTACTGGGGTGTCATACCTGTTTATTGCGCATGACTTGTCTGTCGTGCGCCATATTAGTCATCGCGTAGCCGTGATGTACCTTGGTCGTATTGTCGAAATTGGCACGCGCGACGCTATCTATAACCGGCCCAAGCATCCCTACACAGTCTCACTCTTATCCGCTGTACCCATACCCGATCCGATGCTTGAACGCGCGCGCAAACGAATCCCCTTGATCGGCGAAATCGGCTCGGCCAACAACACACCTAGCGGCTGTCGCTTTCATCCACGCTGCCCACGCGCGCACGAGATCGCGCAGCAGAGCAATATCGCGAAACAAAAACTAGGCGCCATTGAAATACCAGTCTTGTGCGCCACGCAAGACCCTGCACTTGTCGGCTCTGATACAGAGCAGGCCTGTGCCTGTCACTTTCCTCATGAGACGTTCTAGCCAACACCCCAAGCGATGAATAAATTAATCATTGAAGTTCGAATTAACGAGTATGCGATGCGCGATGAAAATCCGCACGTGCCCTGGACGCCTGAAGAAATTGGGCGCGAAGCACGCGCAATTCAGGATGCAGGCGCTTCGATTGTTCACTTTCATGCGCGTGCCGCCGATGGTTCTCCTGCGCACGGTTTAGAGGATTATGCTGCCCCAATCAGAGCAATACGCGCAAATTCTGACTTGATGATTAACCCCACACTTGGGCAAATCACCAAAGGCGGCAAACTCGAGCGAATCAGCCACATTGAGGCCTTTGCGACTGACCCCATCTTGAAACCTGAAATTGTTGGTCTCGATCCAGGCTCAACCAATATCGATATTTTTGACCCGCAAAATCGACGCTTTGTGACTGACGGCAAAGTCTACGTCAACGCGCACGACACCTTAATCGCCTTTACAGAGCGTTTCCGCACTCTCGGGATCAAGCCGGCGCTTGCCTGCTGGAGCATCCCGTTTATGCGCAGCGCTGCTGCCTTAATGGATATGGGCTTAGTGGCTGAGCCTGCAAATTTTTTATTTGTGCACGGCGGGGAAGGCCAACTCGGCGCGCACCCAGCAACAGCCGAAGGGCTTCGCGCTTACACAGACCATCTACCTAAAAATCGACAATCTGAATGGGCGGTCTGCTGCAAGAGCGGTAATTTATTTCCGATCGCACTCAGTGCGATCGCCCAAGGAGGCCATATTGCCATTGGAATTGGTGACTATGCCTATCCAGAACTTGGCTACCCTACAAACGCAGAATTAGTCCAAGAGATCGTTGATTTGGCAAAAACTGTCGGGCGTGAAGTCGCAACGCCCGCTGAAGCGCGAGAGATTTTGGGTATCCTTCCAAGATCTTAATGGAGCGCTCAATTTTTGCAGTGCAATATTTTTTTGTCAACGGCTCCAAGTCTTGCAAAAAAAATAGTCATGGCATTGCTGTATTTTTGGTCATCTACTAAAGGTCTTAATAATAAGATTGGTTATCGCAGCGCAAAATTGAAGTTTTAGGTACTATTTCCGACATCTACAAAATCTCAGCAGCTCGTATTTTTAAAAAAACTAGAGACAATCACCATGCAAACCACAAATTCGGCCCGCGTTCAAGTTTTTTGGCAGCCCGGCTGCTCGTCTTGTTTACGTACCAAAGAGTTTCTAACGAAACAAGGAATCGACTTCGAATCGATCGATGTACATAACGACCCAACAGGAATGGATAAATTACGTGCCTTAGGTGCCCGCAGCGTACCGGTCGTGGCCCTCGGTGGTAAGTTCACAATGTGTCAGTCATTTAACGATGTGATCAAGTTTTTAGATCTCAAAACGAAGTTAATGGATCCCTTGCCTCCAGAGCAGCTGGTCGCAAAGTTAGACATCGTCTTGCAGACCGCTGTTCGGTTGATTCAGCAATTCAAACCAGAGCAATTGCGCGAAAATTTTCGCAATCGCAACCGCAATCCAGCAGGCACGGCTTTTCATATTTTTCGAGTCGCACAAATGGGTGTTGAAGCCGCCCATCAAATCGATCTGAAATTTGAAAGCTTTAACGAAGTCGCACCTGATGACTGGACAGCAAGCGACCTAGCTAAGTGGGGAGAAACCGTGCGGGCTGAACTACTCGCGTGGTGGGCAAAGGAAGCGAACCGTAACCTTGACTACCTCGTGCCCACTTACTACGGACGACGCAGCATGCACGACGTCTTTGAGCGCACAGCGTGGCACTCTGCTCAACACACGCGACAAATGACGCTCATGCTTGAAACCTATGGGATCACGCCTGATCGCCCCTTAAGCGCTGAAGACTTAAAAGGCCTGCCCGTTCCTGATGAAGTTTGGGATCGCTAAGTTAAAGGCCTTGAGTTGCTCACTAAAAGCTCTAGATCGCGAACGAGGCGATTTGGATGTCTGACTAGAAGCTTAGGCTCTTTAGCTGAAAGTTGAGGGTACTGCCTCGAAACTTGCGATGACGAAACGACTCGAGATTCATCGCATTTTTTATTATCTTATTTTAGAGCTTGCCATGAAATCTACCTTGTACAGAGACATCAAACGCGCCTATTTATTTAGCAGCGCTCTCGCCTTTTTTGGTCTAAGCGGCGTGATGCACACAGTGCATGCGCAAGACGATTATCCAAATCGTGCGATTCGCATTGTTGTGCCATTTTCACCAGGTGGCGGCGGAGATGCCGTCGTACGCTACATGAGCGATAAACTCGCCGAGCGGCTCAAACAACAAATTATTGTTGAGAACAAGCCTGGTGCCTCGGGATTTATTGGTGCACAAATCGTTGCAACGGCAGCACCAGACGGTTACACGCTTCTAATGGGGTTTGATGGCAGCATTGTCGTTGCGCCAAACATGCTCAATGCGCCTTTCAACCCTATTACCGATTTTGCACCAGTGACCAAGCTCAATGATGCAACGATTATTCTGGTCGCCAACCCCTCAGTACCAGTCAAAAATATCAGCGACATTGTGGCACTGGCAAAATCCAAACCTGAAGGGCTTCAGTTCAGTTCGTCTGGGCCGGGTACAACACCTCACCTCGCGGGTGAGCTCCTGGCTCTACGCACTGGCATGAAGCTGTCACATATTCCTTATAAAGGTGGTGGACAAGCGGTCACTGATGCAGTTGCCGGGCATTTTCCAATTTTCTTTACCGTCGTGCCGACTGTTGCAAGTTACATCAAACAGGGTCGACTGAACGCCATCGCTGTGGCCGGTGACAAGCGTTCACCGGCATGGCCTGACATCCCCACAATCGCCGAATTGGGCGTTCCGGATTTTAACGTCAGTTCTTGGTATGGAATTTTGGCCCCGGCCAAAACGCCCAAAGTCATTATTGATCGCTTACAGAGAGATATCGCGGCGGTTTTAGCGATTCCAGAGGTACGCGATCGTTACCTCAACAATGCCTTCGATCCAATTGCTAGCACCCCTGAGGCGTTTGCCGCCCAAATCAAAGCTGACTATGCACGCTGGGGCCAAGTGGTAAAAGATGCCAACCTTAAGCCACAGTAAAGCCTTTGAGCTAGCACATTCACTCATATCGCGCTACGCTTAGAATCCTTACGAAGTTAATTTTTTAGCCCATCACACAATGGATCTTTCATGACAGAACGTAAAGTCAATGATATCGGTGGCCTACCCGCTGGCCCAGTCTGCCAAGACGAACACGCCAGTACCTTGCACGAAAAACGAGTCGATGCCATTTTAAAAATTTTATCTGGTCCAAAGCTTAAGGCGTTCACTTCGGATGCGATGCGCCGAGCGATCGAATCTAACACCAAAGAAGACTACCGTAACCTGGGCTATTACGACAAGTGGATTCGGGCTGCGTGCGAACTGATCATTGAGCAACAAATCTTGAGCCGCGAAGAAATCGAAGCTCGGGTCGAACTATTACGTGCAAAACATAAAATGGTGGCAGCATGACGGCCTTTGCGATACGTCCAGGTCAAGCACTACCGGTCGGTGCACCCGTTCGCGTGCGCAAGCAGCCGCCCGAGCAACATTGCCGCACGCCGTTTTACTTGCGCGGCATCGAAGGTGAAATTACCGATGTGATGGGCTGCTTCCGCGACCC
>CAMEAW010000048.1 GCA_945911685.1 Bordetella parapertussis
ACACCAGTTGCCATTTCAACTTCCTTGATAGATAAATAACGGGCAAAAACGCCCAACGTGCTAGATGGTCAAGGAAGGGATAGACACCACTGATTACCACTAAGGGCGACCGACTAGGGACAAAAACCGCGTCGCTTGAGAATCTTGCAGACAAAGTGTAGAGGTGAAGCGCCCTAGAGTCAAACACTTAGAGTGGTTTTTTGTCGTTAAATCGCTGAAATTGTGGTTTTCTCTACATTTTGGGTATGAAAGCAACAAAAAAAGTGATTTCTCTAAGAATTCCCTTCAATTTCAAAAAAAAACACTAGGTAACTATCCCTACACTTTCAGTATTGGCTGAACAACAGGGATATTGAAATGAAAGTGATCGTTTTAGGTGCCGGCGTGATTGGTACAACCAGTGCGTATTACCTCGCGCGGGCGGGTGCCGAGGTCACTGTCATCGATCGTCAAGGCTGTGCCGCCAACGAAACCAGCTTTGCCAACGCAGGGCAAGTCTCACCCGGCTACTCAACACCCTGGGCCGCACCGGGCATCCCTTTCAAAGCCTTTAAATGGATGTTCACAAAGCATGCCCCCTTAGCCATCAAGCTCGACGGCAGCCTGTGGCAGCTACGCTGGATGGCGAACATGTTGCGCAACTGCACGGCTAGCCGCTACGAGCTCAATAAAGAACGCATGATGCGTGTGGCTGAGTACAGCCGCCATTGCCTCGACACGTTGCGCGCAGACACGGGGATCCAATACGAACAACGCTGCGGGGGCACCTTGCAGCTGTTTCGTACGCAAGCCCAGATGGATGCGGTGCAGCGCGACATTAAGGTGTTAGAAGAATGTGGCGTGCCCTATGAACTGCTCGGTGCAGCGCAACTCACTGCAGTTGAGCCCGGCCTTCGACAAGCCCAAGGCATGCTCGCCGGCGGGCTGCGTTTACCAAACGACGAAACCGGCGACTGCCAACTTTTTACCACCCGCTTGGCCAAACTGGCACAAGACATGGGTGTGCAATTTCAGTTCAACACGCCTGTTGAGCAGTTGCTCGTTGAGGGCGGCCAAATCGCCGGCGTGCGCACTGAGCACGAAGTTCTAAAAGCCGATCGTTATGTCTTAGCGTTTGGCAGCTACACGCGTGATTTACTCGCGCCGCTAAATATTGCGCCACCTGTTTACCCCGTTAAAGGCTATTCGTTAACAGTGCCCTTAGTCGATGAATCTCTTGCGCCGCAATCCACCGTGCTTGACGAAACCTACAAAGTTGCCGTTACACGCTTTGACAACAGGATTCGTGTTGGCGGCATGGCCGAGCTCAGTGGTTTTGATTTAAGCCTAAAACCACAACGACGCGCGACCCTTGAAAAAGTCGTCACTGAGTTGTTTCCGGGTGGCGACGTCAAAAATGCGACATTTTGGACAGGACTGCGGCCCATGACCCCGGACAGCACACCGATTATTGGCGCTACACCCTTATCCAATCTGTTTTTAAATACGGGTCATGGCACCCTGGGCTGGACGATGGCCTGCGGCTCTGGCAAGCTGATTGCCGACCTGGTGACAGGCCAGCGCCCTGAAATTAGCACCGATGGCCTGGCGATCAGTCGTTATCAAACAACGACTCAGCTGCCTTTGCAACGACCCACTTCGGTGCCTGCTTAGATTTCAGAATATATTGGGGGATTCATATCCCTCTACATTTATCTCGTTTAACCGATGACTCGTCCCTCAAAAGCCCTCATTGATCTTGATGCCCTTCGTTCAAACTACCTAACGGCTCGTAGCCTGCATGGCGGCCGAGCATTAGCGGTCGTCAAAGCCAACGCCTACGGGCACGGCGCCGTACCTTGCGCGCAAGCCTTGGCGGAGATCGCAGACGGCTTTGCAGTAGCCTTTGCCGCCGAAGCCTTTGAGCTTCGCGAAGCTGGCATCACTAAGCCTATTCTGATACTTGAAGGCTGCTTTGATCCCGACGAACTGCTCGCAGCGCACAAGGCTAACCTCTGGGTCGTCATCCATCAAGAGTCGCAGTTACGTGCGCTTGAAACAGCGCCCATAGATGCCCACAGCATCCGTGTATGGCTCAAAGTAGATTCGGGCATGCATCGCGCCGGCTTCGCGCTAGACGACGTTCAAACCGCCTACCAACGCCTCGAAGCCTGCCCCTCGGTGGCTTCGATTACGCTCATGACACACTTTGCCCGTGCGGACGAGCCCGACAGCGATGCCACTGCCAAACAGATCGCGGCCTTCCACGAAGCTACCGCTGGTTTACCTGGGGATCGCAGCTTAAGCAACTCGGGCGGTATCCTTGCCTGGCCCAGCGCGCGCGGCACCTGGGCCCGGCCTGGCATTTTGCTTTATGGTGCCGATCCGTTGCCAGTGAATCCGGAAATTTCGACAAACGGCGCTGACTCAATGGCACGTGGTGCAGCTCAGCTGACGCAAAACGCTGACCAACCACTGAACCCAACTTACCAACTCACCCCAGTCATGTCCTTGGTGAGCGAAGTATTTGCCATCCGCACACTCGAACCCGGTGAAGCTTTAGGCTATGGCGGCACCTTTGTCGCTACAACGCCTGTGCGCGTTGGCTTGGTCGCGATCGGCTACGCCGACGGCTACCCCAGGGTCGCCCCTACCGGCACCCCGATCGCCGTGGGTGGCGTGCTGACCCGTACGATCGGCCGGGTCTCGATGGACATGCTCACCGTTGACCTCACCGATTTGCCCCAGGCAAGCATTGGCAGCCCCGTCGAATGCTGGGGCAAACAAATCGACGTCAACCTCGTTGCCCAACAAGCTGGCACGATTTCCTACGAGCTGCTATGCAACGTTAAGCGTGTGCCTAGGGTGTATCTAGACTCAGCGACTTAAATGGCTCGCTTAGAGTCCGATAATGGGATAATGCGCAAAACCCACTAGACATGATTATTTATGCCGACACTGCAACTTGCCACCTGGAACGTCAATTCATTAAAAGTGCGCTTGCAACAAGTATTAGCCTGGCTCGAGGCCAACCCAGTCGACGCCTTATGCCTGCAAGAGCTCAAGCTCGATCACGACAAGTTTCCGCTTGAGGCTTTTACGGCCATTGGCTATCACGCAGGCTGGGCTGGGCAAAAAACCTATAACGGCGTTGCGGTGCTATCGCGCCAACCTGGAGTGGATATCACCCGCAATATTCCGGGCTTTGAAGACCACCAGCAACGCGTCTTGGCCACCACCCTGCCCTACGGCGACAGCACGATTCGCGTCATTAGTGCCTACTGCCCTAACGGGCAAGAGGTTGGGAGCGAAAAGTATCTGTACAAACTTGCTTGGTTTAAAGCCTTTGAGGCTTGGCTGATCACTGAAAAACAACAACATCCCAATATAGCGGTGCTGGGCGATTACAACATCGCGCCCGTTGATGCTGATGTTCACAATCCCGACAAATGGATTGGGCAGATCTTGGTGTCAGAGCCTGAGCGTGCGGCCTTTCAATCTTTGCTTGGGCTTGGGTTCACCGATGCGTTTCGCTTATTCGAGCAGGCACCCAAATCCTTTAGCTGGTGGGATTACCGGATGAACGGCTTTAAGCGTAACGCCGGCATGCGCATTGATCACGTCTTGTTATCAGAGTCACTCGTGCCAAGCTGTACCGCCTGCATCATCGACAAAGGGCCACGCGCCCTTGAACAACCGTCAGATCACACGCCCGTGATCGCCACACTCACCTTTGGGTAAGCGTACATGACCACAAAAAATCCTCGTTCGCCGCGTGCTGCCGCTCAATCACGCGCTCGCAAGGCCTTGCCGCTCGATCATCTAGTCATCAATACGCATTTTGAAATGCATGCGGCATACACGATCTTTGAGCAACTCGGCTTTACTTTAACGCCCCAAGGGCGCCATAGTCTGGGCTCCATCAATCACCTCGCGGTGTTTGAGGACGATTACATTGAACTTCTCGGGTTACCAAGTGACGGTGGCCCCTTGCGTGAAGAGGTGCTATCGAGCCCGGTCGGTATCGACGGGCTCGTTTTTACGACCACGGATGCCGCACAGACGCACCGCACTTTACAGGCTGCGGGCTTAGCCGTGCGACCTGTGCAGGCGTTTTCGCGGCCTGTTGAGCTTAGTGGCATCGTATCTGACGCTCGCTTCGAAACGGTTCGTTTTGAGCCGGGCCAGTTTAGCGCGGGTCGGCTGTACTACTGCAAACACTTCACACCAGAGTTGGTCTGGCGCGCTGAATGGCAAACACACCCCAATGGCGTGAAAAAGGTGGCGGGCTTGCTCATTGTGTGCGAGTCGCCTAAACAAGAAGCAAAACACTATGTCGCTGCGGCCGGTGGCGTCGCAACACTTGGGGCAAATGGCGAGTATCGCGTGTCTGGCGAACGCTATGCGCTGGTTTTTGTCACGGCCGCGCAGTACGCAGAATGCTTTGGTGGCTTAACTTGCGTCAGTGGTCAGCGCGCAAGTTTTTTTGGAGCGATCGCGCTTCAAACGCCGTCATTGAAGCCATTGCGTCAAGCGCTCAAGCGTATGCAAACGAATGGTTTACACACAGTGACTTGGCGCGAGCAACCCGGGCGTATCGCTGTACAGATTCCAGGATTGAATACCTTGCTTGAGTTTATTGAGGCGGACATCACATAATTTTTAATGCGTAGTTATTTTGAGTTTTGAGTTTTGAGTTTTTGAGTTTTTGAGTTTTAAGTTTTGAGCGCTCTCGTCGCTTTTAGTTAACGATTTTTTATTTTCAGGATATTTTCATGTTCAAGATTTGGGGTCGTATCACTTCTATTAACGTCCGTAAGGCCGTTTACACAGCACAAGAACTAGGTCTTGACTTTGAGCGCATCGACGCAGGCGGCGCCTTTGGCGTGGTCAAAACACCTGAATACATTGCACTGAACCCTAACTCAGTTGTCCCAACGTTGGTTGAAGGCGACTTCGTGCTGTGGGAGTCAAACGTCATCGTGCGCTACTTATGCGCTAAGCACTCGCAGGGCAAACTCTACCCAACCGACCTGCAAGAACGCTTCAACGCCGAGCGTTGGATGGACTGGCAACAAACCACCTTTGGCCCCGCAGGCCGCGACGCGTTCTGGCAATTAATTCGTATCGCTGAACCCGAGCGCGACATGAAAAAAGTCGAAGCGTCAATTGCCTCAACCGAAATCCTGCTTGATCGCCTTGAACAGCATCTCAGCAAAAATGTGTTTATCGCAGGTGCCAATATGACAATGGCTGATATCCCACTCACCTGTGAAGTGCATCGCTGGTATGGCTTGCCGATCCCGCACAAATCACGCCCTCTCATCGAGGCGTGGTACGCAAAAATGTTGGCGCGCCCCGGTGCTAAAAATGTGCTGACCTTGCCTTTGACGTGAAGATGAACGGGTAGACACAACCAAGCGCGGTGGCGCGGCCTTACTTTAAATTATTTTGCGCCAGACGCTTAGGCGTTAAG
Organism: Bordetella parapertussis; assembly: GCA_945911685.1. Taxonomy (GTDB): domain Bacteria; phylum Pseudomonadota; class Gammaproteobacteria; order Burkholderiales; family Burkholderiaceae_B; genus Zwartia; species Zwartia parapertussis_K. Next base: position 5,456 of record CAMEAW010000048.1, read on the forward strand.
CTCGCAAAATCTTGCGCGTAGCCACCGAGTTTCTTTTTTAGATAAATTTTTTGCTCGGGTGTCAGACTATTCAAAACGTCTGCTGTCACTTGCGCCCAGTCTTGTCTCAGTTGCGACTGTTGCGCGGCGAGTGTCGGTTCGCGATAATTCTTTAGGCTGTCTAAATACTCTCGCAAGGCGGCTTCAGCCTGGGGGGCGTCTTTACCTCTTTGCTGTTCTAGCAGTTCTAACAAAGCCTTTTGTCTCAGCGTACGCTCATCACCCCAGCCTGCAAATATTTTTGACCTTCTGTCAGACAACTCAGTGATCTGTTTTTCTTGGCTCTTTGTCAATCCACCCAGCCAATCCTCATAACGTTTAAGCGCTCGCTTGTGGTAATTTTTACGGGTCGCTTCGCTATTAGGATTTTTGAGAAACTCATTAAAATAATCTTTATTCTCGCTTTCGAACTCTGCTTTAAGCCGTAATTGTTGCTTCGGAGTCAAAGTCACTAATGTGCCCGCGAGTTGCAAAGCAGCCCTCTGCCCCAACACTTCAAGTGCTTGCTCAACCTGTTTTTGAATCGCTAGCACTTCGGCTGCGGTAAACGGTGCCGTATCTTCGACCCTTTGCTGCCAAGCCGCTAGGGTTCGCGTGTAATCAGGCAACGCCGTCTCGGCATGCCACGCGATAAAGGTCGCAAGCTCTTGATCAAGCGCCACCTTTTGCGCGTCATCCAAACTGAAATAGCCATTTAGGCGATACGCAAGGTAGCTGGGGGCGTAGTTGTAAGCGATTTGCAATGAACTGCAGCCAGACAACACCAGCACTGCGCAGAGCGCTTGAAAAGCTCTGAGTAGACGCGTTTCTACAAAGAGTCGCTTTAGCTTGAACAAACATTGCATCGCTGAACGCCAACGTTAAAAAAATAGAAACTCTGAATAAGCGCTCTTCACTACGAAGAAAACGCCTTAGAATTTTCTCGATTTTGGCATACTCACATGACCAAACAAAGCAACCCCTCACGGTCAACACACTTTTTGCACCAAACAACGCCATTTCCTTAGGGCTTGGCACACTTTCAGCAGCCAACAAAGCCCTCTCCCGCTTGCGCTGCGCAAGTCTTGGTCAAGTCGCTAATGGGGTCATTACTTGCCTTCCATGCGCCAGACCCCATCCCAGACGCCCTCTGGGGGATGCTGCTGCAGCAGTTCACAGCGGTCAATGTAGATCTGAGACAGCTTATCTTCAGGATTAAAGCCAAGCGCCTGCTCAAAGGCCTTAATCGCCAAATCAAACTCGCCGCGGCGATACTTCGCGATCCCATCCCTAAAGTGGCTGACCACATCCATCAAGTTCGGAAACGTCTGCTCAGTGTGGTAATCAAGTACTTCAAACACCGCAACGGGTTGAGTTTTACCCTTCACAACAACCAAATCCACCTCGCGCATGCGATAAGTGCCGCGCAATTTCTTTTGCGTGAACTCACTTATCAAAATCTTGGCTGCGTACTGTTTACAAGCCGACTCAAGACGAGCAGCCAAATTCACTCCGTCACCAATGATGGTGTAATCCATCCGCTTCTTAGCGCCGATATTGCCCGACACCACCACATCCGTATTTAAGCCAATCCCAATATTGATTGGCTTTTTGCCTTCGCTCAAACGGATCACATTCCAGTCAGCCAAGCGCGTGATCATCGAGATCGACGTGCGCACTGCCCGATCTTCATCATCACTGTGCGCAACCGGGATCCCAAAGGCAGCCATGACGGCATCACCGATAAACTTATCCAGCATGCCGTCTTCTTGGCGCAAACAGTCGACCATGATTTCAAAATATTCATTCAGCATGCTGACCGTCGCTTGTGGGCCAAGCTCTTCGGTGATGGTCGTAAAACCCCTGATGTCCGAAAATAAAACAGTAGCGGGCACGCTAACTCCACCCATTGAATCCGCGCCAGTTGAAAGCAGTTGATCAGCAATCGACGCATCCATGTAACGCGACATGGTCGATTTCATACGCTTTTCGCTAGAGATATCTTCGAGCATTACCATCGAACCGAGTCGCTTATGATCAGCACCTGTCAAAGGCACAATCGTCAAGTTAACTGATAGCGTCTGCGCCGCCACCTCAATCTCTGCATCCACGGTGATGTCGGCCTCACCGGTGTCCATCACACGTTTCACCTTTTCAAGCACCCAGGCATTGGTGTCGTAAAAAAACTGTGCGAAAGGCTTGTGTACGATTTCAGCCGGAGTAGTTTGTAAGATACGCAGGCCAGCCGCATTGCACGTGACAATTTGCTCGGTCTCGTCAAGGGTCAGCACACCACTCGACATTGATTCAAGCATGCTCTCGTTGTAGTTTTTCATACTCTGCACATCAGCAAATAATTTTGCATTCTGCAAAGCAATCGAAATCTCAGAGCTAAACGCCTTAAGACGTGACTCATCTTCGGCGTTAAACGGGCCACCGTGCTTATTGAGCACCTGTGTCACACCGATCACTTTGCCTTCTTTATTGGTGATTGGTACGCAAAGCAATGAGCGCGTGAAGTAACCCGTCTTTTTATCAAAGGCGGGATTAAAGCGTAGGTCAGCATACGCATGAGGAATATTGATCACCTTGCCGCTGGTAAACACTGCACCCGCAATACCAAGATGATTAGGCAAACGAATTTGCAGTGAATCTAAGCCCTGCCCCACCTCTGACCAAAGCTGTCCGGTCTTTTCATCGTTCAGAAACAAAGTTGAGCGATCAGCGTTTAGCATTCGGGTGATCTCACTCATCACCTTTTTTAACAGTGAAGTGATGTTGATATCAGACGTCACTTCAGAGATGACATTTAAGAATTCAATTTCTTTGGCACGAATCGCCTGAATACTTTCAATGAATTGCGCATTTTGCAACGCTAGCGAGGCTTGCGTTATCATTTTTTCAAGCAAGCTCAGATCAACTTTTGTGAAGCGCCCTTTTTGCTTATTCAATAACTGGGCCACACCAATCACGTTACCGTTACCAGCACGAATCGGCACACACAAAATACTACGGGTGACGAATCCTGTTTGCTCATCAATGGTTTGATTAAAACGTGGGTCGTCGTACGGGTCAAGAATGATCAGACTTTCTTGCGTGGTGAATACACTGCCGGCAATACCACTGCTATTTAGAATACGAATTTCGTGACGTAAATGGCCTTGAGCCACTCTTGAATACAACTCATTAGTGGTTGGATCATTCAAGAAGATGGTGCCACGCTCGGCATTTAACCCGCGCGTTGCGATCTCGACAAAGGCATTTAGCACCTCATCAAGATTACCAAAGGCCGACATCTGATTCGAAAGCTTGAGTAAGAAATCAGATAGATGCAGACGCTGTTCGAGCTTCGTAAGCGAAGTTGAACTCTTAGTTTTCAGTGCTGATGTTTTCATGTTTTCTCTGTCGCGCCCGCGCGGCTATCGTCAAGCCGCGAGCGCAAAGCTGCTGCGATCTCTTTTAATTGCGTAATTTCGTTATGCGTTCGCAAGACAACCGCTTGCACCGCGGCCTCTTTGTCTTGTCGCATGAGCTCCATCTGGTCACGCAACTCAACGACGGCAGCCTTTAAGCTCGTTATTTCTTGGCTCGCGGCAAGAACGGCAACTTGCACCGCTTGTTCTTTTTGTTGCCCCGCCTGCTCAAGTGTTTCGCGCAAGGCAATTGCCGTATTTTTGAGCTGTGCAATTTCAGAATCGGTTGCAAGTAGGGCTTGAGACACCCGCCTAGCACTTATCGACTGCTCTTGTTCAAGCGCGTCCCTTAAGGCCGCAATCGTTGCCTTCAGATCTCGCACTTCGGCTTCGTAGTCTAGAACGGTCTCTCTCGAGGCCGTCGCACTTTGTGTACTGCTCATAGTTTGAATCACAATACCTTGGCGGTCTGATGGTCTGCGACCTTTTGAAAATTATCTCTTGAAAGTCACCCGCTCTTGCGCTTAAATACTGCAAATGCAGGCCACCCAACATAGCTTTGCACTAAATAGTGCCTCTTTGCGTGCCTTGCATAGAAGCCCTTTCAACGATCCAACCAAATAGATGGCTACCCCATGAAACGCACATTTGTCTCAATGCTTAAGGTCATGACTATTGCCCTAGCGTCAACAGCAGGCCTGCTCAGTTCGCCGGCTGGGGCTCAAACCGCAGCCTACCCCAACAAACCGATCACCATCGTTGTTCCGTTTGGTCCAGGCACGCTCACTGATGTGCTAGCGCGTATCGTGGCCACGAAGCTATCTGCGGCGTTGGGTCAGCCAGTGGTTGCTGAAAACAAAGCAGGCGCAGATGGCAATATCGGTGCCAATTACGTCGCCACCGCAGCTCCTGACGGGTACACCCTGATGGTTGGCTCGACAAGCATCGGCTCGATTAACGTGACGCTGCACAAAAATATTAAATACGATCCTCAGCGCGACTTCGTCGGAATTACCAACCTCGTGTCGGTGCCAAACGTTTTGGTGATTGGCCCCCAAGTGCAGGCTAACAACGTGAATGAGCTTCTTGCTTTGCAAAAAGCAAAAAGCTTTAGCTATGGCTCAAGCGGCGCTGGCGGCAGCATGCACTTATCGGGTGAAATTTTTAAGAAAATGGCGCAAGTTGAAATGGTGCACATTCCGTACAAAAGCAGCCCCGCCGTCATCAATGACATTCTTGGTGGCAGAGTTGAAATGATGTTCTGTAATTTGCCGATTTGCCTGTCGCTAATACAAGCGGGCAAACTGAAAGCGCTGGGCGTCACCTCAGCCAAGCGCTCTGAACTCTTGCCTGACGTACCTACAATCGCCGAGTCGGGATTGGCAGGTTACGAAGTCAGTGGTTGGTTTGGTCTGTATGCGCCTAAGGCGACACCGCCAGCAATTGTTGAGAAGTTAAATCTTGAAACGGTGAAGATCTTAAACGACCCCCAGATCAAAGCGCAATTACTTGCCCAAGGCGCAGTCACCATCGGCGACACGTCAGCGCACTTTAATCAGTACGCACAAGAAGAGCGCGTACGTTGGGCCAAAATCATTAAAGAGGCCAATATCGTGATTGATTGAAGCCGTGTGATCTCGTTGCAGGCAGTGTGACCTAGTCGCGGGCAGAGTAATTTAGTGGCAGGCATTGTGATGTAGTCGTAGAGCAAACACTGAGCTTGCGTCGCAGCACTCAAGCAAAAGAGACCGCCTTGGCGGTCTCTTTTTTATCTAACAGGCAAGCATATTAATCGCCATAAACCTTACCAAATAATCTCCAGGCTTTGCCATCAAAGCGTGCTAACTGCATACGCTCGATCGGATAGAAGTCATTTGGCCCAGTTTGTACATTAATGCCAGGCAGCAACAAGGGCAGTTTCAAATCTTTAATGTTTGCGGCCTGTTTCATCACATTTTCACGAGTCAGATCATTACCCGCTTGTTTGAGTACGTACTCAAGCGTCTGAGCGTTGGTATAGCCTTGTATATAAAAACCGTCATTTTGATCTGCGGTTGGCATATATTTTTTAAACCAGGCTTGGTACTCTAAAAACGCTTTATCGTCTTTCCATTGAGGATCACTTGGATCCTTAATAAACGACGTCGTAATTAACCCAACACTATTTTCAAGACCAGCGGGAATCAAGGTTGAACCAACCGAGCTAGAGACTTGATTTAAATAATGCGTCGGTTTCCAGTTGAGTTCAGCCATTTTTTTAATGGCCTGTGCCGCAAACTTTGGAATAGTGATGTTCAAGAACACATCAGCACCCGAGGCACGAAGCTTAACGATCTGACTATCAATCGTCGGATCGCTCGTCTCATAGCTTTCACGCGCGACGATCATATTTTTCTTATCACCAAGTCCCTCTTCAATACCGGTGATGTAATCCTTACCATAATCATCATTTTGATACAAAATCGCTATTTTTCCATTGGGCTGATTTTGTAAGATTGCCTGTGCGTAGATCTTACCTTCGCTGTGGTAATTAGGCTGCCAACCCATTGTCCATGGAAAGTTTTTAGGATCACCCCATTTTGAAGCGCCGGTCTGCACAAAGAGCTGTGGAACCTTTCGTTGATTCATATACTTGTGAATCGCAGAGTTGGTGGGTGTACCCAGCGGAGCGAAAATCAACAACACTTTGTCTTGCTCTACTAGTCTGCGTGCTTGCTCGAGTGTTTTCGGGGGCTGATAGTTGTCATCTAAAGAAATGAACTCAATCATGCGTCCGTTAATACCGCCTTCATCATTGACTTTTTTGAAGTAAGCCGCTTGCGCTTTACCGTATGAGCTGTAAGACGATGCCGGGCCCGAATACGGATTGATATTGCCGATCTTAATGACTTTGTCAGTTACGCCTGGCCCGTAAGGCTGTGCGCAAGCAATCGTGCTTGCCAGTGCAAGACCAGCGGTCACGAAGATCGCACTTAATTTACGAAGTTCTTTTTTCATAACAAATACTCCCTTATAAAAACATATTAAATTGAATCTAATCTCCGTACGTCTTACCAAACAACACCCAGGCTTTTCCATCAAATCGGGCTAACTGCATCCGCTCGATCGGATAGAAATCAGTCGCACTCGTCTGCACGTTTACGCCGGGCAAAAACAAAGGCAATCTAAAGTCATTAATACTGGCAGCTTGTTTCATGATGTTTTCACGCGTCAAATTATTGCCTGCCTGCTTTAGAACATGCTCAACCGTCTGAGCATTCATATAACCCTGGATATAAAAGCTGTCTGTCGGATCAGCACCAGGTAAATATTTTTTAAACCACGCTTCGAACTCTAAGATCGCTTTATCGTTTTTCCACTGTGGATCGCTGGGGTCTTTAGAAAAAGAAGAGGTAATCAGACCGACGGTATTATCAATCCCTGCTGGCATCAAAACAGCACCAATTGAGCTAGAAACTTGCCACACGTATTGTGTCGGTTTCCAGCCTAACTCAGCGATTTTTTTCATCGATTGCGCGGCGAACTTTGGCCCGCTACCGTGAATAAAAATGTCCGCCCCAGACGCTTTGAGTTTTACGATCTGACTGTCAACGGTCGGATCGGTTCCCTCGTAGGTTTCGCGCGCCACGAGCATATCTTTTCTAGCACCTAAACCTTGCTCAAGACCAATCAGCAAATCCTTACCTGAATCGTCATTTTGATAAAGCAACGCAATCTTGCCCTTTGGTTGATTATCTAAAATCGCTTGGGCAAACACTTTGCCCTCGCTGATATAGTTAGGTTGCCAACCCATGGTCCAAGGGTAATTTTTTGGATCACCCCATTTTGATGCACCGGTTTGCACGAAAAGCTGCGGCACCTTTTTTTGATTCATATACTTATGAATCGCAGTGTTAGGCGCGGTACCTAAGGTTGCAAAAAAGAACAGTACTTTTTCTTGCTCGACCAATTTGCGTGCATTCTCAAGCGTCTTAGGTGGTGAAAAACCATCGTCTAAAGAGATGAAATTAATCTTGCGTCCGTTGATACCACCATCGTCATTGATTTTCTTAAAATAAGCTGCTTGAGCTTTGCCGTAAGAACCATAGGCCGAAAAGGCGCCCGAATACGGATTGGTATTGCCAATTTTTATTTCTTTATCGGTTGCGCCCGGATCATAGGGTTGCGCGTTTAAGCCAAAGCTCGCAGACGTTAGCGCGACAACTGCAACTAGGGCTTTTATATGATTTATTTTTTTCATTGTGTTTGTCTCCTTTTTTTAATTTTTTGTAAAATCCCCATCACACCATCTGGCGCAACGTAAGCCAGCGCCAACAGCATGCCTCCATACACTGCCCACGGCGCAGACTTTGAAAGCTCGTCTGCAACGTTTGGTACAAACTGAATAAACAAAGCGCCAAAGATTGCGCCCGATATTGAGCCTAGGCCGCCGACAACGACTCCCACCAACAGGCTAATCGATAAAAATGCTGGGAAACTGTCTGGCGCGATATAGGCAACTGCCAACGCGCTCAGTGCACCCGCGATGCCCGTGTAGGCAGCTGATAGGCCAAAGGTGGCGGTCTTCACGAACGTTAAATTAATACCCAGGGCAGCGGCAGCAGTGGGCTGATCTCGAATCGCCACAATGGCGCGCCCCACTCGCCCAGACAGCAAATTATGAGCCAACCAAAACAGACCTAAGGCTATTGCCAAGATCACTAGGTAAAGCCACCGATCCTCGCTGAGCTCATTGCCAAAGAGCGTTAACCCAAAGGGAGGCGTAGGCTTATCCAGAATAATTCCTTGTACCCCTCCGGTCCAATGCTCAATTCCTTTGTATTTGAGTAACTGTGGTGTCGCAATCGCCAATGCGAAGGTTGCCAGGGCCAAGTAATGGCCAGCGAGACGAAGCGCCGGAAACCCCATCAATACACCCATTACCAAGCAAACTACCGCGGCAACCGGTATGGTCAGATATGCCGACATGCCTACCTGCGAAATTAAGATCGCAGACGTGTAAGCGCCGACCGCATAAAACGCCCCATGCCCTAGCGAAATCTGACCGCCATAGCCGGTCAAGATGTTCAAGCCCAGAATCGCGATTGCATAGATCAACACTAAATTCAGTTGAAACACTCGAAAATCTTCAAGTACGAAGGGGAGCAAGACTGCGGCAAACACAGCGACCGCTAAGATTATTTTTTTGGAAATGGCAGACATGTTGGCTCTCTTAGACGCGCGAGAAAATAGGTTTGCCGAAAAGGCCATAGGGGCGGAAGATCAAAATCGTCACGATTAAGACCAACGCCATCGTAAGCTTTAGGTCGCTGCCAATGACATACGCGCCCAAGATATTTTCAAGCACACCTAAAATGACGCCACCAACCACGGCGCCCCACGGGTTATCTATCCCACCAAGCAAGGCTGCGGCAAAACCGTACAGCAAAATGCCCGCCATCATATTTGGATCCAAAAACACAATGGGTGCGATCATCATGCCGGCTACTGCTCCGATCAAGGCGGCCATCCCCCAACCAAGCGCCAACATCCAAGACACGCGAATCCCGACCAAGCGGGCCGACTCAGGGTTAAACGCAGCAGCACGCATCGCCAGACCAAGCGGTGTAAAACGAAAGAAGCAAAACACCGAGAGCAACACAACGAGCGTTACGGCAATTGACCCGATTTGATGGCCAGAAAAGTATTGGGGCAAGAACATACCCTCAACCGGAAACGGACTAGGAAACGATTTAATCGTGTGCTCAAAAATCCACCCTGCAAAGGCATTAAAAATCACGAGCAAACCAACAAACACGATTACGTTAGTAAGAATTGGCGCTTTTTCAACAGGCTTGAGAAAAATCCGCTGAATCAGTAAGCCTGCGACAAACGAAACGACCATCGTTACGACAAATGCTATCCAGTAAGGCACGTCCGCCTGAATCATTGCCCAAGCGATGAAGGTCGAGAACGTCGCCATCTCGCCTTGTGCAAAATTAATGTGATGAGTCGCTTGGTGAATCATGACCAACGCCAGCCCGACCGCGGCATAAATACCGCCGTTCGCTAAACCCGCAGTGACTTGCAATAAAAACGAATCCATTAAAACTCCACAACCTGATCGCTAGTTTAATAACCCAAGTACACGCGTCGAATCGACTCGTCAGCTTTGATATCGGCCGACGGACCCGACAAAACAACCTTGCCTGTCTCGAGCAAATAAGCGTGATCCGCCAAATTCAAGGCCAAGGCCGCGTTTTGTTCGACGAGCAGCATACTGACCTGGTCTTCTTGATTGATTTGACGCATGATCTCGAAAATTTCTTTCACGATCAAAGGAGCTAAACCAAAAGAAGGCTCGTCTAAAAGCAGCAGTCGAGGACGCAGCATGAGCGCGCGGCTGATGGCAAGCATCTGTTGTTCGCCACCCGACAAAGTACCCGCTTGCTGGCGAAACCGTTCTTTTAAACGCGGAAATCTGGTGTACATGCGTTCGAGATCAGCCTGTACCTCGTGGCGATCTTTACGCGTATAGGCGCCCAGCTTCAGATTTTCTTCGACCGTCAGCGCAGTGAAGGTACCGCGCCCATCAGGAACATGCGCGATCCCGGCTCTAACGATATCTTCGGTCGCTTTGCCGTCGATGCGTTTGTCTAAAAAAGTGATTGAACCAGTCGTTTGAACAGCTTGACATACGGCGCGCAGGGTCGTCGTTTTTCCGGCGCCATTCGCACCCAGAATAGTTGTGATACCGCCCACGTTTAATTCAAAATTTAGATCAAAGAGCACTTGGTTCGGGCCGTACCAGGCGTTCAAGTTGGCAACATCAAGCAGTTTCATTAGTTACCATCTCCTAAATACGCACGGATGACCTCAGGGTTGCGCTGGATCTCTTCAGGTGTGCCTTCAGCAATTTTTTTACCAAAGTTCAGCACGACGATCCAGTCCGAGACCTCCATCACTAGGCTCATGTGGTGTTCAACTAGTAAAACAGTGATGCCCATATCGTCGCGAACCGTGCGAATAAAGTCTGCTAAGTCGCTCAGCTCGGTATGATTTAAGCCCGCCGCGGGTTCATCGAGCAGAAGCATCTTTGGCTTTGAGGCCAGTGCGCGTGCAAATTCAACGCGTTTTTGAGTACCAAAGGACAAATCACCTACCGCCCGATCAGCGAATTCTGACAGCTTCAAATAAGACAACAAGGCGTCCGCGTCTTCGACTAACTGTTTTTCTTCAGCGCGAACCGCCGGTGTTTTTAGCATCGTGCCGATAAACCCGCCTTCAGAGCGTGCGTGCGCGCCCACCATTACATTTTGCCGCACCGTCATCGTGCGAAACATGGCTAAGTTTTGAAAGGTGCGACCAATGCCAATTTTCGACATTGCATGCACGGGCGTCTGCGTGATGGATTCGCCATCAAACAGCAGGTCACCTGACTGATACTGGTAGAGGCGGCTCAAGCAATTGAACAGGGTGGTCTTACCGGCACCGTTGGGGCCAATTAATCCGCAGACCTTATTACGAGGCACATCAAAACTGACAGAGTCTAATGCGACGATGCCACCAAACCGCACCGTAATATCTTTGACATTCAGCAATGCTGACGCTGACTGGTTCGACAAATCCGTTCTCCAAGACTAACTCGAAATATATGTTTACCAGAGTCAAAATTGCAGCGTAATCGCTGCTATTTCAACAGCTCGCAATGACAACTGCAAACCGCTTTTTTATTAAATTCTCAAGTGTGAAGGTACGTTGGAAATTGACATTGGTCAAACGGATTTACGAGTACGGGTTTTCTCTTAATCGTTTTCCCTGATTCTTAATCCGGATATCGTTAACGTATTACCCATGCGGCGTACGCGACCGCCCCGTCGTCGTGCGGGGCGGGCAATAGTTCAATTATCATGCGGCTTTTTTTGAACTCGCATTAGAGGCTAAGGCAGCACCCGTAAGTGTCTTGAGCAACACGCTCAGAGGCTGTTGATCCAGCGTAAAACAGGTTTGCGCCAGCTCAGCAGCCGCAATACTCAAGCCGCCAAAACTACAACAGTCTATGCCTTTAACAATCAACTCAGCGTCGGTGAGAGGATGCTCTTTACTGCCGCGTAGTTTTTCAACCCGACGCTTGAGCACTGTGCCGTCTTTGAGGTGCACGGTTAATTCTGCCCAGCGAGGGTAAAGAGGTGGTGCACCCTCTGTGACATTGACGTTGGGTATAAAAGCCTGAATCGCAGCACGCTGAACCGCTGCATCTTCAAAGGTTTTGAGTATCACTTCACCGTCGTACAAGGCCGCTGTGACGGCGTACTGCATACTGAACTTACCTTCTAAACCTGTTTGCGGCCGGCTATGAATCAAGGGCACCGTGGCGCGATAGTTGGTTTGAATGTCAACGTGATCAAGTTGCTCGAACTTAAACGGTGTGTCTTTAAGCATATCCAACAAACCATCAATCGTGCGATGTGTGGCGTAGCACAGAGGATACTTTTTAACTTCGATGCCGCTACGTTCAATCTCAAGCGGCAAGCTCCCTAATTGATCTAGCTCAGCATGCACATCCATCTTGTCAGCGTACAGCGTGGTGTAGCCTTGATCGCCATCCAACGCCTTGGCCGAGGCATCAAACCCAAGCTTAGCGAGCATGACAGCACGCAGTGCTACGGCATTGGCTTGCCCTGCCTGAAAGGGCTTAGACATCGTGCCAAAGTTTTGGCGCGTGCCTGCAATCTGCGAAACCGTGATGCCCAAAGCGTTCACGATCTGAGCGTGATTCAGTTTTAACAAATGCGCGCACGCAACCGTTGCACCAAAGGTCGCAATGGAGGCTGTTGAATGCCAACCCTTAGCGTACTGCTCATCCACGATCGCACGCGCCAAACGCAAGGTCACTTCAAAACCAACAATATATGCATTGATGATGTCGCGGCCTTGTGATTGCAGTGTTTCGCCTAACGCAATCACAGCAGGCAAAATCGCTACGGTAGGATGGCCGCGGAGTGGTGAGGAAACATCATCAAAATCCAAGGCATGACCCATCGTGCCGTTTACCAAAGCTGCCATCTCTAGCGATAGTTTTTGGCCTGTCGCCCAAACCGTAGCCATCTGCGGGCCGGTTTGACCCTGCGCATATTGAAGACTGAGTTGCGAGGCGGGCTCTTGCACGCCCGCGATCGCACAGACGACAGTATCGAACAGCGCACGCGCTGCAACATGTCGGCTTTCAAGTGTGATTTTTGTGGGATCAAAATGCACCACAAACGAAGCAATTTTTTCACTGGCGGTTTGAGTCATAGAAATCTCTGATTGTTTGTCTCGTTGCAGGCTTTGCTGGCGTCAGCAAGACCCGCTACTTTTTTGATATATTTTGAATCGAGTTTAACGCAAGTCAGCGATACGCTGGTCAGTGCCTAGTCGAACCTGAATGCGTTTGATTGGGGTGTTTGCCGCGTCGCTGATATTATATTTAGGCTCAGGCTTCATCGAACCAAAGTGCTTCAACGAAGATTGCTAGTCATCTAGGGTTTTCTTAGGCATACTGAACCTTCAGCGGTTGGCACAGGTCGCGCTTCGCGCTTTTTATAAAAACCACATAAAGGGATTCTCTTTACGAATCCATGACACTGCA
>CAMEAW010000049.1 GCA_945911685.1 Bordetella parapertussis
AAGGTACCAACGAAGAGTTGGGCAAGAAAATGCTAGCCGATTCGGGTCTGCCTATTATCAGCGCCGACACAATGGCTGATGCCGCAACCCGCGTTGTCGCGGCGGCTAAATAATTCTGCCAGGGATACTGATATGTCGATTCTGATTAACAAAGATACAAAAGTTATTACCCAGGGTATTACCGGTAAAACAGGTCAATACCATACGCGTACCTCGCGCGCTTATGCCAATGGCGAAGCGGCTTTTGTGGCGGGTGTGCATCCTAAAAAAGCCGGCGAAAATTTCGAAGGCATCCCGATTTTTGCCTCGGTTAAAGATGCTAAGGCAGAGACGGGCGCCAACGTGTCGGTGATCTATGTGCCGCCTGCAGGTGCTGCAGCAGCCATCTGGGAAGGCATCGAAGCCGAACTCGATTTGGTCATTTGCATCACCGAAGGCATCCCTGTCCGTGACTTGCTTGAGATCAAGTACCGCATGGCGAAAATGAACAGCAAAACGCTGTTGTTAGGCCCCAATTGCCCAGGTTTGATCACACCTGACGAAATCAAGATTGGCATCATGCCCGGTCATATTCATCGTAAAGGCCGTGTGGGTATCGTCAGCCGTTCGGGTACCTTGACCTACGAAGCTGTTGCACAAGTGACTGAACTTGGTTTAGGTCAGTCTAGTGCGGTGGGTATTGGTGGCGATCCAATCAATGGCTTGAAACACATTGATGTACTCAAGTTGTTTAACGACGACCCTGATACCGATGCCGTCATCATGATCGGCGAAATCGGCGGCCCCGATGAAGTCAACGCTGCCTTGTGGGCAAAAGAGAACATGAAAAAGCCGATGGTCGGCTTTATCGCTGGCGTGACAGCACCCGCTGGTAAACGTATGGGGCATGCTGGCGCACTGATTTCTGGTGGGGCCGACACGGCTGACGCTAAGCTTGAGATCATGGAAGCTTGCGGTATTCGTACGACCAAAAACCCTTCTGAAATGGGCAAGTTGCTGAAATCAGTTCTCTAGATCGCAACGTTGCTAGCACCAAGCGCCGGCCTGCTTTTACAGCGGGTCGGTTTTTTTTTGCTGTCCGTGTTCAAATCGAGTTGTTCGAACCTCTTTGGATGTCATCGATGACAACGCCACAACCCTCGCCACCGCAACGCGGCCAAACAATTTTGCAACGCTTGATGTTGCTTGCAGCCATCGGAATTGTTGCGACCGTTATTTTTAATTATCTGCGTTAAAGGTTTGTTTCGATTGATGCCTCGCCATTTGACGATCGCCACGCGCGCCAGCAGACTTGCCCTTTGGCAGGCCGAGCATGTGCAGGCTCGGTTGCACCTCTTGTATCCAGAGATGCAAGTCGATTTATTAAAATTAAGTACCCGTGGTGATGAGATTTTGGATCGTAGCCTTTCAAAGGTGGGCGGTAAAGGCCTGTTTGTTAAAGAGCTTGAAAATGCACTGCTCGATGGACGTGCCGACCTCGCGGTGCACTCGCTCAAAGACATGCCGGTTGATATGCCCGTCCCATTTGAGTTGTCAACGATCTTGACACGCGCCGATTGCCGAGACGCCTTTGTGTCAAACCATTTTGCGACGCTGGCCGACTTACCCGAGGGGGCCGTAGTGGGCACCTCAAGCTTGCGGCGCGAGGCGCAGTTGCGCGCGCGGTTTCCACAGCTCAAGATTGAGCCTTTGCGTGGCAACTTGGATACCCGTTTGGCCAAGCTAGATGCAGGTGGCTATTCTGCGATCATTTTGGCCGCCGCTGGTCTTGAGCGGCTTGGGTTGGCGCAAAGGATTCGTCATTGCCTTGCTGTCGACGACTCCTTGCCTGCTGCAGGGCAAGGTGCGTTGGGCATTGAGATTTTAAAGAGGCGTTCTGACTTACTTGAAATTCTGGCACCACTTTCTTGTCACGAAACCACCGCCTGTGCGTTAGCCGAACGCGCCGTGTCTCGCGCCTTGGGGGGCTCTTGTCAGGTGCCTTTGGCGGCCTACGCGTCTATCCAAGGGCAGCAGTTGACGATTCGAGCGCTTGTCGCTACGCCCGACGGTAAAACTATTTACAGAGCTCAGGCGGCTGGCCCGGCGCCAGAAGCCTTAAGTCTGGGCTTGCAGGTGGCTCAAGATTTGCAAGCTCAGGGCGCTTCGGTCATTTTGGCTAATCTGGCCGCGACGAACGAACTCAACACCCCTTAGGGTCCATGACACGCGCGCACGCCACTGCGATTTTGACTCGACCGGCTGGGCGCAACACGGCACTTGTGCGGGCCCTCGGTCAACGGGGGTGGTCTGTGCTCGAATGCCCCGCGCTCGAGATTCAATCGGTCCCATCGCTACCCGCAGGCGTGTTGCCTCGCCCAGAGGCGTTTGACTTAGTGGTCTTTGTCAGTCGGGCAGCGGTGGCGGGTTACAAGCGGCAACTCCCTGAACATTTTGTGTGGCCTCGTGAAGTTCAGAGCGCGTGTATGGGGCCCGTGACAGCTGGGGCGGTGCAGCGCGCCTTCGGTACGGATTTGGCGGTTTTGCACCCAGAGGGTGCCGCCTCGCAAGACTCCGAGGCGCTTTGGCCACTCATTTTGGCTCAACCGACCTTGCCACGCAGCGTCTTGATTTTGCGGGGGCAAGACGGACGTGAGTGGCTTAGCGAGAAACTAGCAGCTTTAGGCATTGCTGTAACTGTGCAGCAAACCTATCAGCGCGAGATCGCCTCATGGCCAGAGCCACTGTGCCTGTCACTGCGAGCGCAAGCGGCTGCGGAGGGGCAGGCGGTTTGGCTATTGACAAGCGGTCATGGTATCGAAGCCATCGTACAAAAACTGGCTGAACTGAAGCTTCTGCCATGGTTCGAACGCTCTGCTTTTATCTTCACACACGAGCGCCTGCGAGGCGTTCTTGGTAAAGCCCTTGGGCGCGAGTTCGGGCAGCTCTGTCACGCTGTGGCAAGCCCCGAGGATGAGGCCATTGTGTTGTGTTTTGATCAAATTACTAGCCAACTTGAACAGACTTAATGCATTGAAAATGCACGTTTAAGCGGGGCAACGACTACAATACGGGTATGACAGAATCCATCCCTTCGCCCCAGCCGTCAGCCCAAGCCGAGCAGGCTAAGCCAGCATCGGCCTCTGCAAGCACGACCCCTGAGTTCGCCTCACGGTTTCGGCGCAAAAAGACTGGTCCCTCGTGGTCGGTCACGTTGATGCTCGTTTTTTTATTGCTTGCCGTGATGATCGCAGCCTGGGCCTGGTTTGCGCAAAAGCGTTTTGATCGCACTGGGCGAGAAGTCGCCACCCAGGTGCAGGATTTTACGGCTCAGTTAATTGAAACCAAACGTGAAGCCAAACAGGCACTCAGCCTCGTTGAGGGGCAGGCCAAGCTGATCGTTAACCTTCAGCAGTCACTCGCCGAAGCAAAAGGTCAGTATGAAGGGCTCGAAGAGGCGTGGGCCAGCTTCAATAAAGGCATGGAAGACTCGATGCTTGCAAACGACATCGAGCGCCTCGTGACCTTGGCCAGTCAGCAGTTGCGTTTGGCAAGCAATGTCAATAATGCAGTGATGGCGCTTGAAACCGCACTATCAACGCTGGTGCGTGCTGATCGGCCGCGTTTCGCAGCCGTGCGACGTGCTATCAGTGCAGACCTCGATCGCTTGCGCTCGGTGCCGCTGATTGACGTCAGCGCGCTTTCCGTGCGACTTGAAACCCTAGCTACTTTAATCGGTCGCGCACCGTTGTTGGTGCCCGATGCCGCGGTACCTAAAATTGTGGCGATTAGTGCGTCGGGGCTTCCGGTTACCACAGCGCAACCAGTCGCAGCTTCACCGGATGCCGCACAAAAGGGTGCCGTAGCAGCTGCTGAGACGGTGCAAGCAGCTGCGCCGACTACTGCTTCGGCGGCAACACCCACCGCCGAGGTTTGGTGGGATAGCGCGTGGCGCAAGACCGTTGTGTGGTCTAAAGCAGTGGCAGTCTTCGCAGCCAAAGAATTAGCAAGTGTTGTGAGCATTCAGCGCGTGACAGATGCCAACGCGTTACTGATGTCACCCGAACAGGGTGCGCAGCTGCGCGCAAACTTACGCACCAGAGTGTTGACGGCGCAGATGGCCTTGCTCATGCATCAGCCCTCAGTCTGGCGCGCCGAAATCGCGAGTATCGAGGCTTCGTTGGCTGCCCGTTACGACCCTAAAGCGGTCGACACGGTAGCGGCGCTTCGCTTGTTACGTGAGCTTGCCGCTGTACCGGTCTCTGCGGCGCTACCCGACATGAGCGATAGTATTGCCGCTCTCGAGGCCGTGCGTTTGCAAGAGCCCAATAACAAAAGCGAGAATTAAGTATGCGGACTTGGTTCTGGACGCTGCTCTTAATTACGGTTGCCGTGGTGCTGGCCGTCGCGCTACGCGAAAATACGGGTCAAGTTTTGATCATGTTAAACACCTGGCGCATCCAGGTGTCGTTTGCCTTTGCCGTATTGGTGCTGGTCGCGAGTTTCGTTTTTCTGTACGTCGCGTTACGTGCGCTATCTTGGTTTACCAATATTCCCATGCGGGTGCGCGAGTGGCATGGTCGCAGACAAGTGCGGCGTGATCACGAACTTCTTGAGCAAGGCTGGACTGAATTGCTTGAAGGGCGCTACTCAAACGCCGAAAAAGATCTCACCAAACTTTTAGATCAAACGCGTAGCGCCAATCGCCAAGTGTTAGCCGGCTTATCGGCCGCGCGTGCGGCGCATGCCTTGGGCGAGTATCTCAGGCGAGATAAATTACTTGCGCTCGCCAAAGACAAGGCGGGCCACGACACTGGCCTGAGTGAGGCCGTGGCAACTGCCGCCGCTGATCTGTATTTGGATCAAGGGTTGGCCCAGCAGGCGCTTGATGTGCTCTTGCCACTCCAGCAAGCCGGTGCCCGACACGTACACACCTTGCGTTTGCTGTTGCGTGCTTATCGTCAACTTGGCCGCTCGGATCAGGTGTTTGTGTTGGCGCGTACCTTAAGTCGGCGTAAAGCTTTACCGGTGATCGAGGCGCGTGCATTGATTGAAACCGCGGCGGCTGCGCGTTTGCGTGAAACCTTACACTCGGGCGATTGGCAAAAAATCTGGAAAGATCTGAAATTAGACGAGCGAACACTGCCTGAGGTTGCTTTGGCTGGGGCTGCGGCTTTTGAGGCTGCGGGTCAGTCGCCAGAGGCCTCAAAGATTCTAGAGGCCGCTCTTGAGCGCGAGCTCGATCCGCGTTTGCTTGAGGCGTACGCGCGCTGCGAGCCCTCGCAGGTGGCGCGTCGACTCGAAAAAACTGAAGGTTGGTTGCAAAAGACCCCCGAAGCGCCCGAGCTACTGACGACCTTAGGCAATCTTTGTTTGTCAGGTCAGCTGTGGGGTCAGGCTGAGCGGTATCTCACCCGTAGCTTGGCGCGTCGCAGCGACGCGCGTGTGCATGCGTTATTGGCTAGTTTGTTTGATAAGCTTGAGCGGCCCCAAGAGGCGGCTACGCAATGGCGTTTAGCGACGGCAGTCGGTACTGTTTTGCCCGTGCTACTCACTGACTCTCACCTACCTGCAGCGGATGTTGATTCAGACCCCGGCGTATTTCATGCCGAGGGCTTAGCTTACTTAACGGATAGTGGGTTTCCGGTGGATTGGGCCAAAGACGTGTCTGGCTCAGGCGCCACCCTCGGCGTTGGCGGCACCGATGTTCAGGGGGCTTCTGCCTCAGGTGCGTATACGCCTTCACCCCCTAATGAATTTGATGAGTACTTTGACAGCGCCCCGATCGCGCACTTGGCCGAACCGGCTGCTGTGTCGGCTTATGCTGGACACAGCGCACGTGCCGAGAATGCAAACGCTTCAGTTTTGCCACCTGCCGCGCAAAGTGGTGAGCATACCGACTCGTCAGCACCGCCACCCGTCTCAATCAGCGGCGAACGCACAAAAAGTTAATTTG
This sequence comes from Bordetella parapertussis, assembly GCA_945911685.1. Classification (GTDB taxonomy): domain Bacteria; phylum Pseudomonadota; class Gammaproteobacteria; order Burkholderiales; family Burkholderiaceae_B; genus Zwartia; species Zwartia parapertussis_K. Next base: position 5,936 of record CAMEAW010000049.1, read on the forward strand.
TCATTTCAAAGATCAGGATTCAAACATGACCACCTATGCAGTAGATGCACCGAGTATCGTTGGCCTACCAATTATGGGAAGCGATGACTTGTTTCCGGTTAGACGCGTGTACTGTGTCGGCCGTAATTATGCTGAGCATGCAAAAGAAATGGGCTTCACCGGTCGTGAAGATCCTTTCTTTTTCTGTAAGCCAGCCGATGCCTTAGTGGCGATCCCCGCAGGCAAACCAGGTCAAATCCCGTATCCCTCTAAAACGGCAAACTTGCACTACGAGATGGAACTTGTCGTGGCGCTGGGCAGTGGTGGCGTGAATATTCCCGTCGATCAGGCTAACGAATGCGTGTTTGGTTATGCACTCGGCCTCGATATGACACGCCGTGATTTGCAAAACGAATGCAAAAAACAAGGTCGCCCTTGGGAGATCGGTAAAGGCTTTGACGCCTCGGGCCCGATTGGCCCGATTCATCCTCGCGCACTCACGGGCACCTTGTCGCAGGGCAGTATCACGCTCTCAGTGAACGGTGTTCAAAAGCAGACAAGCGACCTGTCGCAAATGATCTGGAACATTCCAGAGAGCATTGCCTACTTGTCAGGCTTGTTTGAATTAAAAGCCGGCGATTTGATTTTTAGCGGCACGCCTGAGGGTGTGGGTGCCGTGGTAAAAGGCGACAAGATGATTGGCCATGTCGCGGGTTTGGGTGAGTTTGAAGTACACGTGGTTTAAATCACGCCTCGTGCTTTCCAGTCGGCTTGTTGCGAGGCGCTGATACCCAAAGACTCTAAAACTTCGGTTGTGTGTTGCCCAAGCGAGGGCGCAGCCCGAGTAATCTGCCCCGGCGTTTTGCTGAGTTTAGGTACGATGCCAGGCACCTGCACCACTGAGCCATCGGCCAGCGTGGCATTTAAAATCATATCGCGCGCTTGGTAGTGCGGATCGTTTGCAATATCTGCGGCATCATAGCTTTTACCGGCTGGCACGCCTGCGGCATTCATGGCCGTTAAGACATCATCGAGTGAATGTTGCCCGGTGTAGGCAGAAATCGCAGCGTCGATTAAATCAGAATGTTCAGCACGCCCCGTGTTACGGGCGAGCTTTGGATCGTTTGCTAAATCTGTACGACCAATCATTTCCATTAACCGTTTATAGATGCTGTCACCATTACCGGCAATCAATGCGTATTTGCCGTCTTTGCATAAATAAGCGTTGGTGGGTGCAATGCCGGGCATGCTCGCGCCCGAAGGTTGACGAATCGCACCAAACTTAGAATACTCAGGCAATACGCTTTCAAGCATATTGAAAACAGATTCGTACAACGCGACATCAACCTCTTGCCCGACACCGCCTTGTTGCTCGCGGTGGCGCAAGGCCATCAAGACGCCGATCACACCGTGCAGACCTGATAAGGTGTCGCCAATCGAAACGCCCGTGCGTACCGGAGGGCGTCCGGGTTCACCCGTGAGGTAGCGTAAACCACCCATCGCTTCGCCAATTACACCAAATCCAGGGCGATCTTTATAGGGGCCAGTCTGCCCATAGCCTGACACACGCAGCATGATTAATTTAGGATTAATGGCATGCAAGTCTTTAAAGCCGATGCCCCATTTTTCGAGGGCGCCGGGCCGAAAATTCTCAATCACAATATCGGCATCTTTGGCCAACTGACGAATGATGTCTTGGCCTTCGGGTTCGCGCAGATTCAGCGTGATCGAGCGCTTGTTACGCGCATGTGCAGCCCACCAAACCGAAGTGCCATCATGCAGCATGCGCCAGGTGCGCAAGGGATCACCGGTTTCTGGGGGTTCAACTTTGATGACGTCAGCACCAAATTCACCTAGCATTTTTGAAGCGAAGGGGCCGGCGATGAGTTGCCCAAGTTCAATGACCCGCAGGCCGCTTAAAGGAAGTGTCATAGTGTGAGGATTTAATGTGTCTGCTAAGAATAAGCGCTGGGTTGTTATAGCTCAAACGAGGATGGTCATGGTTTAGTGATTCAAGCTATCCCCCAAGGATGGAGGGTGGTAGTTTGCTCATTCAGGCCCATAGCCAAGGATGAATGACCATAGTTTGATCATTTAAGCGATCAACCAAGGATGCGAGCTGCGATGATGTTGTTCAAAGTGTGCGATCTCGGTAGCATAGCTTAAGGTTAAGGCGAGTTCATCGACGCCCTTGAGCAAGCATTCGTGCCAAAAGGGATCCATGACGAAGGATCGTTGCGAGCTTAGGCCTGGGGCCTGTAGTGTGCACGAAGCGAGGTCAATCGATATTTCGCGGGTGGCGGCGTTTGCGTCAGTCGCGTTGTGCAACGCCAGTCGTACCGCATCTAAAGATTTGGCGTCTAGGCGAATCGGTAAGAGGCCATTTTTTAGACAGTTATTAAAAAATATATCGCCAAAACTGGGTGCTAGAATAGCGCGAACCCCATAGTCTGCCAAACAGTAGACGGCGCCTTCGCGCGAAGACCCGCAACCAAAGTTTTCGTCTGCGACCAAGATCTGCGCGCCGCTAAACAGCGGGCGATTCAAGATAAAGTCTGTTCGCGGTGTGCCGTGTTCATCAAAACGTAAGTCATGAAATAAATAATTTTTATAAAGAGCATCGCGATTCTTTTTTAAAAACCGCGCCGGAATAATCTGGTCGGTGTCGACATTGCGACCCTCGAGAGGCACCGCGAGCGCTCGTAAGTGCGTGAAGGCTTGCATATTATTGTTGGTCCATTAAAGTGCGTACATCGGTAAAGTGGCCGGTCACTGCCGCCGCTGCGGCCATGGCGGGGCTCACAAGGTGCGTGCGCACCCCTGGCCCCTGCCGCCCCACAAAGTTTCTGTTAGAGGTTGATGCGACCCGTTCGTTTGTCAGCGCTAAGTCGCCGTTGATACCCACGCACATCGAGCAACCCGGTTCGCGCCATTCAAGGCCGGCTGCTTGAAAAACTTTATCCAGGCCCTCGGCTTCGGCTGCCTGTTTGATCAACATTGAACCTGCCACCACGGTGCCTGGCACGACAGCGCGTCGTCCGCGCAGAATGCCTGCAGCCAGGCGTAAGTCAGAGAGGCGGCTATTGGTGCACGAGCCAATAAATACGCGATCAATTTTGATCGTGCTCAAGATGGTACCTGGCGTCAGATCCATATAGGTCAGTGCGGCTAAGGCCGCTTGTCTGGCGTGAGGATCTGTCAGGAGTGACGGATCTGGAATCACGCCGTCAATCGCGACCCCGGTATCGGGTGTGGTGCCCCACGTGAGCATGGGCGATAGCCGCGTGACGTCGATGCTCAGGGTTTGATCAAAGTGACAGCCTTCATCAGACGGCAATTGCCTCCAGACCTGCAACGCCTGATCCCAGGCGGCGCCTTGGGGGGCAAACTTGCGTCCATATACATACTCAAACACAAGATCATCGGCGGCGATCAGCCCCGAGCGCGCACCAGCCTCGATGGTCATATTGCACATCGTCAGGCGCTCATCAAGCGATAACCATTGCAAAGCGCTGCCCGCATATTCAATGGCGTAACCCACCGCGCCTGCGACGCCCAATTTAGCAATCACAGCTAGGATGATATCTTTGCCACTTACACCCGCAGCAGGTTTGCCGGTCAACTCGACACGCATCTGAAGGGGCTTCGTTTGCCAAAGCGTTTGGGTCGCCATGATGTGCATACTTTCTGACTGCCCAACGCCAAAGGCCATCGCGCCCATCGCACCATGTGTAGAGGTGTGACTGTCGCTGCAGGTGATGATAGAGCCGGGTAACGAAATACCTTGTTCGGGGCCGACAACATGAACAATGCCTTGTTGCGGATCTTTGATAGAAAAATAGTTTGCGCCAGACCAATTCATGTTGTCGTCGAACTTGAGGATTACCTCTTTGATCTCTTGGGTGACGGCATCACTGGGGTCGCGGCTGGTGGTTGGCACATAGTGATCAGCTACACCGAACACTTGTTGGGGGTTACGAATCGTCAGGCCACGCGCACGCAGATCTTTGAAGGCGTGAAACGAACCTTCATGAATAATATGGCGATCGATGTAAAGCAATGACGGCCCGGTGGGACGGGGCATGACGACATGCTGATCCCATATTTTTTCAAATAAAGTTCGGCGGGTAGGTTCCTGAAATACGTTCATTTTTTGCTCGATTATTCGGACTTAGCTTGAACCTAGGCTTTTGCTGTGGTTGTTACAGTCGCTTTTGGATCTGTTTTTGAGGGCACCGGATCAATATGCGTTAGTAAATTGAGTACGCGATGACGTTGCATCACAGCATGTCGTGCCGCTAAGCCAATATCGTGCCCAGTTTCAACGGTTAGTAACGCACTGACTTCAATGTGGGCATCGACGATGATCATATCGCCCATTTTTCGGGTACGCACATCGTGTACCCCCAATACGCCAGGGGTTTGTAGCAGTGTTTCAGTGATCGCTTGAACTTCTTTATCGTTGGCTGAGCGATCCATTAAGTCATGAAAAGCGTCAGAGCCAAAATCCCAGCCCATTTTGCCGACCATTAAGCCAACGATCAGTGCGGCAATTGGATCCAAAATCGGATAGCCAAGCAAGTTACCGATAATGCCCACTGCGACCACTAAGGACGAGGCGGCATCTGAGCGCGCATGCCAGGCGTTCGCGACGAGCATGCTTGATTTGACCGCTTTGGCAATACGCAGCATGTAGCGAAACAGCGTTTCTTTTGCGACGAGGGCGATGGCTGCAACCCATAGCGCGCTGCTATGCACTTCGGGAATGTTATGTGGATCTTTTAATTTTTCAAAGGCTGACCACAGCATGCCAAGGGCCACGGCCAACAGTAAGCCTCCCACCACCATTGAAGCGGCTGTTTCAAAACGCTGATGGCCATAGGGATGGTCTTGATCGGCGTCTTTTTGGCTATGGTGGCTTGCAAAGAGCACCACAAAATCAGAAATCAGATCTGAAAGCGAGTGCACGCCGTCGGCGATCAAGGCCTGCGATTTTGCAAAAATACCCACAGTGATCTGCGTGACAGACAAAATGACATTGACGACAACGCTGACCCACGTGCTTTTTTTGGCGGCGTTCGCACGTTCGGCCGGCGTGTATTCAACATCTTCACTGTCGTCGTGTAAGCCTGAGCGATTCATATTCATCTCATCATTTTACTGTCGTGGTGCAAATCTCGAAGCCTCGTGCAGATCTTGGTCTTTTAGTACCGTCGTACGATCCTGAAACGTTCAGGCTGATCTTGGTGTTGGCTTGTTCGAGGTTGGCGCGGATTTAGCTAAAGCGTGTCGGGCTAAAGGGGCTCAAATCGATTTCGGGTGGGTGACCCGCAGCCAGTTGAGCCACTATACGCCCGGTTCTGGCCGAGCTTACCAGTCCAATATGACCATGGCCGTAGGCATGAATCACATCTTTGCAGCCAGAGGCTAAGCCAAGGCAAGGTAGCCCGTCTGGGGTGCTGGGCCGACGTCCCATCCAAATTTGAATCTGCTCGGGCGCCAAGTCGCGTGGTAGGGTGGGGTATAAGGCCAGCAAGTGGTCGCGCAAGATTTCGGCGCGGCGCCAGTTTGGCGTGTCGTCAGCCTCTGCAATTTCGACCTGACCGGCGACCCGCAGCCCCTGATTCATTTGGGTGACGATCACTTTACAATCGGCAAACATGGTGGGTACGCGTGGGCCGACGTCAACGCCCGTGACAACTGCGTGGTAGCCACGCTCGGTTTCTAGCGAAACGTGATCGCCCGCCATGGCGGCAAAGGCCTTCGAGCGTGCCCCTACCGCAATCACAGCCTTGTCGCACAACACCTCACCGCCGTCGGTTAATACCGCTTTGAGCGCGCCGTTTTCGATACGAAAGCCCGTTGCGCGGGTGTGTAACAAGGTGGCACCGCGGGCCTGTGCGTGGCGAATCAAGGCCGCGGTGTAGTCGCCGGGGTTGCGACAGCTGCCGGTCTCGGCGACAAAGACGCCAAAGGTGTACTTGGGGTCAAGATCTGGCTCAAGTTTCGCCAGGGCGACGGCGTCAAGCTCTTGCCAGGTGATGCCCTCTTTGCGACGAATCGCCCAAGCCTTGGCATCTATCAGAAAGTGCTCGCGCGATAAAAAAGCGTGCAGCAAGCCGCTGCGCGCGATGAGTTCACCGACACCGGCCTGCTGGGCCATGTGTTGGTGTAAGTCTGGTGCGCCAGCCAGCAGGCTGCGTAGTGCGTGAGCCGTTTGTTCGATTTTTGGATAAGTCCAGGCGGCGGCTAAGTAGCGCACCAGCCAGGGTAAGGCGCGCGGAAAATACCGCCAACGCACCGAAAGGGGCCCCAGCGGATCGGCTAACCAGGTGGGGACTTGTTTCCAGATGCCGGGTGAGGCGGGCGGGAGGACCGAGTGAGAAGAGAGCCAACCCGCATTGCCGTAGCTCGAGGCCTGCGAGGCACCGGGTGTTTCGGGCTCGATCAAGGTGACTTGAAGGCCAGCGTCCAGGCAATGAAAGGCGCTTGCTGCACCAATGATCCCTGCGCCGATGATGACAACGTGGTCTGGTTTGCTCAAAGAAGATCCTTCTGTCTGTGGCCTCACGTACATTTAAGCGTCAAAGCCCCGTTATGATACGGAAATTGTATCTTTTTGGATTTTGCGTAATGAAAGCTGTATTTATTGATGCCAATGGCAGTTTGGCCGAGGTGGCGCGCCGCTTGCACCAACCCGACGATATTGCGTTGTTGGTCAACGAACAACCCGACATTACCCCCGAACAGGTCCCTGGCGTCATGGGTGACGCCGAAATTCTGATCGTCGACCACACTTCGGTGCCCGTCGAGATCGCCAAACAGTGCAAAGGCCTCAAGCACATCGTATTTTTAGGCACCGGTGCGCGCTCGTACATGAACCCCGAGGCGTTGGCCGAAATCGGTATCGAAGTGCACATTATTAAGGGCTATGGCGATACGGCGGTTGCCGAGTGTGCCTTTGCCCTCATGTGGGCCAGCGCCAAAGGCTTTGCCCGCATGGATAGCGGGATGCGTGCCGGCCAGTGGTTACGTACCGATGGTATTGAATTAACCGGTAAAACCTTGGGTTTAATCGGCTTTGGCGGTATCGCCGCCGAAATGGCTCGCTTGGCGCTCGGTGCCGGCATGAATGTGATTGCCTATAACCGGAGCCCGAAAACTCACGCTGGCGTGCGCTTTGCGGACTTGGATACGGTGTTGGCGAGTAGCCATGTGTTGTCTGTGCATTTATTGCTCAACGATGACACGCGCGGGTTTATTTCCGCTGAACGTATCGCCAAAATGCGCGATGGCGTAATTTTGGTAAATACTGCGCGCGGTGCCGTGATCAATGAGCAGGCACTTATCGCAGGGCTTGCGTCGAAAAAAATTGGTCATGCCGGCCTTGATGTGTTTGATATCGAGCCTTTGCCTGCCGATCACGCGTTCACTAAGATTGATAATGTCACGCTCTCGGCACATTCAGCGTTTCGTACCCCCGAGGCGAGCGATAATTTGATTCAGGCTTCGTTCAATCACTGTCGTCGCATTTCGGGTCAAGGCCAACAGCGTTAATGATAAGGAGATTCAAAATGTTTCAATGGTTTAAAAAAGCGGTTTTTTTGTTGGCTGGCGTATTGCTCAGCTCCAGCGTGTTCGCCCAGTCCGAGGTGTGGCCCAGTCGCGCAATTACGATCATCAACGGATTTCCAAATGGTGCGGGTACCGATCTATATGCCCGCAAGCTTGGTGAGGCGCTAACCGCCGTTTTAGGTGTGCCGATTGTGTCAGACAGCAAGACAGGGGCGGGGGGTAACTTGGCGTCTGATTTTGTGGCGCGTGCGCAGCCTGATGGCTACACATTTTTACTAGCCACGGCCGGGACGCACGCCATTAACGCAGCGCTGTACAAAAAGCTAAGTTTTGATGTCGAGCGAGACTTCACGCACATTGCGATTTTGGGTGACGTGCCAAACGTGCTCTTAATCAATATTAAAAAACACCCCACGATTAAAACTTGTGCAGAGTTGCTCACGCTGATTCGTGCCAACCCGGGCAAACTCAACTATGGCTCGACGGGTAACGGGGCGTCGACGCATTTGTCTGCTGCGCAGTTTGCCAGTGCAGCCAAGGTCGATATCGTGCACGTGCCTTATCGCGGACAGGGCCCCGCGATGACAGCCTTACTGGCGGGTGACGTTGATCTGTTTTTCAATCAAAGCGCACCGTCAATCGCCTCGATTAAAGGCGGCTTAAATATTGGTTTAGCGGTGACCACACCTGCAGCTCTGGCGGCGTTACCCAATGTGCCCACGATGGCCCAAGCCTGCGCGCTGCCCGGTTTTGAAAGTAGCACTTGGTATGGTTTGCTGGCACCCGCAAAGTTGCCCGCAGCGATTACTGCGAAAATGAGCGCGGCAGTGACCCAAGTCATTTCAACGCCAGAGTTCAAAAAATGGCTGACTGACACCCAAGGGATCACCCCAGCGCAAGATCCTAGCCCCGCCGCGTTTGCAAAGATTCACAAGGCTGATATTGCCAAGTGGGCTGAAATTGTGCGTATTTCGGGTGCGCAAGTCGATTAACCGTCTTGCCAGGCGAACCAGGCTTCAAGTTGTGTTACCCGACCAGGGCAATTGACTTGATGCTAAGGTACTCAGGCGTTTAGTGAGGCAGTCAATTGACTTGAGCCGAGACGTCAATGTGCTTGGTGACGAGGTCAATTGACTGAAGCCTGTAGTCTGCTGTCATTTGAATTTGCTTTACTATTCCTCATTGATATTTTTTATCGTTTTCACCATGAATCGATTCGCGTTGTTTGGTTGGCTGGCTGGCACTTGCCTCGCTTTGTCAGGATGTATGGTCGGGCCCGATTATGTGCGGCCCGCAGCCAAGGTCCAAGATCAATTCAGCCAACCTAAAAAAACCGAGTTTACCGAGGCGCTTGAGGCAACCAACGCTCAGCGGCTCAATCCGGTTGCTTGGTGGGCCGGCTTTAAAGACCCAACCCTTAATCAATTGCTCGCACGCGCTGCGAGCGATAACCTGAGCTTGCAGCGCGCTGCCGTGCGTGTTGCGCAAGCGCGGTCGCAATTTGGGGTATCCGAAGCCACGCTTTTGCCGACAGCCGCCCTCAGTGGCTCAGCGTCGCGCAATGACAATCCAAACGCTTTCACGCAATATCTCAACACCTCGCCGCTTTCTAATACCCGTAATCTGCTGATTCAGGCCAACTGGGAAATCGACTTCTGGGGTAAGTATCGTCGTGGCATCGAAAGCACGCTATCCTCGTACATCTCGGTGGCGGCGGCCTATTATTCAGCCGACGTGTCGCTGGCCTCTGATGTGGCAAACGCCTATATCAACATCCGCAACTATGAAGGTTTAATTCAAGTTGCAAAAAACAACTTGGCCTTTCAGGCTGAAAGCTTGCGTATTGCCCGGTCACGCTTCGATAATGGGTCGACCTCATTGCTCGACTTAAGTCAGTCTGAATCGCAATACCAGCAAACAAAATCGCAAATCCCCACGCTGATTGCCTCGCTCAAAATGGCTCAATACACAATGAGCATCTTGTTGGGTGAATCCCCCGACTATTACGAGCAAAACTTTCAAAGCAGCAAGGCGGCTCTTGTGGCGCCTGCGGCGTTACAAGTGGGCATTCCAAAAGATTTGCTCAGACGTCGCCCTGATATTTTGCAAGCTGAGTACGCGGCGGCTGCGCAGTCAGCTCTGATTGGTGTGAACGAAGCGGCGCTATATCCAAGTTTTAACTTGAGTGGTTTTTTTGGGTTTCAAAGTGTCACCACGAGCAACACAAACCAGTCGGGCTTGTTTTCTTGGGATAACCGCAACACCTCGCTCGCTGGCGGCTTCTTGTTTCCGTTGTTTTACCGTGGCGCAATTACCGATCAAATTCGGGTTCAGGATGCCGCGTTTCAACAGAGCGTTCTGACCTATCAAAACCTCGTGCTGCAGGCTCAAAAAGAGGTACAAGACGCACTTATCACGATTTCGACCACGCGCAGCTCGGCGGCCGATCTTAAAAAATCAGTGATTGCTGCCGAGCAAGCAGCAAAACTGGCGGTTGAGCGCTATGGCGCCGGGCAGGTCGATTACAACACCGTGATCCTTGCCCAACAGCAACTGTTGCTTGTGCAAAGTACCTTGGTGCAAACCAACACCAATAATTTACTTGGCTACGTTGCGGCGTTTAAATCGTTAGGTGGGGGGTGGTCGGGCGATTTATTAACGCCAGCGTTGCCGGACGCCATGGTGGCCGAAATGAAGCAGCGTACTAATTGGGGCAACGCCTTGAGTCACCAACCCGATCCACGTTTAGTTCAGTCTAGTGAGACCATTCAATGAGCCACTTCATGCGTACGTCGTTCATGCGCACCGCAGCCCTGAGCCTTGCTTTATTCGCGGGCTTAATACTTGCAGGCTGCGAAAAAAAGCCAATCGTTGCGGTGCCGCCAATTAAAGTGACGGTTGCCAAGCCGGTGTCTCAAGACGTTCGAAACTATGAAATTTTTGATGGCGTGATTTCGCCGCTGTTAACCGTGAATCTCGAGGCAAGAGTACCGGGCTATCTCAACAAAATCGCCTTTGAAGACGGTGCGTTTGTTAAAAAGGATCAGTTGCTGTTCGTCATTGAACAAGATCAGTATATTCAGCAGGTCAACTTGACTGAGGCGATTTATAACGAAGCAAAAATCGAGTTGGCCCGCCAGAGGGCCTTGGTAAAAGACAAAGCCACTTCACAAGCTGCTGTGGATAAAGCCTTTTCGTCTTTTTTGCAGTCTGAAGCGAATCTAAAGCTTGCTCAACTTAACTTGAGCTACACCGAGATACGTGCGCCCTTTGATGGCTTGATGGGGCGCCATTTGATCGACGTGGGTAATTATTTAGGTAGCAGTGCTTCAGGGATCAAACTGGCAACGATTCAACAAATTAACCCAATCTATGTGTACTTTTATATCAACGAGCGTGATCTGCTGAAGTATCAAAAACGCTACGTGAATGAAGAAAATCGTAAATCACTGGTCAACGCGTTACCGGTTTATGTGCAGTTGCAAGGTGAGACTGGCTTTCGTCACAAGGGTACGCTTGACTACACTGCGAACTTGCTTAGCACCAGTACTGGGTCGCTGCAGTTGCGTGCCACCTTGCCTAACGCAAAGTATGAACTTGTCCCTGGCTTATACGGAAAGGTGCTGGCTGAGTATGGCGAGTCCCGCAAGGCTGTCTTGATCCCCGCGCGCACCGTTCAAACCGATCAACAGGGCGACTACGTTTTTGTGATGGATGACAATAAAAAAGTCGAACGTCGTGCCATTAAAACGGGGCAGCGTTTCGACACACTCATTGAAATCGCACAGGGCCTGAAAGATTCCGAAACGTTTGTGCTCGCTGGCTTCATCAATATCAGCAATGGTCAGACCGTCAACCCCGAGATGGCAACGGTCGCACCTATACCTGCGCGTTAATTAAAACAGTCAGGCAACCGGACACGCCATGCTTTCAAAATACTTTATCGAGCGCCCTGTTCTGGGTAACGTGATTGCGCTCATCACGATGTTGATCGGCGCGGTGTCTATTTTTGGTCTGCCGATTGCGCAATACCCACCGATGACGCCGCCTACGGTGCAGGTGACCACCAACTGGCCTGGTGCCAGCGCAGCATTGGTGCAACAGCTAGTGGCAAGCAACGTCGAAAATCAGGTCAACGGCGTGGCAAACATGCTTTATATGCAATCTGATTCGACCAACGATGGGCGGTATACGCTAACCGTGACGTTTGAAGTGGGTACCGATCCAAATATTGCTCAGGTGAATGTGCAAAATAGGGTGGCGATCGCCTTGCCGTCCTTGCCACAGGCCGTGCAGCGCCAGGGGGTGACCACCAAGGTGCAGTCCACCGCCATTTTGCAGTTTGTGACGCTGACCTCAAGCAACCCAGAGCACGACGC
>CAMEAW010000050.1 GCA_945911685.1 Bordetella parapertussis
CGTCACCGACAAATGCGTAGGTGTGATGATCAACAAGCTTATGTTCAGGGCGATTAAATTCAGCGGCTAACAATGCCTCGGCCAGCGCCATCCCAACGGCATTGGCCAAACCCTGCCCCAAGGGGCCCGTGGTGGTCTCAATACCAGGCGTGATGCCAACTTCAGGATGCCCCGGCGTTTTAGAGTGCAACTGGCGAAACTTACGCAGCTCATCCATCGGCAGGTCGTAGCCTGTGAGGTGCAGCAAGGCGTAAATCAACATCGAACCGTGCCCGTTCGACAACACAAACCGGTCGCGATTGGCCCAGGCGGGGTCGGCTGGGTTGTGACGCAAGTGGCGTGTAAACAGCGCTTGCGCCATTTCAGCCATCCCCATGGGGGCGCCCGGATGCCCAGAGTTGGCTTGCTGGACCGCATCCATCGCGAGGGCGCGAATGGCATCAGCCAATTTAACGGGGACAACAGTAGTTGAGTTCATGCGATGTGTCCTGTCCGAACAAGCACAGGAAAAATAGGTTACAAAACGTAGGAGTTTAGCACCCGTATAACCCCTCACACTCTCTCTGAGCGACCTGATGGCTGACCCCCGCTTTTACTGCCCTGTCCCGGTTCTTGCCGAGCAAGAACTCGAGTTACCCGCGTCTGTAGCGCACCACGTGCGCGTCAGGCGCCTGACGGACGGCGACACCGTGGTGCTGTTTGACGGTCGTGGGGGAGAGATTGCGGGTGTGCTCAGCTTTGCCGAAAAAAAAACCTTTGTTTTAATCGGTCAGCACAACCCCAAAGAGGTCGAACTCAGCGGTGAAATCACCTTAATTCAGGCTTTGCCCTCGGGCGACAAAATGGATTGGATTATCGAGAAAGCGGTCGAACTCGGGGTTCACCGTCTCATCCCCGTCGCCGCGCAGCGCAGCGTGCTCAAACTTTCAGGGCCTCGGCTTGAAAAGCGTCTTGAACACTGGCGCGGGATTATTACGTCGGCCTCTGAGCAATGCGGCCGCAACCGGCTCATGCACCTAGAGGCACCGCAAACCCTTGAACAAGCCCTTGCAGCCACGCCATCCAGACAGCGCTTACTGTGCGACCCCGAGGCAGTCTACACTCTTGCACAGCACCTAGAGGCAAGCCTTCAAGAGCCAAAAAAGGTTGATACGCTGAGCCTGCTGATCGGCCCTGAAGGCGGCTGGAGCCCAGAGGAAGTCGCTGCCGCGGCGCGGCAAGGGGTGACAAAAATAAAATTTGGCCCGAGAGTGCTGCGCACCGAAACCGCCGGGCTAGCAATGGTAGCTGCATGCACGGCTCTGCTGAATTGGTAGCCAGACTGCACGCCAAGCAGCAGCGCTTAACTAGGTCGGCAATGAGCGCGGCCAAGAGGCTAGCAGCGCTCAGACAAGCGGCCGCGAACTAGGCCGGCTCATCGCTCCAGTTATTGACGACGCCTGGCTTATCGTCGGGGTGTTTGCCTGCGTGCTGGATCCCGAAAATAAACACTCGGCCGTTATCACGTGCAAAGCCGACCGCGTCATTCAACACCTGCATAAACTGCACACCGTCCATCACGATGGCAGCATCAGCCGAGTGCAGCTTTTCAAAAACCAAAACTAGGCCTTCTTTTTGATCTAACAGGCTGTCGCACAAGCAGTCAAAAAACGAGTCAAAACTTGACCCAAAAAATTGGGGGTAATCGACCGCTTTGACGACCGCACGAAACACCGCCGAGCGGCTGCGCGCTTTGTCACACTGTGCCACACACCAGGCCAGTCCCTTCTCTGCCGCTGCCGCCGAAAGCAAATCGCTCCCGGTATCAGGATCAAAGTCGCCGCCGTTACGTAACAGCTGCTTTAATTTTGGATCAACCGCCTTACTCATTTCAGAGGGCTCCTAGAACAAGGCCACAATATTGTGTGTAGTTTTAGCACACGACAGCCAGGCAGACCTTGCCTATTGTCAAGTATTGGTAAGCACAGACAAAAATCAACGCCTTAAATCTCTTAAAGAAGCGTAGTTTGTTGGCGCCCAAGCTGCGGTCCGTTCGCCTCGACGACCGTTAAGGCCGTCATATTGACGATTCGGCGAACCGTTGCACTCGTGGTGAGGATATGCACAGGTGCATTTGCGCCCAGTAAGAAAGGCCCAACCGCCACACTACCACCAGAAACCGTTTTTAGCAGGTTATACGCAATATTGCCAGAGTCAACATTCGGACACACCAGTAGGTTGGCCGAACCTTTTAAAGTTGACGACGGTAAAATTTTCAGGCGCAGCTTTTCATCTAAGGCGCAATCGCCATGCATTTCACCATCGACCTCAAGCTCGGGGGCCTGCTCGCGAATCAAAGCTAAAGCCTTTTGCATTTTGGTACCCGAGGCCGAACTACCCGAACCAAAGTTTGAGCGCGATAACAACGCGACCTTAGGCACAAAATTTAAACGCCTCATTTGTGCAGCCGCCGCAAGCGTAAATTCAGCGATTTGCTCAGCAGTCGGATCGTCGTTGACGTGGGTATCGACCAACGCCAAGGTTTGCTCGGGCAACAGCAAAATGTTCATAGCGGCGTAAGTCGACGTACCCGGCTGTTTTCCAATGACCTGATCGATATAGCGCAAATGGTTACCGTAGCCACTCACTGTGCCACAAATCAGGCCGTCGGCATCGCCCATTTTGACCATCGAAGCACCAATTAGGGTCAGGCGGCGACGCATCTCAACCCGCGCCATTTCTTTAGTCACGCCGCTGCGGCACATTTTCTCCCAGTAAGCTGTCCAGTACTGATGAAACCGGGGATCAAAATCTGGGTTGGTGACTTCGACGTCTTCACCTAGACGCAGGCGCAAACCGTACTTTTCGATGCGTGCCTTTAACACTTCTGGGCGACCGATCAAAATGGGCTTTGCCAGTTTTTCGTCAACAATGACCTGCACCGCCCGTAGTACGCGCTCGTCTTCACCTTCAGTGAACACGATACGCACCTTACCACCCGAGCGCACATGCGATTTGGCGCCTGCAAACAGCGGCTTCATAAAGGCGCCCGAACGGTAAACAAACTGTTCAAGTTGCTCGACATACCCTTCTAAGTCGGCAATGGGCCGGGTAGCTACGCCGCACTCCATGGCGGCCTTGGCCACGGCAGGTGCAATGCGCACAATCAAGCGGGGGTCAAAAGGCTTGGGGATGAAAGAATTTGGGCCAAACGCGACGTCATACTGACCATAAGCAGCCGCTACGACTTCGCTTTGCTCTTCTTGCGCGAGCTTGGCAATGGCCACCACCGCAGCCTTTTCCATTTCACGCGTAATTGTCGTGGCGCCAACATCTAGCGCACCTCGAAAAATATACGGAAAACACAAGACGTTGTTGACTTGATTCGGGTAATCAGAGCGGCCCGTTGCCATCACGATATCATCGCGAACGGCGTGTGCATCAGCAGGCAAAATCTCTGGGTTTGGGTTAGCAAGCGCCAAAATCAAAGGCTTAGCAGCCATCACTTTAACCATCTCTGGCTTGAGCACGCCACCGGCCGACAACCCTAAAAATACGTCTGCATCGGCGATGATGTCAGCGAGCTTGCGGGCGTCGGTTTTTTGCGCAAAGCGCGTCTTATCGGGATCCATCAGCACGGTGCGGCCTTCGTAGACCACGCCCTCAATATCTGACACCCAAATATTTTTGAGCGGCAAACCCAAATCGACCATTAAATCGAGGCAGGCCAGTGCTGCCGCCCCAGCGCCAGACACCACCACCTTGACCTGCTTAATATCTTTACCAACAACGGTTAGCCCGTTAATAAACGCGGCCGATACACAAATTGCCGTACCGTGCTGATCGTCATGAAACACAGGGATACGCATGCGCTCGCGCAACTTGCGCTCGACGATAAAGCACTCTGGCGCCTTAATATCCTCAAGATTGATCCCACCAAAAGTAGGTTCAAGGCCCGCGATAATCTCTACCAATTTATCTGGGTCTTGTTCGTTGATTTCGATATCGAACACATCGATGCCGGCAAATTTCTTAAACAATACGGCTTTGCCTTCCATCACGGGCTTTGAGGCCAATGGGCCGATATTGCCCAACCCAAGCACAGCAGTGCCGTTAGTAATCACCCCCACCAGATTGCCACGGGCCGTGTAGCGAAACGCGTTGGCCGGATCCGCCACGATTTCTTCGCAGGCAGCAGCAACGCCCGGTGAGTACGCCAACGCTAAATCGCGTTGATTAGAAAGGGTTTTGGTCGGGGTTACCGAAATTTTACCGGGGCGACCCTGCTCGTGATACTCGAGCGCGGCCTGGCGAAAGGTTTTTTCCATGCTGTTCTACCAATGAACGATTCAAGAATTTGATTCTAGCCCCTTTAGGTGAGGGACTGAACCGAATAGCCCTAACGGATCGAGGATGTGCTTGAGTTCTTTATCAAGGTGTGTTGATAACTGCAGCAGCGTCGCGCGCGCGCGCTCCGTTTGAACTGCCGTCTCCTCAACCGTGTGTTCCGAAGCTTTGCCTTGCGTTCTGTCTCGCCCTATATTTCGTTCTGTATCTCGCCCTGTATCTTGGTCTCGAAACTGGGTGTCGAGCGTAGTGTCAGCGCGCCTCAGCCACAAGGTTTGCACCCACCCTAAGCGCCCTTGATGTCCAAAAAATAGCTGTGCGAGATTAGGTTCGTGTGTAGCTGTGGTCATCAGAGCATCTAGCCTATAACGCCCCGGCCACGGGGTCACCGGCGCGCAGCGCTGTGCAGCCTCAGAGCCAGCCAGTTCAAACAGCTTGGGCACTAACCGCTGCACGGTTAAGCTGCGCAGAGGCGCTTGCGCGGCTGCACCGAAAGGCCCAAGTATCTCAACAGTGCCATCCGCCAACAAAATTTCTGCCCGTTCAACGCGTTGCAATGCCTGCAGCATGACTGACCTTGGTTCGCACGTGCCATGTCTCCCAATCGGCGCCAACGGCTGACTAAGCGTATGATCTTCATCTCTCAGCGCCGCGCTTGGCATCAGGGCCCCTGAGGTATCAGGCCAGGCAAACCACTGCGCTAAGGTCAGCTCAGGGGGCTGCACCATCCCAGCAAAGACACCCGTTTCTGTGAGTTGCGCCACGGTACAACCCGCGTCAACTTTCCAGATACCAGCCTGCGCATCCACCAAAGAAAACGTCGCCCCCTCGGTTTGAGGTGATACCCAAAGTGTTGCCTGCGTGCGAGCGGTTGGACGCGGATCCCCCTCTAAGCGCAGCGCCACCCGATACTCTTGGCACAGAGCGCGTGCATGCGCCACATCTTCGTGACGAACCGGCTCAAGCCAGGCCTGCGGCGCCTGCGCAGCGGTCGCACTTAATGCCTCAGTTCTTAAGCGCCCCAGACATGTACGCGCCAATCGAGCGCAAAACTGCTCAAAAGGCGGGGCCGGTGTACGGCGCCCCATGAGAAAAGCACGTCTAGATGTTGGCGTAACCACTACAATTCAGCCTCTAATGGAGAGATAGGTCATGACAGTTCTTGCAGCACGCACCGCCGATACCGTGACCTTTCACGCGGTCGAACTTTTTAAACAAGCCACAGCGTTACAACGCAGCGGTATCGACATTATCAGCCTTGGCGTCGGAGAACCCGACTTTACCGCAGCCCCGCAAGTGATCCAAGCGATGCAACTTGCGGCGCAGTCCGGCAAAAGTGGCTACTCACCGCCTGCTGGCCTGCCTGAGCTCAGAGAAGCGATCGCGGGGTTCTACACCACGCAACTTGGCGCCAAAGTCGACCCCAACCGGGTCATCGTGACCTCGGGTGCAAGCGGCGCACTGTTGCTGGCCGCGATGGCACTGATCAACCCCGGTGATGAAGTCCTGATGCCCGACCCTTGCTACCCACCCAATCGCAACTTCGTCGGTGCGGCCGGCGGCACTACAAAACTCATCCCCACCACCATCGCCAACCGTTTTCAACTCTCCGACACCGACATCGAGCAACATTGGGGGCCCGCCACGCGCGGTGTCTTGATCGCCTCGCCCAGCAACCCCACCGGCACCTCGATCCCGCGGGACGCACTCACCCGCCTGATTAAACAAGTGCATGCACGCAACGGTTTTGTCATGATGGATGAAATTTATCTAAGCTTATCGTACGACGACACACGTCAATCTGCCCTTGCCATCGATGACAACCTGATTATCCTGAATAGCTTCTCCAAATATTTCAATATGACGGGCTGGCGCTTGGGTTGGATGATTGTGCCAACCCATATGGTCGAGCCCATCGAAAAAATGGCGGCAAGTTTAGCCATCTGCGCGCCCACGTTGGCGCAGCATGGCGCGATCGCCTGTTTCGGACCCGATGCTCTGGCGCTGTTTGAGCAGCGCCGCGAAGCCTTTAGGCAACGCCGCGATTATTTGGTGCCGGCCTTAAAAAGCTTAAACATTGATGTGCCCGTGACCCCCGATGGTGCGTTTTATGTCTACGGCGACATCTCAGCACACGCATCAGATAGCAGCGCGTTTTCGGCGGCCCTGCTCAATGGTGCGCGCGTCGCCGCGGTTGCGGGCTTAGATTTTGGCCCCGCGCATGCCGCCCACACCATGCGGTTTGCCTACACCACCGGGCTCGAACGCCTGCAAGAGGCTGTTGATCGCATGAAGGCGTTTTTAGGTTGACCACATCACCTTGGGTCGAGTGAGCAAGGAAGGTTTCTGACAATACTAGATGTCACTGCCTTACCCCTCGTTCAACTAGACAGCCTGCGCGTGCCGTGACTTGGCCCTGACGCTCAATCTTTGAGTGCGATTGAACCTGCAAGCGCTAAACGACGGCGCTCGGACAGCACTTTTTCGGTATAGCCCCCATCGGCATTGGGCCCGCTGGCGCCGCAATAACACAGCAGCCCGCCTGCAATGGAGCCGCGCGTACGGATGCAATACGCCAAGATAAAGGCACCAACGCGAATATTAGCGACCGGATTAAACACCATCGTTTCGCCACGCCCGAGTTGAGTAAATTTCTCTCGATGGACACTCATCATGACTTGCATCAACCCAGTCGGGCCGCCTGCCTGACCGCCGGCGTAGGGATTGAAGCGCGACTCAGTCGCGATGATCGCGAGTAGTAACAACGGATCGACTTTTAATTCATCACCCACCACATACGCCGTTTCAACAAACATTTGAGCGGCTTGGGTTGCCACCAAATACTTGCGAGACAAATATTGAATTAACGCGTCTTGTTGGCTTTGACTGACGGCCTGACGCTGCAAAACCTGTGCAAGCGTCGCGCCACTGCCTGAAGCAGGCGCCTGCGCCGCCACTGCTAACTCTTGTTGCACCGTTGCAGCCCGAGGCGGTGGCGCTGCCACCACCAAATCCTGTGGCGCCGGTGCCGCTGGAGCAGGGCGCCCAAGCGCGGCAGGCGGCAACGTTTGGCCACGCAGCGGTTCTAAATCAACGGCGGCAACAATCGTCCCGACTGGCGCACTGGTGTTCGTCGTGGCCTGAGGAATCAAGGCGTCAGGCACCAGCGCATACAACAACGCAGAATGAATTTGCAAAGCCTGGCCACGCAGTGTGGGCATCGTCAGCACCATCGTACCGGCGACTAAAACTGTGATCCCCAGGTAGATCGCGCAGGTGCGTACGAACTCTGCCAGATTACGGTAGAGCCCACTCACCAGTTGTTGTGTCATAACCCAGGCAGGAGTGAGTGTCATCATGTTCGAGCCTCAGAGCGTACGGCGACCTGACGATAAAAATGGTTCAAGCGCTGTAGGGTCATGATTGCTTCACCTTGGGGTCAAGCATGGCGGGTGTTAACCTTGTGTGCATATTAGAACTGTAACCGTTTTGGCGGATCAAGACCTTGAAATACAAAGACTTAAGAGATTTTATCGCGCAGCTTGAGCGCTCGGGTGAACTTAAACGCATCAGTCAACCCGTTTCCACCTCGCTTGAAATGACCGAGATTTCTGATCGCGTTCTCAAAGCCGAGGGCCCAGCGCTGCTGTTTGAAAACGCCACGCATAACGGCCAACCTGCCTCGATGCCGGTCTTGGCAAATTTATTTGGCACACCCGCGCGCGTCGCGCGTGGCATGGGCGCTGAAAATGTTGGCGCCCTGCGCGAGATCGGCGAACTACTCGCCTCTTTACGCGAACCCGAGGCCCCAAAGGGTTTTCGTGATGCCTTAGCAAAAGTATCGATGCTTAAAGCAGCCTTATGGGACATGAGCCCCAAGACGGTTCGTGGTGCCGCCTGCCAAGAAATTGTTTGGGAGGGTAAGGATGTAGATCTTGCCAAGCTACCTATTCAAACCTGTTGGCCCGGCGACATTGCGCCGTTGCTCACCTGGGGTTTGGTGATCACGCGCGGCCCCAACGCTCGTCGACAAAATCTAGGGATTTATCGGCAACAAGTGATTGGCCGCAACAAGCTCATCATGCGCTGGCTCTCGCATCGCGGCGGCGCGCTTGATTTTAGAGATCACGCGCTGGCACACCCCGGAACACCCTTTCCCATTGCCGTGGCTCTGGGTGCTGATCCAGCCACTACGTTGGGCGCCGTTACACCTGTTCCGGACAGCTTGTCTGAGTATCAATTCGCAGGTTTGCTACGCGGCGCACGCACTGAAGTCACCAAGGCGATTGGCAGCGAACTGTCGGTGCCGGCGACCGCCGAGATCGTGCTTGAAGGGCACTTGCTGCCCAACTCAGATCCGCGCGCCATCAAACCTGTTGCCCCTCAAGGCGTGAACCCGCCACCCGCGTCCGACTACGAACTTGCGCTTGAGGGCCCTTATGGCGACCATACTGGCTATTACAACGAGCAAGACTGGTTTCCCGTGTTTACGGTTGAACGCATTACCATGCGTCGCAACCCGATTTATCACACCACCTACACTGGCAAGCCGCCCGATGAACCCGCCATACTAGGCGTCGCGCTCAATGAAGTCTTCGTGCCGATTTTGCGTCGACAGTTGCCCGAGATCGTTGACTTTTATCTGCCACCTGAAGGTTGTAGCTATCGCTTAGCCGTTGTGTCGATTCGCAAACAGTATCCCGGCCACGCCAAGCGTGTGATGTTTGGTTTGTGGAGTATCTTGCGCCAGTTCATGTACACAAAATTTATTGTAGTTGTCGATCAAGACATCAACCCACGCGACTGGAAAGAAGTCGTCTGGGCAATGACCACGCGTATGGATCCGGTGCGCGACACCCTGCTCGTCGAAAACACGCCGATCGACTATTTGGATTTTGCTTCGCCGGTTTCAGGGCTCGGCGGAAAAATGGGGCTCGACGCCACCAATAAATGGCCAGGCGAAACCCAGCGTGAGTGGGGAACACCGATTACGATGGATGCCGCCACCAAAGCGCGCGTAGATGCAATGTGGGGCGAGTTGGGGCTCTAATGCCCTCTCATAGATGCCGCGATCAAGGCGCGTCAAGACGTAAGGTAGGGTGAACTGGGGGTTTAAGTTGCGCGGCACAGCTACCGCAACACCTTCACCTCAACCACCGATTTCTGCCCCGAGTGCTCGATCTCTTGCTTCATCACCAAGTTGGTTGATGGGCAAAACCAATCGGTCACTTGAGATTGAATCGATGGGATCGGTAGCACCATGCCTTGCACTTGTGCCGTGGTCGCATCGGTACTGCGAGAGTAGCGCACGGGCCAGCATTGCAACTTACCGATCGCGGTCTGGACAGTTTGCTGCGCGCCGACGGTTTTTTCACCCATGCGCACACCAACCGGAGTGGTAGGGCCACGTTTGGGATCGCCCACCGCTAGGGAATATGACTGCGCAGGAAACTTTTGCCCTGCAGCGCGAATGGGCGCACCAAAACCAAACAGCCCCAGCAACTGCACATCAAAGGTAGCCGTGTCTGCTGCTTTACCCGGGCGCGCACTTGCGACGCTTGTTTGGTTACCACTTACGTTTAAGACATGATCGATATCGCTCGAGCCGCTTAAAAAACTCATCAGTGCATAGTTGGCAAAACCTTTCACCTGCGCCTGGCATGCAGTGCCTGAAGTTTTTTTAACTTGGCTGAACGTTAACTTAGCCGAGACATTCAACATGCCTGAGCTACCAATCTCAATCACACCGCCGTTATGAAAAAACCGAGCATCGCAAATTTGCGCCTGCGTAATTGTACAAACGCCCAGCAACGCCAAGAGCGTCAAAACTTTACCAGAGCGCCACATATCTTTGGCCTTCATCGATTCAATAGCCGATTGAGTAGTGTGCGCTGCCTCAGGCCCTTGGTCAAGTCGATGAATCGCGTCAGCGTGCAGTCAACCAGGCGATCAGTGTATTTTCAAACGCGCGTGCTTCATGGGCTCGCTCGTGGTTCACCATACTAATTACGACGTAGCGCTTGCCGCTCGCGCCCCACACGTAACCCGCCACTGAACGCACGTCGCGCAAGGCACCGGTTTTAAGGTGCGCCATTGATTTTGTTGACGGATCACGCAGACGATTACGCGTGGTGCCATCCGAGCCAAGAATTGATAACGAGGCGACATACTCTGGCATCACAGTGGAGGTCCAGGCCTTTTGCAGCATCTGCGCCAAGCTGTCGGCCGACACCACACCGTTGCGCGATAAACCAGACCCGTTATCAAGCACCATACCTTTCATCGGCAGGCCTTGACGCGCTAAGACCTCTTGGGCAACTTGCACGCTACCAGCGACTGTTGCCGGACGACGACCGGCCTCAGCACCTAGCGTCAGCAATAGCACCCGCGTCATCACGTTATTACTACGTTTGTTAATTAAACGAATTACTTCAGACAGGGGGGGCGACTGATGCGAGGCTACGATGATCGCCCCGGCTGGAATCGCGCCGCTGCGGATCGACCCGGTAATGACCCCACCTAACTCTTGCCACAATGAACGCAGTACACGTGCGCCAAATTCTTGTTGCGAGAAGGCCAAACGAAACACGTCAAACTCGCCACAAGAGCCCACGGCCTTACCTGAAACGCGGAACTTAACCGTGCCCTCAGTCATCGTGATGTCAGTGCTAATGTTGGGCGAGCCTGGGCACACGCCGTCTACCCACTGTACGTTGCCGTCAATCTGCACACCGGCCATGGGTGGGTCGACAAACGACTTCCAGCTGCGCGTGCCTGGATCGGGCGAAAATACGAGGCGCACGGCACCAAAGCCCACCATGAAGGCATCTGGGCTGGCGTTATAAGGGCTGTAAGCAGAACCATCAAACGTACTCGGATCAATCGTTACATCACCAAAGATTGAACGGTCGATCACGATTTCAGGGATTTCGCGCACGCCGCGCAACCGCAAGTCGCGCAGCAAACGCCAAAGATCTTGTAATAAAAAGATAGGATCGCCACCCGCCCGAAGGTACAGCGGGCCACTCAACACACCTTGCTCTGAAGCCTTAGCGTCAGACCCAATCAGTAAGTCCGTATTCCAGGTGTAGGCCGGCCCCAACCGCGACACGGCTGCATAGGTGGTGATCAATTTCATCACCGAGGCCGGATTGCGCGGTACCTCGGGTGACACTGCAAATAGCTGCGGACCACCGATTTCTTGCACCAGCACTGAAAGCGAGGATTCAGGTAATTTTGTTTGCGCCCAAGCACGTGCCAGCTCAGGCGGCAAGCCAGCCTGCGCACAGGCGCTGGTTAAAGCAAACAAGGCGCTCAACCCAAGCGCCAAGCCACAAAGCCTTTGCTTCAAATACGGGCCTGTCGCCCGCTCCCAAGTTGGTTTCAGCTCTGCCGCTCGCGTCAAAGTGTTTATCAAATCTGTCGCCCGCGTCAAAGTGTTTATCAAATCTGTCGCCCGCGCCCAAATCGGTGTCAATAAAAAGCCTGTCTTTGTCTGCAAACCCGTCATTACCGCCGCCTGTTTTTTCGTATCAGCCCACAGCATACAAAAAAAGCACCCCAACGGGCTAAAATGCGCGGTCTTTCTTGGCTTACTCTGCGAAATCAGCTTAAGTCACCTCAAACCACTAAAGACTCAACTGACGTGACCCCCTTATTGACCGTTGCTGACTTCGATTACGCATTACCGCCCGAACTGATCGCGCAAACACCTGCGCCTACTCGCACCGCTAGCCGTTTGCTGCATGTCGACGAGACTGGCCAACGCCACGACCGGCAATTTCCTGAGCTGCTCAGCCTGTTGCGCCCCAACGATTTATTGGTCTTTAACGATACCCGAGTCATAAAAGCTCGCTTGTTTGGCCAAAAGACCACCGGTGGCAAGGTTGAAGTGCTGATTGAGCGGGTCACCGGCCTAACTACGGCCTTAGCGCATATTCGCTCAAGCAAATCACCCACGGCCGGTGGTGTACTGCGTCTGGCCGAGGCATTCAACGCACGCGTACTGGGTCGCGAGAACGATTTATTCGCTCTAGAATTTGAACGACCCGTGCTCGGATTGCTCGAGCAATTCGGTGCAACGCCCTTGCCTCCTTACATCACGCATCAGCCTGATGACGCCGATGACCATCGCTACCAGACTATCTACGCACGCGAGCCCGGGGCCGTAGCCGCCCCCACCGCAGGGCTGCATTTTGATCAGGCCCTATTTGAGCAGCTCGACGCCGCAGGTATCAAGCGTGCCTTTGTGACACTCCATGTCGGCGCCGGTACATTTCAGCCGGTACGCGTGAACAACCTCGCCGAGCACATCATGCACGCCGAACGCTATACCGTGTCGACTGAGACGCTTGAGGCGATTGCTCGCACCCGCGCCCTCGGAGGGCGGGTCGTTGCAGTCGGGACGACCAGCGTACGTTCGCTTGAGTCAGCGGCGAGAGATCATCCTCATCTAGCCGCCCAATTTCTCGCAAGAACCCTGTTTGCGAAGAACACTTCGTTTGCTCAGCATGCTTCTTCTGCGCAGAACACTGCACTGCCACCAAACTCATCAATGAGAGCCACTTCTAACTCGGGTCAGTCGACAGCCCTCAACTCAGGCGCGCCGCAAGCACCCCCAGAGCAAAAGGGTGCAGCACCCGCTCAAACTGGCGACACTCGGTTATTTATTACACCAGGCTTTGACTATCAAGTTGTCGATGCGATGATTACAAATTTTCATCTGCCGCAATCGACGCTGCTCATGCTGGTCTCAGCTTTCATCGGCCTCGACCCCATGCGCCATGCCTATCAACATGCGATCGAACAACGCTATCGCTTCTTTAGTTATGGCGACGCCATGTTTCTTGAACGGAATCCTAAATTGTGACGACCCCTGGCAGCACATCTCAGACCAACCACGCAGCTAAAAGCACCGTTAGCGGCCTGAGCTTCGAACTACTCGCTACCGATGGTTTGGCGCGATGCGGACGCATGACGCTCAATCACGGTGTGGTCGAGACCCCAATCTTTATGCCGGTTGGCACCTATGGCACCGTCAAAGCCATGATGCCCCATGAGCTTGACGAAGTAGGCTCGCAAATCGTACTAGGCAATACCTTTCATCTTTGGCTGCGACCTGGCACTGAGGTGATCGCCAAACACGGTGGCTTGCATGGCTTTATGCAATGGCATAAGCCTTTGTTAACGGACTCGGGTGGGTTTCAAGTATTTAGTTTGCAGGGCATGCGCAAAATCACCGAAGAAGGCGTCAAGTTTGCCTCACCGATTGACGGTGCACGCTTGTTCTTAACCCCCGAAGAATCCATGCGTATTCAAACCGAACTGAACTCAGACATCGCCATGGTGTTTGATGAGTGCACGCCCTACATGATTAACGACCGCCCCGCCACACCCGAAGAGGCTGCCGTGTCAATGCGCATGTCGTTGCGCTGGGCCCGACGCTCACGCGAAAGTTTTGATGCGCTCAACAACCCCAACGCACTGTTTGGGATCGTGCAAGGGGGTATGTTCGAAAGCTTGCGCGACGAATCGCTAGCGGGCCTAGAAGACATTGGCTTTCATGGCTACGCCATCGGCGGGTTATCAGTTGGTGAGCCCAAAGAAGACATGATGCGCATTCTGGCCCACGTAGCACCACGCCTGCCGGCTAACGCCCCCCGCTATTTAATGGGGGTCGGTACCCCCGAAGACCTCGTGCAGGGGGTAGCCCAAGGCATCGATATGTTTGACTGCGTCATGCCCACCCGCAACGCCCGAAATGGATGGCTGTTTACGCGATTTGGCGACGTCAAGATACGCAATGCCCAATACCGCGACAACATCTTGCCACTTGACCCGAGTTGCACCTGCCACACCTGCAAGAATTTTTCGCTGGCATACCTGCATCATCTACAAAAATCAAACGAAATCACCGGTTCCCGCCTAAATACCGTCCATAACCTTCATTTTTATCTGACAATCATGGCCGAAATGCGCCAAGCCATAGAGAATGGCACCTTTAAGGCTTGGCAAGCCCAGTTTGCAAGAGATCGCGCCACCAAGTCGGTACAATAGCCAGCGATTCACATTTACACAAAGGAGACCTTAATGTCTGCTCAAGAAATTTCCAGCATTGTGCTGGCCCAAGCCGCTGATACTGCCAGCTCGTTAATGAGCATGGCTCCAATCGTTTTAATGTTTGTAGTGTTGTACTTTTTGATGATCCGCCCACAAATGAAACGCCAAAAAGAGCATAAAGCGCTTTTGGCTGCCTTGGCAAAAGGCGACGAAGTCATCTGCGCTGGCGGCTTGCTTGGCAAGGTAAGCAAAGTCAGCGATAGCTACGTGACGATTGAAATCTCTGAGCACGGCACAACACCCATCGAAGTTGTGATGCAAAAAGCCTCAGTGGCAACCGTGTTGCCAAAAGGTACGATCAAAGCGCTTTAAGGCTTTGATTGAATGCCCCGTCGCATGTTGCGCCGGGGTCAAACTCTTATTGATCCCCGTCGGCAATGAACCGCTACCCTATTTGGAAATACCTGACGGTGCTGGTCGCGGTTGTGATCGGCCTGCTCTATACCCTGCCTAATCTATACGGCGAATCGCCTGCCGTACAAATTTCAAGCGCAAAATCCACGCTCAAACTTGATGCGGGCATGCTTGATCGCGCCCAAGACATCTTGAAAAAAGCCGGCGTGGCCAGTACCGGCGCTGCCTTTGAACAAAATGGTCCAGTTGGTACGGTTCGCGTACGTTTCGCTAATACAGACCAGCAAATCCTGGCGCGCGACACCATCGAAAAAGCACTCAATCCCAATGCTGCCGAGCCTACGTACACGGTGGCACTGAACCTGCTGCCTGCCTCACCGAGTTGGCTGAGTGCCATCGGTGCACACCCAATGTATTTAGGGCTCGATCTGCGGGGCGGCGTTCACTTTTTGCTGCAAGTCGATATGCAAGGCGCGCTCACTGCGCGCTACGACTCGCTTGTCACCGACTTACGTGCAGCCTTGCGTGATCAAAAAATTGAAAATACCGGTATTGATCGCAGCGCCATGTCAGTCGTGCTGTCGTTTTCAAGCGCCGCCAACCGCGACCGGGCCATCAGCACCCTGCGCACGCGCAACCCCGATCTGCAGATGGTTGAACGCACAGAAGGCGCTCGCCTACAAATCGTCGCCACCCTTAGCCAAACAGCAATGACTGCCGTGCAAGCTAATGCACTCAAACAAAACATCACCACCCTACACAACCGTATCAACGAACTCGGCGTGGCCGAACCCGTGATTCAGCAGCAAGGCGCTGATCGTATCGTAGTGCAGCTTCCGGGCGTGCAAGACGTGGCTAAAGCCAAAGACATCTTGGGTCGTACCGCGACGCTAGAAATTAGAATGGTTGACGACTCACCCGCCGCGCAAAGCGCCTTGGCTGCGGGTACCGTGCCCTTTGGTCTTGAGCGTTACCAAGATCGCGATGGCCGTCCCCTCTTGTTGCGTCGCCAAGTGATTTTGACAGGCGAAAACTTACAAGACGCTCAAGCCGGGCGAGACAATCAATCGCAACAGGCAGCCGTGCATCTCACGCTCGACTCAAAAGGTGCGCGCATTTTTCGTGACATCACACGCGACAACATCGGCAAACGCATGGCGATCTTGTTGTTTGAAAAAGGCCGTGGCGAGATCGTAACCGCGCCAGTCATCCGCGGTGAGATCCCAGGCGGTCAGGTACAAATCTCGGGCAGCATGTCTGCCGAAGAGGCTGCCGATACTGCCTTGTTGCTGCGCGCGGGCTCGCTCGCCGCCCCCATGGAAATCATCGAAGAGCGCACGATCGGCCCAAGCCTGGGTGCCGAAAATATCTCAAAGGGCTTTAATTCAACGCTCTATGGCTTCCTTGCGATCGCGATTTTTATGCTGATCTATTACCACCTGTTTGGCATGTTTTCCTCTATTGGCCTCGCCCTGAACGTCTTGATGCTGTTAGCCGTATTGTCCATGTTGCAGGCAACCCTCACCCTGCCAGGTATTGCTGCGATTGCCCTGACACTCGGTATGGCAATTGACTCCAACGTGTTGATCAATGAGCGCATTCGTGAAGAGCTTCGTAATGGCGAGGCGCCCCAACAAGCGATCAGCCTTGGCTTTGACCGAGCCTGGAGCACTATTCTTGACTCAAACCTCACTACGCTGATCGTGGGCGTAGCACTCTTGGTGTTTGGCTCTGGCCCTGTACGCGGTTTCGCGGTAGTGCATTGTCTTGGCATTTTGACCTCGATGTTTACCTCGGTGGTGGGCGTGCGTGCCTTAGCAAATCTTTGGTACGGACGCCAAAAGAAACTGCAATCTATTTCGATCGGTACGGTCTGGAAACCCAAAGACTGAACTCAACACTGCACTTCACGCTCGGGGGCGTTACCGCGCCACCGGCAATTGCTTAGTACCTAAAAGATCATGGAATTATTTAGAATCGGTCGCACCATCCCCTTTATGCGCCACGCATTGGTCTTGAACGCGATCAGTTTCATCACGTTCATTCTTGCGGTGTTCTTTATCGTGACGCGCGGCTTTCACTTGTCGATCGAATTCACCGGCGGCACTGTGATGGAGGTCAACTACACCCAAGCTGCGCCGATAGAGCAGGTGCGTACGGTTGTATCCGGCCTGGGCTACACAGACTTTCAAGTACAAAACTTTGGTACCTCCCGCGATCTGATGATCCGCCTTCCCCTTGCCCCGGGGCAAAGTTCGGCAACACAAAGCGAAACCGTGATGAAAGCCCTCAAGGTTGCGGATGCAACCGTCGAGTTGCGTCGCGTTGAGTTCGTCGGGCCTCAAGTCGGACGCGAGCTCGTTGAAAATGGCTTACTTGCTTTGCTGTTTGTGATTATTGGTATTGTCGTGTACTTGGCCATTCGCTTTGAATGGAAATTCGCTGTGGCCGGGGTCTTGGCAAACCTACACGACGTCGTCATTATTCTGGGATTTTTCGCCTTTTTTGGGTGGGAATTTTCACTCTCGGTATTAGCCGGTGTGTTGGCCGTGTTGGGCTACTCGGTGAACGAGTCGGTCGTGATCATGGACCGGATCCGTGAAAACTTTCGAAAAGAACGCAATATGTCGGTGGTCGAAGTCATTGATGGCGCGATTACACAAACCATTTCACGCACCATCATCACCCACGCGAGCACGCAAATGATGGTGATGGCGATGCTGCTGTTCGGTGGCCCAACCCTGCATTACTTTGCCCTCGCCCTAACCATCGGTATCTGGTTTGGTATTTATTCATCGGTATTCGTAGCAGCCGCGATCGCCATGTGGTTGGGCGTCAAACGCGAAGACCTGATTAAACCGGTCAAAAAAGCCGAGCAAGCCGACGAGGTTTACGAGGAATA
>CAMEAW010000051.1 GCA_945911685.1 Bordetella parapertussis
ACCTCAAGGTCAATTAAACCGTGCCGAGCGATTTGATCCAGCATGTGGTCTAAAAAGGGCACGCCTGTGTCGAGCTTTTGGCGGCCGGTGCCATCGAGATTGATTGCGACACGAATTTTTGTTTCGTTGGTGTTACGGATAATTTCGGCGGTACGCATGGCTTAGGCTCTTGACGTCAGAATCTGCATTGTAGGGCGGTCTGAGCGAATTGTTGTGGTGAATTGTGCTTGATCGCGCGGCTTACTTGTTGCTTGGTGGGGTGAGCCGGTAGGTGGCGCTTGCCGCATGGGCTTGCAAACCTTCGCCAAGTGCGAGCTCAGCGGCAATTTTGCCCAAGGTTTGCGCACCTGCCTGTGAGACATGAATCAAACTTGAGCGTTTTTGAAAGTCATAGACGCCAAGAGGTGAAGAAAACCGAGCGGTGCGCGAGGTGGGCAACACGTGGTTGGGGCCTGCGCAGTAGTCACCTAGCGACTCAGAACTGTGTGGCCCCATGAAAATCGCACCTGCATGGCGCAAGTGAGGCAGCCAAGCCTCGGGATCTTCGATTGATACCTCAAGATGCTCGGGTGCGATTTGGTTGCTAATCGTGCACGCTTCACCCAAACTCTGCACCAAAATCAGTGCACCGCGGTTGCGCAAGCTGGTGCGGATGATGTCAGCGCGCGGCATGGTGGGCAGGAGTTTTTCAATCGAGTGCTCGACGGCGTCGAGATAAGACGCATCGGGGCATAACAAGATCGCCTGAGCGAGCTCATCGTGTTCGGCCTGCGAGAACAGATCCATCGCAATCCAGTCGGGCGAGGTTTGACCGTCGCAGATAATCAGGATTTCGCTTGGGCCCGCAATCATATCGATGCCGACGGTGCCAAAAACACGGCGTTTGGCCGCGGCTACGTAGGCATTGCCGGGCCCCACGATCTTATCGACGGCGGGTACCGTGACCGTACCGTAGGCAAGCGCCCCAACGGCCTGTGCACCGCCTATCGCAAAGCAGCGGTCAACGCCGGCAATCGCGGCTGCGGCCAACACCATGGCGTTACGATGCCCGCCGGGGGTTGGTGTCACCATTACCACCTCAGGAACGCCTGCAACTTTTGCCGGTATGGCATTCATTAGGACAGACGAAGGGTAAGCGGCTTTGCCACCAGGCACATAGACCCCTACGCGATCGAGCGGGGTAATTTGTTGCCCTAAACGCGTGCCGTCAGCCTCAGTGTAAGACCAGCTCGTTTGCACTTGATGCGTGTGATAAGCCCGCACACGTTCGGCCGCAGCTTCAAGCGCCTGGCGTTGTGCTGCAGGCAGCCCAGCCAAGGCCTTGAGCCACTCGCTCCGCGGAATTTCTAGGTCAGCGGCTTGCTGGATTTGCACACGATCAAACTCGCGCGTCAGACGCACAAGCGCTGAGTCGCCTTCGGCGCGCACTTGCTTCAGAATACTTGCCGCAGCACTGTCGATAGCCTCATCTTGCTCGGCATCGAACGCCAGCAACGTTGTGAGCTTTGCATCAAAGTCTGGATCGCGCGAGTCGAGGCGTGAAATCGTTGCCATATTGTCAATCTCGGGGGGCGTTAGGGCGTCACGGCTGCGTGACTAGCGTGTTCAAAGGCATCTAAAAGAGGTTGCAGTTGCGCATGACGTGTTTTAAGTGAGGCGCGGTTTACCACAAGCCGCGATGAGATCGGCATGATGTCTTCGACGGCGACCAAGTCATTTGCCTTGAGTGTGTTGCCTGTTGAGACCAAGTCGACAATTGCATCAGCCAAACCCACTAATGGAGCAAGCTCCATTGAGCCATACAGTTTAATCAGATCAACGTATACCCCTTTTGCGGCAAAGTGTTCGCGCGCGGCTTGGGTGTACTTGGTGGCCACACGTAAACGCGCACCTTGGCGCACTGCAGCCTCGTAATCAAACCCGTTGCGCACCGCGACCGCCAAACGACAGCGAGCGATATTCAGATCAATCGGTTGATACAGCCCGCCAGGGTGCTGAGCCGCGTGCTCGATGAGTACATCTTTACCCGCAATGCCCAAATCAGCCGCACCGTATTCAACGTAAGTGGGTACATCCGAGGCGCGCACGATAATCAACCGCAAGCCGGGGTTGCTGGTGGCGATGATGAGCTTGCGCGATTGCTCAGGATTTTCAGAAACCTGAATGCCTGCGGCCTCGAGAAGCGGCAGCGTTTCTTCAAAAATCCGCCCTTTCGAGAGGGCCATCGTTAGAGGCCGAAATGGCTCGGGAGCGCTCATGATAGATCCTTGCTGGAAAGGCGTTCGATGTTGGCGCCGAGCTGCCTGAGCTTGTGCTCCATGCGTTCGTAGCCTCGATCAAGATGATAGATACGTTCGACGATTGTTTCGCCCTCGGCCGCCAGGCCAGCAATCACTAAGCTTGCCGAGGCACGCAGATCAGTCGCCATGACCGTAGCCCCCGATAGCTTTGCGACGCCGCGCACCACAGCCGTATGGCCATCGATATCGATGCGTGCGCCCAGGCGCAAAAGCTCTTGCACATGCATGTAGCGATTTTCAAAAATCGTTTCAGCGATTACTGAGGTGCCGTCGGCCAAGGCGCTGAGCGCCATGACCTGCGCCTGCATATCGGTGGCAAAGCCTGGGTATTCGTGTGTACGAAAGTCGACGGGCTTGGGCCGTTGATGCATGCTAGCGCGGATCCAGTCTGGGCCGCACGTCAGCGACACCCCAGCCTCTTGAAGTTTAGAAAGTGTGGCGCCCATCGTGTCAGGCGCGACTTGGCGCAACGTGATGTCACCACCAGCGGCGCCCACAGCGCATAAAAAACTGCCAGCTTCGATACGATCAGGAATCACCCGATGCGTGGCACCGTGCAGACTTTTGACGCCTTCGATGACGATACGATCGGTGCCATGGCCTTGAATCTTTGCGCCCATCTTGATTAATAATTCGGCCAGATCAACGACCTCGGGTTCGCGGGCGGCATTTTCTAAAACGGTTTGACCTTCTGCCAAAACAGCGGCCATCAGCAGGTTCTCGGTGCCCGTAACCGTGACCATGTCGGTGCGAATCACGGCGCCCTTAAGGCGCTGCGCACGCGCCACAACAAAGCCGTGTTCGATGCTGATGTCGGCCCCTAGTGCCGCCAAGCCATGAATGTGTTGGTCAACCGGGCGCTGCCCAATCGCGCAGCCACCTGGCAGGCTGACTCGCGCCTGCCCAAAGCGTGCAAGCAAAGGGCCTAGCACCAAAATCGAGGCGCGCATGGTTTTCACCAGTTCGTAGGGCGCCTCAAGGGTGGTGACGTCGTTGGCCGTGATGTTGACGGTGCTGTCGCTTTCGCGCGTGCAATGCACCCCCATCTGGCCCAATAATTTAAGCGTGGTCGCAATGTCGTTTAATGCGGGCACGTTGGTGAGCGTAAGCGTATCGGCGGTGAGTAAACCGGCACACAGAATGGGCAGCGCCGCATTTTTTGCACCTGAGATATTGACCTCACCTTGCAGGCGACTTCCACCCGTGATGCGTAGGATATCCATCAGGCGGGTTTACTGAACTCGTCGGGGGTCAACGTGCGCATTGAAAGTGCGTGGATTTCTTGTTTCATGCGATCACCTAAGGCTGCATACACCAACTGATGGCGGGCGATCAGGCGCTTACCGGCAAAGGCATTGCTGACAATGACTGCTTCAAAATGTGCGCCATCGCCACTGACTTCAAGGTGCTCGCAGGACAGGCCTGCGGCGATGTAAGCGCGAATATCTTCGGGAGTAGGCAACATGATCAGCAAGGTCCTTGAGCGGGTAACAATCTTAGAATATTTACTATTTTAACGAGAAGTGTAAAACGCTCGTTCTCCAGAGGCGTTAACTCCGGTGATTAGCGCTGTACGGCCCACTTCGCCTGGCCTGCCAAACTCCGGCGCCCGCGCGATGCGCGTCAGTCTGGCAGCGCGATCAACTTCATTGAACAGGCGGTACGGGGCGAAAGTTTACGTGCGCAGCTTGTAGCCTTGACCCAACAGGCGCAGGGCAAAGGCGGCTAAAAGGGAAAAGACCCCGGCCACCACAGCTAGGCTTTGCCAGGGCGATACGTCGGCTACGCCAAAAAAACCATACCGAAATCCATCGATTGTGTAGAACAACGGATTCCAGTGCGACACCGTCTGCCAAAAGGCGGGCAGAGTATGTACTGAGTAAAAAACGCCTGATAAAAAGGTGGCTGGCATGATCAGAAAATTTTGAAAGGCGGCCAGCTGATCAAATTTTTCGGAGGTCAGGCCTGCAATTAAACCTAGAATCGCCATAATCCCGCACGACAGAATCGCAAAGACGAGCGCCCAAAGCGGATGTTTGATCGGCATTGAACTGAAATACTGAGAGACCAGCCATACGCAAGTACCGACGGCCAGACCGCGCACGATGGCGGCCAGCACGTAAGCGCTAAAAAATTCGCGGTGCGAGATAGGGGGCAACAAT
Organism: Bordetella parapertussis; assembly: GCA_945911685.1. Taxonomy (GTDB): domain Bacteria; phylum Pseudomonadota; class Gammaproteobacteria; order Burkholderiales; family Burkholderiaceae_B; genus Zwartia; species Zwartia parapertussis_K. The sequence goes on from CAMEAW010000051.1 coordinate 4,463, forward strand.
ACAAACACCAAATTACCCGTGACTCGGCTTTGGATGAGCGATGAAGACGGGTTGGCGAAGGCGTTTTGCAGCATGCTCATCATCATGAGCCCGGGGATCAAAAAGGCTGTGTACGGGACGCTGCCATACACCTGGATCCGATCTTGCAGCACCTGCGCAAAAATGACAAGGTACAGCAGCGCTGTGATGACGGGTGCGGCAATCGTTTGAAAGCTGACTTTCCAGAAGCGCAGCAATTCTTTGCCAAGCAAGGTTGGGAACCCTGAGCCGGCACCTGAGCGAGCGGTCAAAATGGGGGCGCTCATACGCGGGCCTCAGAAAACTTAGACGGTTGAGCGTTCATGATTTGTACAAACGCCTGTTCGAGATTGCCGCCACCGCGCGCGATCAGATTTTTGGTGGTGTCGAGCGCAACAATGCGTCCACCTTTAAGCATGGCGGTGCGATGACACAGCATCTCGGCTTCTTCTAAATAGTGCGTGGTCAGGATGATCGTATGGCCTTGCGTGTTGAGCCGAGAGATAAACTCCCAGAGGCTGCGGCGCAAGTCGACATCAACCCCGGCAGTGGGCTCGTCAAGCACAATGACCGGTGGGCGATGCACCAGCGCCTGCGCTACAAGCACGCGACGCTTCATCCCGCCCGACAAGGCGCGCATATTTTCGTCGGCCTTATCGGTCAGGCCTAAGTTAGCCAAAATTTCATCTATCCAGTCGTCGTTGTGACGAAAGCCAAAATAGCCCGACTGAATGCGTAAGGTTTCGCGGACGGTAAAGAAAGGGTCGTACACCAGCTCTTGCGGGACAACGCCTAACGAGCGCCTAGCTGCCTGATAATCGGTGACTACATCGTGGCCGCAAACAGTGGCACGCCCTTGCGTGGCCAGACATAGCCCGGCTAAAACAGAAATCAGTGTCGTTTTGCCGGCGCCATTGGGCCCGAGCAAGGCAAAAAACTCGCCGTGCTCAATGCTCAAGGATACGTCGTCGAGCGCCTGAAAGCCAGGTCCTGAAGGCGCGCGTAACAAGCCGCGCCAGCCTAAGGTGCGAGGCGCAAAAACTTTAGAAACATGTTCAAACGAAACGGCAGACATGACGACCTTGTGATGAGACGGTGCGCCCAAGCGACCACGGGTTTGGTGGTGTCGGGTACGGCTCGGTTATTGTTGTGCGCGTTGATTGAGCGCTTGAATCAGGCCGTCGATCCCGTTTTGACTAATTTGCTGAGCAAACTGATTGCGGTAGTTTTCAATCAGCCAGATATTTTCAACGTTGAGGTCGTAGATTTTCCAGCCTTGCGGTGTTTTTTCAAGCCGATAATCTAACCCGATCGGTTGGGTGTTGGCGCGCTGAGTCACTTGCGACTTGACGACGACGTCGGTGGCATCTGTTTCGCCTCGCATGGGCAAGACCTTCACATTGGTCGCGTCATCGACGCGGGTGAAAGCGCCGCTGTAGGCACGACCCAACGTGCCCCGAAATGCTTTGACCAAGGCAGCCTGTTGCTCGGGCGTTGCCTGCCGCCAATACCGACCTGCCGCGAGGCGCGTTGTTTTTTCAAAATTGACATTCGGCAAAATCAAGTCGTCAACGATCTGGTTGACACGCGTGGTGTCGCCCGCGCGCACCTTGCTGTCGGCCTTTAGCACCGTTAACACTTGATCGGCGACCTGTTGCACGAAGTCGTTCGGTGCGGCGTTTGGATTGGGCTTGACCTGGGCGCGGGCAATATGACTCAAGCCCAGAACGCAACACACAAACAGCAACTTAAAAAATAAAGCAGTGCGAGACTTCATGAAACGTATCCTTGCGATGGGTTAACTATTTGTTGAGAGGCACTCAGCGTGAACCCTTATTTTTTGGGGGATAGACCAAGCGCCTTTTCGTCAGCGGGCGCGGCTCCAAAGTCTTCGTAGTTTGGTAGTTTCTGGGCCTCTGCGGTCGCCCCGTCGACTTGAGCCTGGCGGCGCTTGAGGTAGGCGTCGCGAATAAAACTGTAGCGATCTAAGGCGGTCCGGTCAATCGTGTTTGTGACCTCAAGCAGGGCTTCTCGCCGCTCGACTACCTCAAGCCCATAAATCGAATTTCGTACACCAACGTCATGGATCAGGGAGCCATACCCAAACTGGTTCACGTATATGTCAGCGGCTCTGCCCGCGCCGTCCCGCAGGGTTGACGAACCCATAAGGGGCAGGACAACATAAGGGCCAGAACTGAGCCCCCAAACGCCAAGGGTGACACCAAAATCGTTCGGGATGCGCTTGGCGCCAGTTTGGCTAGCCAAATCCAAACAGCCGCCAAGCCCCATCGTTGAGTTCAGTAAGAAGCGGCCGAAGGTGTTGAGCGCGTCGACCTGGCGGCCCTGCAGCGTGCTGTTTAACCAAGACCAGACTTCGCCGAGGTTTAGAAAAATATTGTTAATACAGGTGCGGACAGGTTGCGGTACGACAAAGGAGTAGGCCTGCGCTGCGGGCTTGAGTACCGCGCGGTCAACCGCGTCGTTGAACTCGAAGACTGCACGGTTTGAGGTTTCAAGGGGGTCTGCAGAGTTAGCGGGGCCCATTGGCTGGGTCGCGCATCCCGAGAGCAACACTAAGACGAACGCGCAAAACGCTAAACCAAACTGTTGAGTAAAAAAACGAGATGGCATGGTGCTTGACCGTTATTGTGAGACTTTGGGTGATTTGGGAGCAGAGGGTGACTCGGTACCCTGGGGGGTACCTTGTTTTTCTGCGGAGGAGTATAAGAATTGACTGATCAGACTTTCTAGAACGATCGCGCTTTGTGTGAATTGAATCGTTGAGCCGGCGACAAGGTTCGCATCATCGCCGCCCGCCTCAAGACCAATGTATTGCTCGCCTAGCAAGCCCGAGGTCAGGATCTTAGCTGAGGAATCTTTTGGAAAATGATAGTTCTTTTCAATTTGAACGGTGACGACGGCTTGAAAGGTTTTTTCATCTAACGCGATGCTGGCAACGCGCCCAACGACCACGCCGGCACTTTTTACCGGGGCACGCACTTTGAGCCCGCCAATATTGTCGAATTTGGCCGACAGGGTGTAGGTGGGGGCAAACGAGAAGCTGCTAAGGTTGCCCGCCCGGAGTGCTAAAAAAGATAGCGCGATGCCACCCAACAAGATAAAGAGCCCCACCCACCAATCTGTTTTTTCGTTTGACATTATTTGACCCTTTAGTTGCTGAACATCAGCGCAGTCAGTAGAAAATCAAGCCCTAAGACGGCCAAAGAGCCGGTCACAACGGTGCGGGTGGTTGCCCGCGCCACACCCTCTGGGGTGGGACGCGCTTGCCAGCCTTCGTACAGGGCGATGAGCGTAACGGCGATGCCGAAGATGATACTTTTAATGACGCCGTTCAAAATGTCTTTGTAAATATCGACGCCGTTTTGCATTTGAGACCAAAAGGCGCCGGTATCAATACCAATGAGCAGCACGCCGACCACCCAGCCGCCAATAATGCCCACCATCGAGAACACGGCGGCCAAAACAGGCATCGCGATGACCCCGCCCCAAAAGCGGGGCACAAAGACCCGACGAATGGGGTCGACTGCCATGACTTCCATGGCGGCGAGCTGCTCGCCAGCTTTCATCAGCCCGATCTCGGCGGTGAGCGAAGTGCCCGCCCGCCCGGCAAAGAGCAGGGCCGTAATGACGGGGCCTAATTCTCGGGTCAGCGAGAGGGCGACCAGTAAGCCCAGTGCCTCTTCAGAGCCGTAGCGGTTTAGGGTGTAATAGCCTTGTAATCCTAAGACAAAACCTACAAATAAACCCGAGACAATAATGATGAGCAGGGAGAAGTTGCCGATGAAGTGCACCTGCTGAGAGACCAGGCGTGGGCGTTTTAAAACGATGCCACTGCGTTGCAACAGCATTAAAAAGAAACGTGTAAAGAGCCCAAGCCCCGTCAGGCGCAGGCGCACACTTTTACCCAGTCGCGTCAAAAATTTAAGTTGGCTCATGACGGCGTACCTGTACGCGCAAGCCAGGCTTCAAAGGCTGGGGTCACCGGGTAGTCGAAGGCAACCGGGCCGTCTGCGTGCCCATGTAAAAACTGCTGGACGTAGGGATCAGGCGAAGCCCCGAGCGTGGCGGGAGTGCCGTGCGCTTTAAGCTCGCCCTGACCAACCAAGTAGACGTGATCGGCGATGGCAAAGGATTCGGCGATGTCGTGCGTGATGACCACAGAGGCGCAGCCTAGTCGATCAGACAGGTTGCGAATCAAACGCGCGGTAATGCCTAATGAGATGGGGTCAAGACCTGCAAAAGGCTCGTCGTAAAGCACGAGTTCTGGTTCTAATACCACCGCACGCGCTAGCGCAACGCGACGCGCCATGCCGCCGGAAATTTCAGAGACCTTCAAATGTGCGGCAGCACGTAAACCCACAGCGTTCAATTTTTCGAGTACACGCTCGGTGAGTTGCGTCGCAGACAGGTTGAGATGTTCGCGCAGCGGAAAAGCGACGTTTTCGAACACATTCAGGTCGGTGAAGAGCGCGCCCTGTTGAAACAGAACCCCCATGCGCTGGCGAAGCGATTGCAGTATGGGGCGATCAGCGTGCGCCAGATTTTGTCCGAAGAGGGTGACGGTGCCCTGGCGCGCGAAGAGTTGGCCGGTGGCCGCACGCAGCAAAGTGGTTTTGCCGGATCCCGAACCGCCCATCATGGCCACGACTTGCCCAGGCAAGACCTCGAGCGAGATCTCACGTAAGACGGTGAAGTCGCCATACCCAAGTGAAACACCTTCTAGGCGCAACACGGGTTGGTTTAATTTCTGAGGGGGCGTAAGCATGTCGAACCAAAAGGATCAGAGCACACCCAACTGCTGAGAAAGCACAGCACTGTTGGGCAATTGGGCTCAGACCGTTGATTGTAACGCCCACACAGCAGATGTCACCCTTTGAGCGGCTGTCCGTAGCCGCTCAAAGCCAGTTACTGGGGTTGAATATTGGCTGACTTGATGACTTTGGCCCATTTGGCGGTTTCTGAGGCAATAAACTGGGCAAAGTCCTCAGGTGAGCCCCCGCCGGCCTGACTGGCAGCGTCAGAAATCTGTCTGATGACTTCAGGGTCGCGCAGCACTTCGTTGAGCGCAACGTTAAGCTTAGTGATGATCGCCTTTGGCGTACCCGAGGGCGCGATGATGCCTTGCCAGTTGTAGGACTCAAAACCAGCAACACCCAGCTCGGCCATTGTCGGGACGTCGGGCAACAGAGCAAGCCGCTTGGTTGAGGTTACGGCGAGAGGGCGGATTTTTTGGCCCTTGATGGCGGGTAGGGCGGCATAGCCCATTTCAAACATCATGCTCAGATGACCCGCCATCAGGTCTGTCGAGGCGGGCGCGCCGCCTTTGTACGGCACATGGACAATGTCAATCTTAGCGAGGTCGCGAAACATCTCGCCCGACAGATGGTGCGCACCGCCGATGCCTGATGAGCCAAAGGTTAGCTTGCCGGGCTCTTTTTTGGCTAACGCAATGAGCTCAGCCAAGTTGTTGGCAGGTAGGCTGTTGGCCGCACTCAGCACCAAGGGGCTATTTTCAATCAAAATGACCGGTGCAATATCCTTTTGGGGGTTATAGGGAAGCATCGTCATCAGTGTGGGGTTCACGGCCAAGGGCGCCAGATTGCCCGAACCGATCGTGTAACCATCAGGCACCGCCTTGGCGATTAAGGCAGTGCCGATGACGCCACCGGCTCCACTTTTGTTTTCAACCACGACAGGCTGAGCAAATTTATCACTCAGCTTGCGCGCAAGCAGCCGCATGCGCGTGTCAGAGAAGCCGCCAGCGGCATAGGGCACGACCAAGGTAATGCTTTTAGTCGGCCAGGCTTGAGCCGCTGCTGAGGCAACGGGTGCTTGGGCGACTGCTGCTGAGCCACCAGAGATTGCCAACAGGCTCGCCGCAATTGAACAGAGGCGTTTAATAGGGTGCGTCATTGACGATCTCCGGCTGATTTGGCTTAACGAGGTAAATCGCTGACACCCATTAGAAACTCGTCGACAGAGCGTGCGCACTGGCGACCTTCACGAATGGCCCACACCACCAGCGACTGACCGCGCCGCATGTCACCGGCCGCAAAGACCTTGGAGAGATTCGTGCGGTAGTCGTCGGTATTGGCGCGCACGTTACCGCGCGCATCTTGATCTACCCCAAAGGCGGTCAACACGTTACCAACAGGTGCGACAAAGCCCATCGCCAGCAAAACGAGATCTGCTTGGATATCGAATTCAGAGCCTTTGACTTCTTGCATTTTGAGCTGGCCCGAGGTCTCGTCTTTGACCCACTCGACGCGCGCAGCGACAAGCTTTTCGACTTTGCCACCCTTGCCTGACAATGACTTACTGGTGATGGCCCAGTCGCGCTCGGCGCCCTCTTCGTGCGACGACGAAGTGCGCAATTTTGCGGGCCAGTAAGGCCAGGTCATCGCTTTGTTCTCGCTTTCGGGTGGGCGTGGCATCAACTCGATCTGTGTAACGGATAGTGCGCCATGACGATTGCTTGTACCAACGCAGTCTGAGCCTGTATCACCGCCACCAATCACGACAACATGCTTACCTTTTGCAAGCACTTGCGAGGCGAGTTTGTCGCCAGCAACCACTTTGTTTTGTGGACGCAAAAAATCCATGGCGTACATGACGCCATCGAGTTCGCGGCCGGCAATCGGCAAATCACGCGGCGTTTCACAGCCGCCTGTGAGCACCACGGCATCAAATTCTTTTTGCAAAGCTTCGGGTGTTTTTACGGTCAGGTCTTTGTCAGAGGCTTGCGCGGCGTCGCCAATGTAGTGCGAGGTTTTAAACGTGACACCTTCAGCTTGCATTTGAGTCATGCGCTGATCGATTAAGGTCTTTTCAAGTTTGAAATCAGGGATGCCGTAACGCAGTAAGCCGCCAATACGATCGCTCTTTTCAAACACGGTTACCGCATGCCCCACGCGTGCTAATTGCTGTGCGCAGGCCAAACCGGCCGGACCCGAACCAATCACCGCAACGGTTTTGCCTGTTTTGTGCGTAGGTGGCTGCGGTAGGACCCAGCCTTCTGACCAGCCCTTGTCGATAATGGCGTGCTCAATGGATTTGATGCCAACGGCATCGTCATTGATATTCAGTGTGCAAGACGATTCGCAAGGCGCGGGGCAGATACGACCCGTAAACTCAGGAAAATTATTTGTCGAATGCAACACATCTAGTGCACCACGCCAGTTTTGGCGATACACCAACTCGTTCCAGTCGGGGATGATGTTGTTGACGGGGCAACCATTATTACAAAACGGGACCCCGCAATCCATGCAGCGTGCTGCTTGTTTACCGGCCTGTTCATCAGACAAGTGCAACACGAACTCGCGCCAGTGTTTGAGACGACTCGCAGGCGCCTCAGAGGCCTCTTGCAGACGATCAAGCTCTAAAAAACCAGTGATTTTTCCCATGATGATTCCTTATGCGGCCTTGTGTAAGGGGTTAGCTGCGCGCCACATTTCGCCTAAGGCGCGCTTGTAATCCACAGGCATGATTTTGATAAATTTACCGCGTGCGCTTTCCCAGTGGCTGACCAAATCGCGTGCGCCAAAACTGCCGGTATAGCGGAAGTGGTTTTCAACGAGTCGTTTGAGAATGGCTTCGTCGGTTTCGCGTGCATCGCCACGACCCAGGCTATGCCAGATGTCGATCCCTTGCGTTTTTTCTTGCTCTGCAGAAGACAGCACTGGCTCGATCGCCACCATTGTCATATTGCAACGCTCAGCGAAGGTACGCTCAGGATCCCAGACATACGCCACGCCGCCCGACATGCCGGCAGCGAAGTTGCGTCCGGTAGCGCCTAGCACGACAACGGTGCCGCCGGTCATGTACTCGCAGCCGTGGTCACCTGTGCCTTCAACGACTGCCGCCGCGCCCGAGTTACGTACGGCAAAGCGTTCGCCGGCCACACCGTTGAAATAGGCCTCGCCACCCGTAGCGCCGTATAGCACCGTGTTGCCAACAATAATGTGATCGACGCCTAAACCACGGAAGTCGTTAGGTGAGCGCACAATGATGCGACCGCCCGACAAACCTTTGCCGACATAGTCATTACCTTCGCCGACTAAGTCGAGGGTCACGCCACGGGCCAAGAAAGCGCCAAAGCTTTGGCCAGCCGTGCCGTTACATTGGATATGAATGGTGTCATCGGGCAGCCCTTCGTCACCGTAGCGTGTAGCGATACGACCTGAAAGCATGGCACCGATCGTACGGTTGCGATTACGTACCGGCACGATAAACGACACTTTTTCACCACGCTCAAGCGCGGGCTTGCTGCGTTCGATTAATTCGTGATCAAGCGCTGACTCAAGACCGTGATCTTGCGTTTCGATTTGGCGACGTGGGCTGTCGTTAGTGGGTTGGTAAAACACGCGACCGAAATCCAGGCCGTGAGCTTTCCAGTGCTCGATGCCTGAGCGGGTGTCTAGCAAATCGACACGTCCGACCAAATCATCAAAATTGCGGATACCCAATTGCGCCATGATTTCGCGGACTTCTTCTGCTACAAAAAAGAAGTAGTTCACAACGTTTTCAGGCTTGCCTTGAAACTTTTGGCGTAAGACCGGATCTTGCGTAGCCACACCAACGGGGCAGGTGTTCAGATGGCATTTGCGCATCATGATGCAACCCTCAACCACCAGTGGCGCAGTGGCAAAGCCAAACTCATCAGCCCCAAGCAGCGCGCCGATTGCGACATCGCGCCCTGTTTTCATTTGACCGTCCGCTTGCACGCGAATGCGGCTGCGCAATTTGTTGAGCATGAGCGTTTGTTGTGTTTCGGCCAGACCAAGCTCCCAGGGGGTGCCAGCGTGTTTGATCGAGGACACAGGCGAGGCGCCGGTGCCGCCGTCGTGGCCAGAGATCGTGACGTGATCTGCCTTAGCCTTGGCTACACCTGCGGCAACTGTACCAACACCGACCTCAGACACGAGCTTGACCGAAATCGAAGCGCGTGCGTTGACGTTTTTAAGGTCGTGAATCAGCTGTGCCAAATCTTCGATCGAGTAAATGTCGTGATGCGGCGGTGGTGAAATTAAGCCTACGCCGGGTACCGAACAGCGTAACTTGGCGATGTACTCAGAGACCTTGTGGCCAGGCAATTGACCGCCCTCACCGGGCTTCGCACCCTGTGCCATTTTGATCTGGATTTGATCAGCGCTTGAGAGGTACTCGGCACTGACGCCAAAGCGGCCAGAGGCAACTTGTTTGATTTTCGAGCGCATCGAGTCGCCGGCTTGCAAGGGCACGTCAGCGGCTATGCGATCAGCGCCAAGTTCAGAAGCGAGGGTGGCGCCCGCGAGAATGCCGCTGCTGCCTGTGCGCAACTCGTTGCGATAGCGCAATTCGTCTTCGCCGCCTTCACCGGTGTTTGATTTTCCGCCGATCCGGTTCATGGCAACGGCAAGTACTGAGTGGGCTTCTGTCGAAATCGAGCCAAGCGACATCGCGCCGGTTGCAAAGCGTTTGACGATCTCTTTAGCGGATTCGACTTCGTCGATCGCGATGGCACGGGCCGGATCAACCTTGAATTCAAAGAGCCCGCGCAGGGTCATGTGGCGCTTGCTTTGATCATTGATCAGCTGCGCGTATTCTTTGTATGTACGGTAGTTGTTTGAGCGGGTGGCGTGTTGCAACTTGGCGATCGAATCCGGCGTCCACATGTGGTCTTCGCCGCGTACGCGGTAGGCGTATTCGCCACCCGCGTCTAAGGCGTTTGCTAGCACGGGGTCGTTACCAAAGGCGGCGCGATGGGTGCGCAAGGCCTCTTCGGCCACTTCAAAGATACCGATCCCTTCGATCGTGCTGGCGGTGCCTGAAAAATACTTATTGACCAAGGCTGTACGTAAGCCAACTGCTTCAAAAATTTGCGCACCACAGTAAGACATGTAAGTCGAGATGCCCATTTTGGACATCACTTTATTGAGACCTTTACCGATTGCTTTGACATAATTTTTTTCTGCTTTGTCAGGCGTCGCAGACATGTTTTTCAAGCTTTCGAGAGCGAGAAAAGGATGAATGGCTTCGGCGCCGTAACCACCGAGCAAGGCAAAGTGATGCACCTCGCGTGCCGAGCCAGTTTCAACGACTAAGCCCGTGTTGGTACGTAGGCCTTCGCGGATCAGGTGTTGGTGCACTGCAGAGGTGGCAAGCAACGCTGGGATGGCAACGCGCTCGTGATCGACAGCGCGGTCGGTCAGAATTAGAACAGTAAAGCCGTTGTTGACGGCGTCGACGGCTTTGGCACAAAGTGCTGCTAAGCGCGCTTCGATGCCCTGTGCCCCCCAGGCCGCGGGGTAGGTGATATCTAATGCAAAGCTGCGAAACTTGTCACCGGTGATTTCAGCAATTGAACGTAGTTGCGCCATTCCGGTCACGTCGAGCACAGGTTGCGTCACTTCAAGGCGCAGCGGCGGATTGACGTTGTTAATGTCTAGCAGGTTGGGCTTAGGCCCGATAAACGAGACCAGCGACATCACCATTTGTTCGCGGATCGGGTCAATCGGCGGGTTGGTCACTTGCGCAAACAGTTGGCGAAAATAATTATAAAAAGGCTTTGCTCGGGTCGATAAAATCGCCAGCGGGGCATCGTTGCCCATTGAGCCAATCAACTCTTCGCCGGTATCGGCCATCACTTCAAGAATGAACTTGTAATCTTCTTGGGTCCAACCAAAAGCTTGTTGGCGATCTAGCAAGGATTCGTTTGGCTTAATAAGCGTGGCACTTTGTGGTGCAGGCAACGATTCAAGCTTGAGGCGCAGGCGGTCGATCCACTGCCGATAGGGCCGTGAGTTTGCAAGCTGCGATTTGATTTCAGCGTCGTCAATGATCCGACCTTGTTCAAGGTCGATTAAAAACATTTTGCCAGGCTGCAAGCGCCATTTTTTGACGATGCGATTTTCGGGAATCGGCAGCGTGCCGGCCTCAGAGGCCATGATCACCATGTCGTCGTCTGTAATCAAATAGCGTGCTGGGCGCAGGCCGTTGCGGTCAAGCGTTGCGCCAATCTGGCGACCGTCGGTAAAGGCGACGGCGGCAGGGCCATCCCAGGGCTCCATCATTGCAGCGTGATATTCATAAAACGCGCGACGGCTAGCGTCCATGTGGGTGTGTTGCTCCCAGGCCTCTGGAATCATCATCATCATGGCGTGGGCCAGCGAGTAACCAGACATCACTAATAACTCAAGACAGTTATCGAACGTGGCAGTGTCGGACTGGCCTTCGTAGACAATTGGGTAAAGTTTTTGTAGGTCTTCGCCGAGTACGGCGGATTGCATCACGCCCTCTCGCGCGCGTAACCAGTTGAAGTTGCCCTTGACGGTGTTGATTTCGCCATTGTGCGCAATCATGCGGTACGGGTGTGCGAGTGGCCAAGCTGGGAAGGTGTTGGTGGAGAAACGCTGATGCACCAACGCGACGGCGGATACCGTTAACGGATCGGCTAAGTCGCGATAGTAACTGCCCACTTGATCGGCCAGCAACAAGCCTTTGTAGACGATTGTCCGTACCGAAGCCGACGGTACAAAGTACTCTTGGCCGTGCACCAAGCCCATGGCCTGGATCGCGTGGCTGGCGGTTTTACGAATGACGTAGAGTTTGCGTTCTAGCGCGTCAGGCACCATGACATCGGCACCGCGACCAATGAACAGCTGACGAATCACGGGTTCGCAGGCGCGTACGGTTGGCGACATCGGCATGTCGGCATCAACCGGCACATCACGCCAGCCCAGCACGACTTGTTTTTCGGCGCGTACCGCGCGCTCGAGCTCTTGTTCACAGGCCAGGCGTGAGGCGATTTCTTTGGGTAAAAATACCATGGCGACGCCGTACTCGCCTGGCGCGGGTAAGGCCACGCCTTGACGCGCGAGTTCTTGGCGAAAGAACGCATCAGGAATCTGGATCAGGATACCCGCGCCGTCGCCCATGAGCTTGTCAGCGCCCACGGCGCCGCGATGGTCAAGGTTTTCAAGGATTTTTAGGCCTTGTTGCACGATAGAGTGGCTTTTAAGCCCTTTAATATGTGCGACAAAGCCGACACCGCATGCGTCGTGTTCGTGGGTGGGTGAGTAAAGGCCCTGGGCTTGGGGCAAGCCACCGCGAGGAGAGACCGCCGCCTGATTAGGGGTTGCGGGTTGAAACTTTAAGGGAAACGTTTGCATAAGGTGCTCCTGAACCACTACGGGCATGTTGCAGTGCGAGGGGGAGACAATACGCCTGAAAATACGGCACTGCAAGAGGATTTAATTGGGGTGCGTCCCTAATTAACGATTGGGTGCAATGCGACCAATAATAATTGGGGACGCACCCTGCGTACGCGCTTAGATCCGTTTAGGTCTGCCGCGCAGCCCTGGCTGGACGCGCCGGTTGGCGTACACCGCGAGTTCGGTTAAAAAAGGCGCGTCTCCCAGGCCCCACTGACCCTTCAAGGCTGCTTCGATTGCATGATCGACTGCGGTGCTGTTGCCCGCGCTCAACTGGTCGCGGTACCCAGCTTGACGGGCAAAGGGCGTATTGCCGCACTGCCAATAGTCGGGGTGCGGTTGCAGCCAAGACGCCCGTTTGTCAATACCCTCTGTATGGGCTTGGGCGGATGACCAAGGCCATTGCGCGGCGTCGTCAACCAAGCCTTCTCGCACAGCGCTGCGTTCTAACCAGATGACGCATGGCAATACCCAGCGCGTGGGTTGCGGAATGGTTGACCGATAACGCCCGTTGAACACGCTCCCCATTTTTAAATGGGCGGCCAACCGTCGCCCAAGGTCTTGCACCAAACGAGACACGCCAAGCGCATCGCTTGGCGTCGCGAGTAGATACAGCCCTTTTGAAGCGAGGCACCAGCCGTGCACCGAGACACGATGGAGGTG
>CAMEAW010000052.1 GCA_945911685.1 Bordetella parapertussis
AGGGCAAGCGCTTGAGTGATCTGACTTGGTAAGCCTGCAGGGGCCACGAGCCCCAGCCACGTGGCCATGTCAAAACCCGCGACGCCACTTTCGTTTAGCGTTGGAGTATCAGACATCAGAGGCACCCTTTTTAAAGTGGTGACCCCAAAACTTTTGAGCTGACCAGTTTTGGTAAACCGAGAGGCACTCAATACCGTATCGAACATCACTTGTACGCGCCCGGCAAGCAAATCTGTCACCGCAGGGCTGCTGCCTTTATAGGCCACGTGCGAAATTTCGAGGCCAGTTGCCAAGTTAAAGGCCTCGGCAGAGAGATGCGAGGTCGAGCCATTTCCAAACGACGCGTAATTCAGTTGTTGCGGCTTGGTTTTGGCGTAAGCGATAAATTCTTGCACGGTCGTTGCAGGCACAGAGGGGTGCGCTACCAGCACCAAGGGCACTTTAACCAGCAGCGTCAGGTGTGTGAAATCGCGTTCAGGGCTATAGGGCAAACGGTCACCGAAACTGCTACGCGCCGTCGTAAAGTCGCCTGCCGAGGCTAGATACAAGGCATAGCCATCAGCCGGCATGCGCGCGACCTGCGCCGCCGCAATCGTTCCGGCAGCGCCGGGGCGGTTTTCAACAACAAACTGCTGACCCATATTTTGCGAAAGATAATTGGCCACCAGTCGACCAAAAATGTCACCCGCACCACCCGGGGGATAACCTACGACCACACGCACTGACTTGGTTGGGTAGGCTGTGGCCGGGTCGGCCGCGAGGACTAAGGGGGAAATGGCCGCAGCCAGTAATAGCGCCAGAGTTTGTCTTTTTTTCATTTTATTTGTGCACTCCCTTTGCGGCGATTGTACGAGCTTCGTTGCCCTATGTGCGAAACGCCTTCAGATTTTGCACTTTACTTACAACTCGATCGCCGTACGTTGAGATGCAACAATCAGCAGGCGCGAAGCCGGTCGTTACGCCTGATAGACCGCCAGTGTTGACTTAATAAAATGATTCAAATTGAAGTCACGCTCAGCGCGTGCGCGCGCTTGGGGGGCCATCGCACTCAGCCGACTGGGGTTAGAGAGGATATTTAACAAGACATCCTTGATCGACTCAGGGCTACGTGCTGGAACAATCCAGCCTTCGCAGCCGTCAGAGACGTTTTCGGGCAGTCCACCCACCCGCGTGACAAGGACCGGCAACCCCAGCGCCATCTTTTCGCGGCAGGCGTAGGACAGCGCCTCGTGATAAGACAGCACAAAGCCCAAATCACACGCCGCTAGCACGGTACGTACGTCCTCGACCACACCCAGAAAGCTCAGCTGGGCACACACACCGTACGAGGCTGCCCGAGCGCGCAGCAATTCGTCAGGCTCTTCACCAATCACAACAACATGAAAGCGTTTTCGCTGTGCGGGCTCAAGTAGTGACAGCGCATGCACCAAATCCAGCCAGCCTTTCGCTTCATTCGTCCCACCAGCGCTTCCTAAAATAATCTTATCTTGGGTGTCGCGATCAAAAAAAAGGGCTCTTAACCGATCCTTCTCAACTTGGCTGACTGGCGAGAAATATTGCGTATCAATTCCGTGCTTGATTGTTGATATGGGGCGACGCTGATAGGGTGATTTCAAGAGCATACCTTTCACATAATCACTCACAGCGATCACGTGATCGGTCGAAAAACGCGCTCGCAAATGATGACCGAAGCTTGAAACGCCACGACCGTTGTGTTTCGTAAAGACCACGCGCGGCGAACACCCTAAGCCGATCAGCGCAAGCATCACTTGTTTGTGGTCAGAAGAGCCGTTGACGTGAATCACATCAAACTTTTCTTTTAACAACAGCTCACGCAACGCCGCACGCGCCGAGAACCAAGAAGAGGGCCGCGTCGTAAACGACATATCGATGGCTTGAATACCAGCGATCGCAGACGCGCGTATGAACAAACGACTAGTCGCCGGGCTCGCCACAAACAGACTGTATGTCGCTTTCAACCCCAAAAGCAAGCTTTCGATGTAAGTGACGTGCCCGCCACCAATACCGGGGTGAAAGTTTGTAAATAATATCTTCATCGATTTGTTGACAGGGCGAATCCAAGCGCAAATTGTAACGTTGAGTGTTGACGCGGGCTCGCCATCGCGGCTACCCCATGCTGCAGCGCACCACGCCACCGTCACACACCATCGGCCTCTGATCGGTAGGCTGACAAAAACCGACAAAACTGACAAAACTGACAGCACAAAAACCGACAAAACTGACAGCACAAAAACCGACAAAACTGACAGAAAGCTGAACGTAAACTAAATGTATCTTGAGGGCTTTTCAAGCTGCTGTCACTCAGCATTTACCCTTGTAAACTTACCAAATTAAATGTGTTTGCCAAGCCGACAATTAATTTACCTGTTGTCGTGCATGCGGCCTAGCATTCAAAGCAAAGCACACGCAATAGCGGATATGATCCTATCGTAAATGTTGACTGAGGTATTCGTTTGACCCTAAGGCCTCTCTACGCATCCAAACAGCACCTTGGCTCTTTTTTGGTCATGCTGTTAATTGCCACCATGCCCCTCACGATGCTGACGACGCTGGGCGGCGCAAGCACAGTTTTTTATCTTCTAGCGGGTGTCTGTGCAATGATCTGTCTGTCACGACCAGGCGGCATAGCGCACGTAGTAACCGACTGGAAAGATTATCGTGGCTTGGCCGCCGCACTATTTGTATCGTTGCTGGTCATGACCATCGCCGCGCTGCGCAGCAACCTCCGAATTGACAACGAAATCGAGCGTGCGCTGCGCTTAAGCGTTGGCACCTTTCTTATTTTGGGTGCTTGCTTATCCCTCATCCCTCAATGGCTGCGCCAAGCCACTTGGGGGATGGTCGTGACGACCTGGGCTGCCACCGGCTATGCCCTATGGTATGCGTTGCCGACCTTTCGCCGACCACTAGAAGTGCCTCAACACAACGCAGTGTCTTACGGCAACTTGCTTTTAATGATGGCAACGTTGGCCACGTTTTCGATCGGCTGGCGCTTGACACGCTTTCGTAAAACAGAAGTTGCCTTTAAGCTCTTAACGATGGTGGTTGGCTTGGTGGGTTTCATCACCACTCAAACGCGAGGCGGCTGGTTGGTTGTCCCATTTTTTATCCTGATTGGCTGGGTACTGATAACGGGCAAAACCAGCCTGCGCAAATTATTAATACCCGCCTTAGTCGCAATTATTCTTTCAGGTGCGATCTCGGCCTCAAGCCCGGTGCTTCGGCAGCGCATGCATCAGATGGTCACGCAAACAGCTGAGTGTTTAACAAATCCACTGGCAATTTCCTCAGAGTGTGGTCGGATACAACTTTGGCACGTTTCTTGGCTGATGTTCAAAGACAATCCGCTGTTTGGCAATGGCACCATACAAGTCTTTGGACCCAAGCTTGAGGGCTATTGGCGTCAGGGTATTGTGTCGGATTTTGTGTACAGCCAAGGGTTTGGTGAGCCGCACAACGACATGCTCTTCAGCATGGCAAGCCATGGCGTTTTAGGGTTAACGGCGCTATTACTCATGTACGCTGCACCAATTTGGATCTTTTCTCGGCGCCTGCGGGCTGGCGTGTCGCAACCTGCAAGGGTCGCCGCAGCGATGGGCTTAGCCCTCTGCTTGGGGTTTTTTGTTTTTGGCTGGACAGAGCTCATGCTGCGAAGCATTCGTACGATCGGCTTTTATGCCATGGCTATGGCCTGGTTGCTCGCCTTGTCAGACGATAAATTTTTAAGCCGCCACGAACATTAACGTCTAAAGAAACTTCAGTCGACTCGCTCAGGCACAAAATCGCTGTCTTAGTATTTGAACCATTGCAGGGCTCAACGCTTTAAATAACTCGGCATTGTAAGACGCGCAGTATGGCACACCGGCTAGCTCGCCATACCGAATTGAAGCGTCAACGGTGTCGTTCTGTGATCGCGTCGGATCCATCGAAGAAACGGGAATCGTTCCAAACGCTCTCTTAACATTAGAGGCATTGGGGCGCACATCATTTTGAATAATCTGCTGCGCAGCAATCGCCATTCGTCTTGCGCTTTCTGCGGGCGTACCGTCTGATACCGCCGGGTCGACGTTCACCGCAACCATTGAGATTGTGTAATCACTATTCAAGTAAACCTGCAGCGTGCGAAATTGCTGCGGAAAGTCATGCAACGAGCTGGTTTCAATTTGCCAAAAGCCATACTCTGGCGGCGCCCCGGGTGGTGCCTTAAATGCCTTGATGGCATTGACATGACGGTGGCCAGCGAGCAGGCACAACACATTACCATTGGCTTGAATATCAGAAATTAAACTTGAAAGTGTGATGGCGTTATGTAATGTTGCATTCGGATCTTTTGTAGATTCCCACCATTCCATTTCACTACCAATTGGCGCGACGGCAAGCGGTACATGCGAGGCGATAATGACTAACTCATTGCGCATCTTGGCTTGCACCAACTCAGCACGCAACCACTTCACACGCGTGGCACTCAAATAACCATGACCATGGATGTCATGACTTTGGTCGTTAGGGTCTTGTACGTTATCCAACACCACGACTCTTAGCGGAATATTCGCCTTCGGCAAAAAGCTATAACAAGAAAAATCAGACTCTTCTCTCTGATATTCAAGGTCAACAAGATGATACCCATGACCTCTAGGCAAGGAGGTTGTATTAAACAATTCTGCAATCCATTCTTTTTTAGTCAAAGAACGGCGCTCAGGATTAGGCGAGTTCAAAGGCGGTGTATCAAAGGTGCTAACCCGCCCTGCGCCAATAATCTCACCAAACTCTGAGGCCCCATTGATAGTGCCCATATACATATCGGGCGACGTTAAAGTCGAGGTCGTATCAAAAAGACACGGAAAGTACGGAAAGCCTTTGATTGGCTGAAGCACGTTACCAATCGCCCAGATCTGATTGCTGGTATACGACTCCCGCAGTCTTAAAGTAGGATCCGCATCGACCGCTACGCTGCCAATCATAAATAAATCGTGATTCCCATTGACTTGGTACCACGGGATATCCGGCGATAGCCCAGCAGCTTTGAAAGGCTGCTGATATGAGATTGCATCTTGCGAGGTATCAGCACTTGTATTGGGATAAATGACTTTGCCATCCAAGACATCAACATACCAACGCGTCTCGTTGTATTGCGTTGAATTACAGGTATCCCCCAAAGATAAGCCGAAGTCAAACGCGTGAGTGGTGTGTAAGGCATTGACGGTTTGCACTGCCGCATCCAGCACCTGAGTGGTTGTTAACATGGTGGGTGAATAGATGGAGGTCATCGGTGCACCAAATTCAGGATCCAGTTGCTGAATCGCAATGAGCTGGTTACCTGCCTGCTTATCCGTCACGTGGATATCGCTGATCGTAAAAAAGGACGTCAAGCAATCGAGTCGATTGACATTTGTGGCTCGATAATCGTCGGGCATCAAATCAAAGCGACGTTCGACCGGCAAGCCAGGCCCGTAGGTATAGCGGCCATAGTCATACTGGCTATATTGATCGACACGATGCAGCTCAGTGGGAGCAAGCCCGTTGCCGGTACCTGGCGCCCTCACCCTGAATGGCATTTGAAATGAGAGCATTCGATCGACTGTCGTCTTAACGACATCCGAGATGGGATATGCTGCGATCTTCGCAGATGGTACGGATAAACTCAATCCAGAGTAGGATATGAATAAACTTCCGATTGAGTATTGCATGAACCGTCGACGGCCGACGCTGTAGTCTTTGGCAGCCTCACCGATGAGGGGAACGGGCATGTCGAGATTTTCGAAGCCCTTCGTTATCTCGATTCCTGCCATGATTGATCCCCGTCACTACTTAGCTTAGCCCCAGCACTCGCCAGAACAGAAAGTGTTGGACACTGCTCATTCTATGGCTCGTGCAGCAAGCCACATTGACTAAAATCAAAAAGAACGCAGATTGTGTATCAGCGAGTTTTTTCTTGTAAAGTGGCTCAAAACAATTTCTAGGAGCAACCCGCATGAAGCCCGTCATCCTCATTACCGGTGCCAGTCGTGGTATTGGTGCTGCCACTGCCTTACTTGCCTCTGCAAAAGGCTATGCCGTCGCAGTGAACTATGCAAGCAACGCTTTGGCGGCTGAACAGGTTGTTACCCAAATTCGTGCCCAAGGTGGAACCGCCATCGCTATACAGGCCGACGTTGCAGACGAAGCCCAAGTGCAGGCCATGTTTAAAACAGTCGACGCTGAATTAGGGCCCCTGAGCGCCCTAGTCAACAATGCTGGCATCGTGGATGTCACGGCACGGGTTGACGAGATCAGTGTCGCGCGCTGGCAGCGCATGTTCAACATCACCGTCTTAGGCACCTTTCTTTGCAGCCGCGAGGCCATCAAGCGCATGAGCACACGCCACGGCGGAAAAGGCGGTGCCATCGTCAACGTATCCAGCGCTGCAGCGCGGATCGGCGCCCCAGGGCAGTATGTGGATTACGCGTCGGCTAAAGGCGCCGTCGACACTTTTACACTCGGCTTAGGAAAAGAGGTCGCCAATGAAGGGATTCGGGTCAACTCGGTGCGCCCGGGCCTGATTGATACAGAAATTCATGCTTCGGGTGGAATCCCGAACCGCGTGCGTGAGCTTGAGCACCTTGTGCCAATGAAACGGGGCGGGACAGCGCTAGAAGTGGCGCAGGGTATTATCTGGCTTGTCTCAGACGAGGCGAGCTATGTCACCACAACAATACTAGACGTCGCGGGCGGACGTTAAGAATCTCTCAGTTATTCGCCTTTATTCTCTTAACTCACTCCACTCCTAAAATATCGGAATCCCATGTCTGTTTCTCTCTACACCGCAACTGTTCCTGTTTTAAAACAGATGCTCTTGGCACTCAGCGACGTACTCAAAAAAGGCGAGCAGTATGCCGAACAGCGAAAATTCGATTCGACTACGTTGTTGCAGTCGCGTTTGTTTCCCGACATGCTTGCGCTTGTTCGCCAAGTTCAAATCGCCTGTGATTTTGCAAAAAGCGTGCCGTCACGTATCGCGGGCGTTGAAGTCGCAGCCTACGAAGATACTGAACAGAGCTTTGCTGAACTACAGCAACGTATTACAAAAACCCTTGGGCTGATCGACGGCTTCACCGCCGCTCAATTAGAGGGCAGCGCCGTCAAAGAGATTGTGTTACGCCCCGGTACCCCGAAAGAGAAAAAGCTATCGGTCGAAGACTACGCTTTGAAATACGGCATGCCGCAATTTTTCTTTCATGTCACAACTGCCTACAACTTGCTGCGACACAATGGTGTCGAAATCGGCAAAAAAGATTTTATGGGTTCGTATTAATCAAGGAAGATTCACATGACAACCGCAACACCAGCAGTCAGGGGCCGTTATTTTGAAGACTTTGAAGTGGGTGCAGAGTTCGTGACACCCGCCCGCACGATCACCAGCACAGACATCGTTAATTTTGCTTGTTTGTCAGGCGATTTTAATGAAGTGCATACCAATTTTGAGTACAGCAAAACGACACAATTTGGCGAACCCATTGCGCATGGCCCATTGATTTATGGTGTTGCCGGTGGCTTGCAATATGCAAGCGGCATTAATGACGGCACACTGCTGGCCTTAGTACAGATCGATAAATGGCGCTTGCTGGCACCCGTCAAACACGGCGACACCATTCGGATGAAATCAACGGTCATTGAAAAAAAAGAATCAAGCAAACCTGACCGAGGGACCATTACCTTTAAGCGCAATATCGTGAATCAGCATGACACAACCGTGCAAGAAATGATCGCGACGATCTTGTATCGACGCAGGCCGCTGTAAGCGTCGACCACCTCTCATGCGTCGAACACGGCACCAACGAATGATTGGAAGGCGTCCCTAAACCCAACCAAAACGACCGCTTTCTTACGTCAACGGTGCGCTGTCAGCCTTAGATGCCGCCTGCGCAAACGACTCATACAACGTCAAATCCAGTGCATGCGCTTCTAGCGTTTCAGGGTGCCACATACGGCGCGGCAGCTCGAGTATGTCGCCGCCGTACACATGCAGGCCGATCGCCGGTGCGTTGCCCAGACACTCGGCGACGTGGACGGTGTCAGCTAGCATCGGCAAAATCGAGCCGCGCGTGAGCGTGACTTCGCTCGCCTTGCGCAGTTTTCCATTTTCAGTGCGATACAGCGTATTTTTTTCTTCACCCGAGAAAAGTAAGATCGTGGCCCACGCGCCATGATCGTGCGGCGGCGTGCGGCGCCCAGCGGGGAAGCAAACCTTCAGCAGCGTGAGCGACGGCGAGCGGTAAAACACTTGCCGCGCGTTGCCGCCCGTGCCGGGCACAAATCGAAGGGCTTGGTCGACACCATCGATATCGCCGCGCAGCGCTTCGAGTTCTTCGCGTACGGCGCTCATCGGGTTGCCGCTAGCACCGGCCTTGGCGAAGCGGGCAACGAGTTCGTGTACTTGCATGGTGGTCTCCTTGGCGTGGTCTTTTTTTGATTCGGATTTTTGGGTGAGAGAACTTTATTCCGCTTTGATACCAGCCGCTTTTATGACCTCGCCATAGCGTTTAAAATCTGCGGCGATTTCTTGGCTGAATTTTTCTGGCGTACCGGGTGAGGCTTCAATCCCAAGGGTATCAAGTCTGGCGATCACTTCAGGCGCAGATAAGACTGCGTTGAGTTCTTTATTGAGATAGTCGATCACTGGCCGTGGCACTTTAGAGGGTGCAAAAATACCTACCCAGCCACTTGCCACAAAGTCTTTGATACCACTTTCAATAAAGGTTGGAACGTCAGGTAACGATGCTGCACGCTTTTCGCTTGATACGGCGACTGCGTTAAGCCGACCACTTTTGACATACGTATAGCCGCCAGCAACCGCGGTAAAGACGAGTGGAATCACGCCTGCCTGCACGTCGATCATGGCTTGACCACCACCCTTATATGGCACATGTACAAGTTTTGAACCCGTGCGTTGATTTAAGAGTTCAACGGCAATGTGCTGTGGGCTCGCAACACCAGATGAGCCAAAATTAATGACTTTGCCCGGCTGCTTTGACAGGGCAATAATCTCTTGCAGTGTTTGCGCTTCGAATTTTGGATACGCCAGCAGAATCAAGATGGTTTCACCAATTTTTCCGATCGGCGTCAGATCTTTGAGCGTATCCAAAGGCATTGACGTAAACACATGTGGGTTAATCACGATGGTGCCGTCAAAGCCGAGCACTAAGGTGTAACCATCGGGCTCAGCGTTGGCAACCATAGCCGCACCAATATTGCCTGAAGCGCCTGCTTTGTTTTCAACAATGATTGTTTGCCCGATACGACGGGATAATTGATCGGCAATTAAACGGCCGCTTGTGTCGGTGACACCGCCCGGCGCGAAAGGCACAATCAAGCGAATCGACTTGTTTGGAAACGTGTTTTGAGCCAAGACAGGTGTAGCGACTGCAATCAGCATCATCCCCAAAAAAGAGAGTGCCGTGCGAAGTGTATTTTTCATCATTATTTGTAGCATGTTGTTTCCTTAGTGAATAGATTTACGCGTAAAACCTCGCCGTTCAGTGCGGGGCTGTAAGCGCGAAAGGAGCAAGCTTCCTTGCTCTGGCCTCTGAATTAGGCTTGAATGTCGCTGGTAATTATTCAAGTCTGTTTGAGCTGCCGGTTAATGAGTTACCTGTTGACGAAAGAAACAAGCAGGCATCTGGTCGTTAATACTTTTAGTCTTTGAGTTGCCTGTTGACGAAAGGAACCAGGCCTCCAGCATCGATAATCCCCTGAATGTAGGGTGGAAATGGTTTGGCTTGAAAGGTCACCCCGTTCACCGAGAACAGTCCCCTATTAAAGTCTGCCTCAATCCTATCGCCATTTTTGACTGCAGCCACTATTTCTGCACACTCGAAAACAGGCAGCCCGATATTGATCGCATTGCGATAGAAAATGCGGGCAAAGCTGATGGCAATGATGCAGGAAATCCCGGCAGCTTTGATGGCAATCGGGGCATGCTCTCTTGAAGAGCCCGTTCCGAAATTACTGCCAGCAATAATGACATCACCCGGGCGCACGCGTTGGATAAAACTCGGATCGAGCCCTTCTAGACAGTGGGGGCCAAGCTCTTCGGGCGTATACAGATTTAAGTATTTGCCGGGCAAAATCACATCGGTATCGATGTTTGCCCCGTAAAGGTGGATAGATCGTTTGGTGCCGCTCGTTGCTGCGCGGCTCATGGTGGCGCTGCTGGTCGTTGCGTTGCTGGTCGTTGCGCTGCTAGTGGTTGCGCTGGTGGTCGTTGCGTTGCTGGTCATTGAATCGCTCATGCCAGCTCCTTTCTGCCTGCGTGTGGGGCAATGGTGAGCGGATCAACAATTTTGCCTGCAACAGCTGCAGCGGCAGCCACCCAAGCGTTGGCCAGATAGACCTTGGCGTCAGCGTGACCCATACGTCCTCTAAAATTTCGATTCGTTGTTGAGATGGCTGCCTCGCCCGCAGCCAAGATCCCCATATGGCCACCAAAGCACGCGCCGCAAGTTGGCAACGAGATGCCGGCACCGGCCGCCGACAAAATCTCGAGTAGGCCTTCACGTGCGGCTTGCCGATAAATCGCACTGGTGGCGGGCACGACGATGAGCCTAACATTTGGGGCAATCGTCTGGCCCTTCAAAACTTGGGCAGCTTGTCTCAAATCAGTGATGGTGCCATTTGAGCAATTGCCAATATAGACTTGGTGCACAACGGTTTCAGCGACCTGGGCAACCGTCAAACCATTAGCCGGCGATGGCGGCGCTGCAACCAAGGGAGTCAGCTGTTGCAAATCAATCGTATGCCGTGCAAGATAATCGGCATCTTGATCTGGCACGACGGGCTGCCGAGCGGCCCACCCAGACTGTGCGATGTACTGCGCCACCTGCTCGTCATACTCAAACACACAGGTATCAGCGCCTGCCTCGACGGCCATATTGGCAATCGCCATGCGCTCATCGATGTTCAGGTTCGCCAAACCATTGCCACCAAATTCAAGTGCGGCATTTAAGGCGCCATCGACACCGATTTTTGCGATCAAGCTCAAAATGATGTCTTTGCCTGTGACAAAGCGCCCGGGCTGACCAATGAGATCCACCCTGATCGAGCGCGGCACTTTGACCCATAGCTCGCCAGTGGCAATTACACCTGCCAAGTCAGTCGAGCCAAAACCCACGCCGCAAGCATTCAAGGCGCCAGCAGTACAGGTATGAGAATCTGCACCAAAGATCAGGCCGCCTGGGCCGACCTTACCGAGCTCGGGCAACAGTGCGTGCTCGATACCATGACGGCCAGATTCGTAGAAATTTTTAATCCCAAATTTATTGCCAAAACCTCTTAACAAATTAATGGCATCGGCGCTTGTGACATCCTTTGGCGGCGAAAAGTGATCGGCGACCAACACAACTATTTCTGAGTCAAACAGGCGCTCGACTCCCATCTTTTTTAATTGTTCGACGGTAATTGTGCCGCTTGTGTCATTGAGAAGAACCACATCGGGTGTAAGAATCTCAATGTCGCCAGCACGGGCCTGCCGTGATTGTGCATGTACTGCAAATATTTTTTCTGTCATCGTGAAGCCCATGACATCTCCTGGTGAGGCAGCCCGCGCGCGCGCCACTGCTGCCTGTGTATAAATGAGATTGACGCGTCAAACCTCGCCGTTCAGAGCGGGCAGAATGTCAAGTATATTTGCATATTACCCACAAATGACAGACAAACAATGAGCCCCGCACAATCCCTACGTAAACGCCTCTTAAACCCCGCGATTATGGTGATTCCGGGTGGGGGCTCACCCATCGAGCTCAGGCAAATTGAAGCGGCCGGCTTTGAGGCTGGCTATGTCAGCGGCTATGCCACAGCGGCGGCCCGTTATGGTGAGCCTGATATCGGTTTGATTGCTTACGCCGATATCGAAGATTCAGTGCATGCCATCAGACGCGTCACGACCATCCCTCTGATCGTTGACTGTGACACCGGTTATGGCGATGTGGCAAACGTGGTGCGCACCGTCAGAGGCATGGAGTTACTAGGAGTGGCCGCGATCCAGCTTGAAGATCAAGCCTGGCCAAAGCGCTGTGGGCACATGGATAACAAGATTGTTGAGTCGCGCGAGGTTGCGGTCAGAAAGATCCGCGCGGCTGTCGCAGCCCGCAATAATCCAGACACACTCATCGTTGCGCGTACCGATGCAAGAGGCCCAATGGGGATGCAAGAGGCGCTTGAGCGTTGCCTGATGTTTAAAGAGGCTGGTGCAGATATTCTGTTTGTGGATGGCCCGCAATCGCTTGAAGAGCTTGAACTGATCGGTCGCGAACTGCCGGGCCCCTTATTGGCCAACATGTCTGAAACCGGCTTAACGCCGCTGCGCTCAGCGCAAGAGTTACAACAAATGGGCTACGCGATTGCGTTGTTTCCGAGTAGTACCGTCAGGCTCACCATCAAAACTGTTGATGATTTTTTAACGGACTTGAAAAAAACCGGAGACTCGCGCGCCTGGGTCGATAAGATGGCTTCGCTTGAGCAGACCAATAATGCGTTAGGGTTGAATCAGATTCGTAGCTTTGAGCAGGCGCTACTTTCGAAAGAGAAATAGTGCCCCTTGCGGCGGATTCAATCGCGTACAGATACAGCAATTTGCGTATTGTTGATGCAAGACAACCGCTCACACGTTGCTCTCAAAATCAAACATTGTTCACCCAAAAGGCGACAGCTGCTGTCCGCCTTTGTACGGTTCGGACACGTCGCTGTTTACGTCGACAGATGCCCCGTCTTCACAAAAATCGTACAGCCCTCTTTGCTAAAAGGCTGATGCTGACTCATGTGAGGGCTTCTAAGCCAGGTACCTGCAGGGTAGCGACCATGCTCATCTTCAAATACCCCATCAATCACAAAGATTTCTTCTCCGCCAAAATGCCTGTGGGGATTGAAATACGTTTGAGGTGCCCAACGAACTAACGTGGATCCACTGCCCTGCCTCATTAAGGGCATGACGTTGAGGCCTGGCACCATCCCTTGATACCAAGGAGCTGTTTTCGTATCAATGACTTCACGCTCGACTTGATCGGGTCCGAGATGCCGCAACTTTACAAAAAGCGTACAGCCCGATTCACTAAAAGGTGCATGAGAAGAACCGGGAGGACTCATCAGATAGGTGCCGGCGGGATAGTCACCTGTTTCATCGCTAAAGGTTCCTTCCAAGACGAATATCTCTTCACCGAACTCATGGGTATGCGCCTGAAATTTCGATCCCGGCTGATAGCGAACAATAGAGGTTGCTTTTGCCACTTCGCCACCTAAGCGGTCAAGCATACGTCTGTCTACCCCTGCTTCGGGGCTAGAAATCCAAGGCAAATCATGGTGATTAATCGCAACCCGGGTACTGTAATCAGCGTTGATATTCATTTTTCATGCTTCAAAAGTACGCGTTTTAAAAGAAGATAGTCAAAAAAAGTATGAAATCCATCATAGATCAAATCTGCTTATGCTTACTAAGATGGTCAGACAAGTGGTTAAACATTCCCATTGATGAACCCGTTGCCCAAGCAAATGAAAAGAGTCCTGAAAAGGCAATGATGGCAGGTATGAGGCGCCATCCCACCGGCAGAGTCAATAAAGAATTTCCGATGGTTGTAAAAAATCCAGCAGTAAACACGAGAGCCGTCATCCAGTCTTTAGCGAGATCAAAAATGACTAACGCTGCGACCCATATTAAGAGCGATAGAAACATCGCAATCACCAGCAACATAATAAAAAACACGAAACGCAGCATCTCGATATGCAGACCATGCATTTGGCTTTTACCCATTACCTTACGATATTTAAGCGATATCCATGTAAAACTATAAATATTGAAAATAATCACAGCACACGTGACGCTCAAAGCAAAAACAGCCTCTTTGAGCAAGACCTCAATTTGAATGGGTTGACTGATATCCATGGACTTTTCTTTGGCCTTTTAAAAACGTAAACCGCGCTTAGATCACCGCCCTGAACTGCGAGCTTTTTCTTGCAAATCAGATAACATTTCAATCATAATTCAACAAGGATTCGTACCGCAGCCTTTCGGCATATCGAATCGCACACCGAACTACATAAGCAACCGCATAATGCAAAATATGGCTTTATCGTCAACCGCTTATAAAAAGCGCGCCACCTTATTGTTGGCCTTGCTTTTTATTTCCGACCCTAGCCATGCGATTGATCTGAATCCCTTTGACATAGTCGCCCCACCACCAGACAAAACCTTCTTCTCAGCAGCAATCGTTAACTCAGAGCTAGAGGGACCCTATACCCGCGGAGATAAGCCGGGCCCGACTCAAACCCTATCCAGAAATCAAATCCAACTTCAACTTGGGCGCACGTACAGCCTCGGAGGCTATACCGGCCTGTCCTATGTCCAGCTTCCTGTTGGAATGCTACAACCCGGAGGCGCGGCCTCTAACGCGCCCACTGATTATGGCATCGGCGATATTACTGTCGCGACCGCACTTTGGCCCTATGCTAACAGTGCGACCCGAACCTACTTGGGCATCGCAGGATTTTTAACGTTACCTACAGGCAGCTATTCAAACCAGCAGTTATACAATTTCGGTAACAAACGCGTCTCTGGCGACCTACAAATCGCCTATCAAACCGCACTCACCAAAAATCTCGATGGCATGCTTGGTTTCGATGTCATGTGGTTCAGCCCAAACAACCAGGTGGGGCTTGGTAACGCACAACTCACACAAAAACCACTCTACACCAGCCAGATTGGTCCCATTTATCATATCAATCCAAACCTCTCCCTCGCAGCAACGTATTTGTATGTGTCAGGCGCGGAAACAGCCTTGAATGGCACAAGCAATAACAACGCGTTGCAGACGCATCGCTATTTGCTCAGCGCGGTCGCCACCACAAGTAAGGGACGCTTTACGCTGCAATACGGTACAAACATTGATACTCAATTTGGCTTTCACGAAACCCGTCGTGTCATTCTGCGTTATGGAGTAATGTTTTAGTTTTCGCGCTCTCACAGACTGAAATCATTCGTTGCCGCCTCAGGAGTTGTGTTTAATCTTACGCTCGCTTTTTGGGACCTGAAGATTTACCGGAGTTTTAAATTGACCGTAGCATTGGCACTTGCAACAACCCACCTATTAAGCGAGCGTCCTTATAAAAAAGCTTGGATGCACCCAGCGGCCGTTCAAGAGATTATTTCGAGGCGCAATACTCAATTCGATCCCCTTGTCGTCGAGGCATTTATTGCTGAGCAGGACGCATTCAAAGACATCTCTACGCAGCTGAAAGACTAAACCGAGAAATGTTGGGGCTTTTCCCTACATGACGAGCTGATGTTCAATCATCGTTGTACCTCACACCGTTTGTCGCCCAGGCGACACCTTGGAACAATAGCAACGAAGCGTTTGATCTCGTGCCAGAAGGAAAATCGATTCGTAGCATGATGCGTTATTCGGTGCAAGACTTCACTTTCCGTAGGCGCGGCGAT
The DNA here is from genome assembly GCA_945911685.1 of Bordetella parapertussis. Classification (GTDB taxonomy): domain Bacteria; phylum Pseudomonadota; class Gammaproteobacteria; order Burkholderiales; family Burkholderiaceae_B; genus Zwartia; species Zwartia parapertussis_K. The sequence goes on from CAMEAW010000052.1 coordinate 15,482, forward strand.
GCTCGCCATGGAAGCAGCATTACTTGGCCCTGCAATTGGCTGGTTTCTAGACCGTTTCGGGGCCAAGGGCATCATCAAAACGGGCATCACCTTGTTTGGCTTAGGTTTTATTTGCCTGAGCCAAATCGAAACCCTGACAGGCTTTTACCTCAGCATCATCATTTGCGCTCTTGGCATGTCCATGTTCGGATACTTCCCGCTCAACGTCGCTGTGATTCAGTGGTTCGAAAAGAAAAGAGCGAGAGCGTTATCTGTCGTCGGTCTTGGCTTTGCTGTCGGCGGACTTTTCGTGCCCTTGATTGCCGGTTCTATCGAAATGTTTGGCTGGCGAGCCACTGCCTTTTGTAGCGGCATCATCTCCATCATCGTGGGTTATCCGCTCGCGACTTTGTTTCGGCGTCGACCCGAAGATTTTGGCGAAGTCGTCGATGGTATGAACAGCCAGGCGCAAGCTCAAGCAAACGGCTCTGTGACAGCCGCTACGCCAGAGCCCACCTTCACTGTCGGACAAGCACTAAGAACCAAAGCATTCTGGCTCTTAGCGGCGGGGCACAGGATCGCGCTCGTCGTAGTGATGACTGTTAACACCCACGCCATCAATCACATGCGAATTTCGATGGGCTACACCATCACGCAAGCATCTCTGTTCATCATGATCATGACGGGCTCTCAGGTTACCGGCGTGTTAATAGGCGGATACCTAGGAGACAAGTTCGAGAAAAGGCTTGTCGCGGCGTCATGCATGTTGTTACATGCGGGTGCGTTGTTCGTACTGACGTATGCCACCCATGCCCTTGAGCTGATCTTTTTCGCTTTAGGTCACGGCTTAGCCTGGGGCATCAGAGGCCCTTTCATGCAAGCGATTCGGGCAGACTATTTTGGCCGAAAGTCGATCGGAATGATTCTTGGCATATCCGCCTCAATCGCAGCGATTGGACAAACTATTGGCCCATTGATCGCCGGTTATCTAGGCGATGTGACTGGCGATTATCAGCTTGGCTTTACGGCGATTTCGGGTATTGCTGTGATTGGCGCCCTAGCCTTCTGGTTCGCTCAGCGACCACAACAACCAAATAGCTGAACCAAAATCGACCGCGCGATAGCGCAGTCGATTTTGATGGGTCAGGATTCAGTGCAAATTAACAATGCGAGCAGAAAATGCTGCAAAGCACCATTACTTTACTGTTTTATCCCTTAGCAAAATGTGCGTAAGAATCACGCAAGTTCAAGCCGTTCCAATGGCGGATGATCTATAAAGAGAACTTGCTTGCATGAGACAAAAAAGGTTATTTACGCATGTCTAGCCAGCCCCAAGAAAATTTCGACTTAACGCGCGATCCAACGTTTCCTCGACTATTGCTGTCGCACGCGCGGGTGCGGCCAACGCATCCAGCATATCGCGAGAAGTTTCTTGGTATTTGGCAGACGGAGTCTTGGGCAGACGCAGCCAAGACTGTGCGCGAACTGGCTGGCGGACTCGCAAGCAAGGGCTTTGGCCGCGGTATGACCCTCGGCATCATTGGTGACAATCGGCCTCGCTT
>CAMEAW010000053.1 GCA_945911685.1 Bordetella parapertussis
TCGGCAGGATCCGCCTTCGCTGTTGCCGCCAGTTCATCCATGAAGGATTCGTTGGCAAAGCTATTTTCGATACGACCTGGGCTGCGCAAGTGCGAGGCGCGGAATATCGGCTGCTCAATATGCTTTGTGGTGACCTTAATATTTGGTAACGCGTAGGGTGCGGCTGAGTTTTGAAACAAAAAGCCAACCCAGTTACCGGGACGAGGATTCCCCGTTTCGGCCGTCGCAAGCAAGGGAAAATCTAGCGGCTTAAACGCTGCAATATGGTTCAAGGCGATATAGAAATCACTTTGCCAACCTGTCACATTACCTTGCGCATCGAAGCTCGCCTCGAAGTCCATTGTTCTGGGGGGGCTCTTAGGTGCCAACGCGGTTTCATCGTGACGCATCCATTGCACGCGAACTGGCTTGCCGATCATCTGTGCAATCAGTGCAGCATCAGCTGTAGCGTCCTCATGCCCGTTGCGCCCATAACAGCCCGAGCCGTCGAGGTAGACAAGGCGGATCGAATCTTTGGGTAACTTCGTTAACGTTGCAATCTCGTCTTGCATCGAATGCGTGGATTGCGACGCCGACCATAAGGTCATCTTGCCATCGCGAAAGTCTGCCACAGCACAGGATGGCCCCGACGAGGCATGTGTTTGCACCGCAAAGTTGTAGGTGGCTTTGATTCGCTTCGCACCACCTGCGAGAGCTGCGTCGATGTTTCCGACGTTTTGTGTAATTTCAGTTTTAGCAATTGGCAACTGACGCCAGTGCTCAAATATCTTCGCTTGAGGAGGAAGCTCGCGACCGGCAGACCAAGTCGCCTTCACGGCATTCGCGGCTTTTACTGCAGACCATTCATCCTTGCAGACGACGGCCAAAAAGTTGTCCTTGCGAACCGTTTGTACGTAACCCTTGAGTTTTTTTGCTTCTGAGTCGTCAAAGCTCACGAGGTTTGCACCCGCAGTTAGCGAGCGAATCACGCGAGCATGGAGCATGCCCGGTAAGCGAAAATCGTGCACAAACATATGTTCGCCCGAGACCTTATCGGGGATATCCACACGCTGAATCGATTTGCCGACAAGCGTATATTCTTTATGTGATTTGACAGGAGCCTTAGGGTCAACCTTAAGTTTAAAGCCTTCTCCAATGACGTCCCCATACGAGAGACTTTGTCCTGGTTTAGACGCCGCGGTGATCACACCGTCTTTCACGCTGAGTTCAGAAACAGGCACGTTCCATTTTTCAGACGCCCGCGCGAGCAAAGCGATGCGTGCATTTGCTGCGGCGATTCGTAATTCAGAGCCACCTTGAGAAAGCGTAATCGCCCCACCGGTTAGCCACTGATCAGGCGTGGTAGCCGTATCGCCCATGATCATAGAAATTTTTTCAAACGGGACCGATAACTCTTCGGCGGCAATTTGCGAGAGCGCAGTCTTGGTACCAGTACCAAGGTCAACTTTGCCAACAAAGACTGTAACCTTACCGTCACCGCCAATCGATAACCACGAGTCCAGCACGTCTTTAGCAACACTCTTAGGGGCAAGTAAGCCGTAATTTGTGGCCGCCTGGCTGGCGCCCATTGAAAAACTAACCAGCAACATACCAGCACCGCTGGCTTTCAAAAATTCGCGTCGTGTGAATGCGTTCATGAGTTCACCTGTGAATGGATAGGTTGTGGGTAGGTTCAGGCAGCAGTTAGGTAGCGTTTGACCGCCGCCACAATCCGCTGGTGAGTGCCACAACGGCATAGATTCCCAGCGAGCGCTTCGTTAATTTGCGCGTCTGTTGGGTTTTTATTCTTGGCGAGAAAGGCGCTGGCCGTCATGATCATGCCGTTGATGCAGTAGCCACACTGCACAGCCTGCTCATCGATAAAGGCCTGTTGCAATTTGCCCGGCTTTGCTGAGCTGCCCAACCCTTCAAGTGTCGTGACGCTTTTGCTCTGCATCGCCGTTGTGGGCGTCACACATGAACGTATCGCCTGCCCATCAACGATCACCGTACAGGCGCCACATTGCCCGAGACCGCAGCCAAACTTGGGGCCGTTGATTTCAAGGTGGTCACGTAGCGCATAAAGTAAGGGTGTGTCGTCCTCGACTTCGACCTTGTGCGCTTTGCCGTTGACACTAAGATTTACTATTGCCATGCTGGTCTCCCGCTCTTTATATTGATGCGACCAAAATAGGTCGTCTAAATGACAACACTTACTTTACCCAAAGGACGTGAAATTGAAAAGCAGAAAATACGCCCTGTTTGGTGCGCTGCCGCAATTGAACGCTGCTGCTGCTGCGAAGCCATCACAACGGCCCGGCTGTTAGCTTGCTAGATCGCTTAATATAGTTTTGCCGCCCACGACTTATTTCTCAAATCACATGAATACTCCGCGCTTATTGTTAGCGTTATTTGCTTGTGCTTTTTATATCAACTCGAGTGCAGCTGACTTAAACCTAGAGGGGCGCTGGAGTGTTGTGACAACATGCGGCGTAAACCTAGGCAACGGTCGCCCGGGTTTCACCTCAACATCCGAATGGTCTCTTCTGACAGGACAAACAACTTTTGTACAGAAAGGTAGCAGTGCGCTAGGCAAGGAGGAAACAACCTGGAATGTCAGCCTCGACAAAAATCAAGTCGTTGTAAGTGGTGTCGGTCGCCGAGACAACGGTGACTCTTGGGAATGGAAACTAAACAGCACAACAATCCAAGCAGAAAAAATAGCACTTAACGGTGCGATGCTTTCTAATTCAAAACAAATACGCGATTGCAAAATTGAGATGGCGCGCGTCAATGTAGTGACGTCAACCATTAAACCGCAAGTAGCGGCCAATTCTGCGGCAACAAGTCCTGTAGCTCCTGCTATTCCCGTTGCTCCTGTTGCTACGGTTACTCCCGCTACTGTGGTGACTCCGGTTACTTCTCCCACTTCGGTTGCTCCTGCTACTTCTGCTTCAGCGCCCCCGCGGCAATCTGCGACCACCGTGGCCCAAACAGCAACCCCGCCTACGAACGCGCTCAAACCAATTGAAAGTATTGTAGAAACGATCGCCAACAGCCCCCTACTCGATATCGTTATTCTGGCTTCTACTAAAAAACGTGATGTGATCCAACGTTCAATCGATGGTAACTGGCGGGTAGCGGGTGATAGAGTATGTGTCGACATACGCCCGCTTATACAAACAGATGGGCGGGCAATTCCACTCAAAATTTTTAAAGAGCTGACGACGACTCGAAAAGATGTCCCCTCCGAGCTTCGACCGCTGATGCTCTACCAAATGCTCAGCCACACTCCAGCCAAAGATGAGAGTTCACCCAGCACAACGCGATCAGGCTTTAGTGGGCCGACACCAATGTCCGCACCAAGCGGCATACCGCTTAAACCCAAACCCGATAGTGGTCCCCTTAAGGGCGATCTATTAAATAGTGCAATAGCAGATGGGATTGAAGCTGGATTAGCAAAGCAGTTTGGTAAGATCATCTCCGTTTATTATGTAACAGGCAGTTCAGGTTGTGATTTAGATGCCTATGCAGTTCCTAGGGCTTATATGGATGCCAACACAGGCCCGGCGCTGAGCGCACAATGGCGCAGCGGGATCGATAACGGCTCACTTTATGAACTCTTAGCGATACCCGTTACCTTGTTCCGAGAAGCCATTGCCAAAAAAACCGCTAAGAAAGAAAAAGACAAACAAGAGGCTGAAGCCTTTATTCTTCGTATGGCACAGACTCCAGAAAATGGCGAGAAGGCCATATTCAGCGCGATCAATATCGGTCGAGGCAAAATAGACGCTTGCTCTGTGCAGCCAAGCGCAGCTAGCGCACCGCGGTTTGGTGTGCCGATCGAAGCCTTGATGCAAACAGAACAATTCAAGACTTTCTTACCCGGACGCCCAAGTTCGCACAGCAAATTCAATAGTATCGATGAGTTGTACGTTGACTTGCAGCTACCCAACGGAAGGTGCACAGTCGTTCTAGGAAATGGGCCCACAATTGCAAAACTTAAAGTCGCAATTGATCGAGACGGACAATTTATTGCTCGTCTAATGCCCCAACCCGTCACAGAGTCTCAACTAAGCGATACATATGCCAAGGGGCTAGGGTTTGAAACCTTAGAGATGTATCTTTTTGCTCTCAGCGTGGGTATTCAAGACGCACAAGACGTATCTCAGTTAAATACCTTCGGCATTCAAACCAATCAACAGTATCAGGCTGCACTGAAACGACTGAACGACGCAGGTTTAGGCGATTCACAGACGCCGAGTGGCTTGATTGCTTTCCTGCATGATGAGAAAGAGGCCGCGGTAAAGCGGACCACAATCAAAAAATTAAGGGCTGAACGTGCCGCCAACGAGCAGGCGGCGATCCGTCGACAGTCACAGGCACAGTCTGCGGCAGAAAAGAAAAAAGCTGCCGATTTTCCATACATAGCATATATCAGTTGCATGGTTGGCACTCAAAAAACCAGGGTGCAAGCGTGCATGAGCAGTCGTAGTGTCCAAACAGAGATTGAGCTCAAAAACGGCTCTGAGTACCGCATGTACAAGATGTTTGAAGTTGACAATATCGGTAACTGGAACGGCGAAGAACTGGTGGTCGATCTTCGCTCGAGCTTTGAACTAAAGGCACAGAATGCAGACGACACGCTTACGTTGAATGTTGTGATCAAGAACAGAGCCACTGGCGCTGTCGTTTTCCAAAAATCTGCGGCAAAATTTGGAGTGATTGCTATAAAGAATTAGCCTTGGCTCAGGCGGCGGTCAACAAAAGCGCGAAAGTCATCATATTTCTTTGCGTTTAAGCTTTGAATCTTTGTATTGATTTGGGCAAACGCGTTGCTTTGACCATTTTAAATGGTGTTTTCTATAACGAGTAGTCAAGATCGCTTTACCTACCTTAACTTAATAATTGCTGTCATTTGAGGAGTCGCTGCGATGAAAATTCAGTCTTGCCTGTATGCAACCCTGTGTTTGGCTTTTTGTGAACCTGTTTTTGCGGATGAAAAAAATGTCATCGGCGTACAGACCTACAAAGCAGTCTGCGCTGCTTGTCACGACTCAGGTGTCACAAACGCTCCAAAATTTGGCGATAAAAATGTTTGGAAACCATTGATCGACGAGGGCCAAGTCATCATTACTGCGCATGGTTATGTTGGCGTACGGGCAATGCCGCCAAAGGGCGGCAAAGCAGACTTATCCGTCGAGCACTTTGCTGAAGCATTAAATTACATGGTGAATAACTCAGGTGGCCAATGGTCTTCACCTGATAAGCCCATGCTTGCAAAAATACAAGCCGAAATTGCTGACCGAAAAAAAAATATAAAGTAGTGACCGCTTGAGTGCGAGACTAACCGGTTACCCGGCAAGCCTTCTCGCCCTTGGGGAGCCTTACTCTTCCAACAAACTTCTGAGCATCCAGGCGGTTTTCTCATGGATATCTTGTCGCTGGGTGAGCAGGTCTGCGGTCGGTTGATCGTTTGCGTTTTCAACTAGCGGAAATAGCTTTCTAGCGGTTTTGGCTGTCGCCTCTTGAGCTTTCACAAGCAATCTAACCATCTCCATTGCCTTGGGGACCCCCTCGACGTCTTTGATCGAGGTCAGCTTTGCGAACTCTTTATAAGTACCGGGTGCTGGCTCGCCAAGTGCTCTAATTCGCTCTGCGATCAAGTCAAGTGCCGTCCACTGCTCGGTATATTGAGCCATGAACATGGTGTGAAGGGTATTGAACATTGGGCCTTTCACGTTCCAGTGAAAGTTATGCGTCATCAAATATAACGAATAGCTATCAGCCAAAAGTACCGACAAACCTTGAGCAATCGCCTTGCGATCCTTTTCACTAATACCAATATCTATGAGGGTTTTGGATGATTTTATGCGCATGATTCTTCCTTGGTTAAGTTAGCCCATTTAGTTTTTTAGTTCGTTAGAATGAGTCTGAGCGCTTTTAGATGAATAGTCCAATGATTAATATTAGTGTTAATCATCAGAAAATTAGATAACCTGATTTACAGTCTTTACCAATCCTTAAAACATACTCCTCAAATGCTAACGGTCACCTCACTCATCGCCGCCGTCTTGACAGGCATCTTTATCAAGCTCTCTTTTGCGGTCATCGGTTTAAGACGAAAAAATAAAGTTGGGTTAGGCAACGGTGGCCACGACGATCTTGAACGAGCCATTCGTGCTCAGGGCAACTTCGCCGAATATGTGCCCTTTGGGTTGATATTGCTTGCTTGCTTGGAGCTAAACGGCGCGCTCTGGTGGTTAGTGGCGATTCCGGGTGTCACACTGATTATTGGACGTTTGATTCATGTCGTTGGCATCAACACACCACCGCCTGATTTCAGCAAGCGTGTGCTTGGAATGAAATTCACTTTTATGACGTTAATGGCACTGGTTGTATTGAACGTGGGTTGGTCCTTGTATAAGCTGGTGTCCTGATGACTCAAACTCAAATTTCAATCGCAGATGCCATGAAGGGGTGACGCGCAAATGAAGATCAGACCATTCATCTCAAGCGATACTGAGGCAGTCGTCGGCCTGTGGCAGTGCTGCGGGCTGATCCGGTCGTGGAACAATCCACACCTAGACATTGAACGCAAACTCGCGGTCAACCCTGAGTGGTTTGTCGTGGGCGATGTCGATCATGAAATTGTCGCGAGCGCGATGTTTGGCTACGAAGGACATAGGGGCTGGGTCAACTACCTGGCGGTATCACCTCAGCATCAGCGACGCGGCTATGCCAAAGACCTTATGCAGTTCGGTGAAGCACTTTTGTTAGCGGTCGGATGCCCAAAATTGAACTTGCAAGTGCGTGAAACAAACACACAAGCCCTGGGCTTTTATGAGGCACTCGGCTACAAAGTCGATGCCTCTGTAAGCTTAGGCAAAAGGCTCATCCCCGACGAATAGCGGCACGCGCGACAGCAAGGCTTCACGGCTACCCTACCCTCTGAATACTTCAGGTAACACTTAACCATGCATACAAATCTGATTCAAAAAACACAACTCGACACACTTGGCAAAGGTTTGGGGTCTGTCACGCCTGGCAGCACTTTCGCAAGGTGCGGCTCACATGGCTGGAGCATTTTGAACGAAGACGTCAGCTTGCCGGTTGCCGTCTTACGCCAAAGTCGTATCGAACACAATCTTGTCTGGATGAAGCAGTTTATCGAACGCTACGGTGTTGAGCTTGCGCCGCACGGTAAAACGACCATGAGCCCAGAGCTTTTTCAAATGCAACTCGCGTACGGTGCATGGGGCATCACACTCGCTACTGCATCGCAAGTGCAAGCAGCGGCTGCGCACGGCGTACCTCGCATCATCATGGCAAACCAATTAGTCGGCAAGGGCAATATGGCGATCATCGCCCGCTTGCAACAGGCAGATCCAAACTTCTATTTTTGTTGCATTGTTGATTCGGCGGCAAACGCTGACGCACTTGGTAAGTTTTTTTCTGACCAACAACAAAAATTGAGAATATTGCTTGAGTATGGGGTTGGTGGTGGGCGCACTGGTATACGCGATCTCACACAAGAACAAAGCGTGCTTGACGCCATCGCTCGCTGGCCACAAGCGTTAAGCCTGGTCGGCGTTGAACTCTATGAAGGTGTCTTAAGTGAAGAGCCAGCGATTAGGAGCCTCTTACAACATGTGCTGGCTCGCACGCAGGCGCTAGCGTTACAAAACAAGTTTATAGAGCCACGGGTGATACTCAGTGGCGCGGGCTCTGCCTGGTTTGACGTTGTTGCCGAAGAGTTTGGCGGCAAGAGTCTCGCAAGCAACCAAACCTTGCAAGTCATTTTAAGGCCGGGTTGCTATCTAACCCACGACGTCGGTGTCTATCTGAATGCTGAAAAACGCATACAGGCCAGCAATCCCGTTGCACGCGAGATGGGCCGCAGCTTATTGCCTGCGCTTCAATTGTGGGCCTACGTTCAAGCTGTGCCTGAGCCAAACCGTGCGATTGTCGCCCTAGGTAAACGCGACGCAGCGTTTGACGCTGGGATGCCAATCACTTCGTTGCACTATCGCCCGAGTGCAAACCTGATACCACAGCCCGCACCCAGTGACTGGAAAATTACCGCCATGATGGATCAGCATGCGTTTATGAGTATCCCCAACGGCGCTGATATCGAAGTCGGCGATATGCTGGCGTTTGACATCTCACACCCCTGCCTGACTTTCGATAAGTGGCGGCAAGTCTTGCTGGTCGACGAGGCGTATCAAGTGACGGGCGCGGTTCAAACTCTTTTTTGAAACACGGCCAGATTAATGAAGAGGTTTTGTGCCGTACGTGCTCTTGCTCAAACATGATGGTCGATTACAAAGTTGAAGTTGATTACCTTATCTGCACACAACCTAACTGATCTCGATCACAGCGCTTATTGGCGCGCACTCCGCCCGATCGTCGGCGGTTTGACATCAAAGGTCGCACGCCATGGATTAATGTCTAACCCACCGCGACGGGTATAGCGCGCATACACAGAGAGCGAGGTGGGCGCGCACTGCTTGAGAATATCGATAAATATTTTTTCAACACAATGTTCATGAAAACCATTGTGCATTCTGTATGAAACGATATATTTCAAGAGGCTCGCATGATCGATCGCTGGGCCCGTGTATTGAATCTGGATACAAGCCCAGTCGGGCTGATCGGTGACTGGGCAGTTGGATTTGAGCAATCTTGAAAAGACGGTTTCAGAGATACTCGTGTGCGCGATCTTTGGTTGAGATCTTATGTCTGATGCGTTTGAGGTGTTTAACGCCGCTTTGCTATCTGCTTCCTCGCTAGCTACTGCTGTTTTAGGCGCATCGCCTTTCAATTTCAATAGCGAGGCGTCAGGCTGGTAGCAATCAATCTCAACATCTAATTTATCTAGATCAGCGCCAACAAACTCGGCGATTGTTTCATTTGCAAATTGGTCAGGCCCAACAAGTTCAAGTTCAAGCTCGGCGCCGCTTGCCCTTGCAAGATCTTTTCGCAAGAGATCAAACACGTGATGCACCGTTTCAAGGCGTGTTTGATTAAAACTATTCAAATAAAGTTTTAAGGATTTTGACTCAATAATATTGGGGCTGGTGCACGGCACCTTTAGACGCAGCAGCGCGACCTTAGGTAGGCCTTTTGCATTCAGCCAAGAGAGTTCGTAGGCGTTCCAGAGATCGAAACCTTGAAACGGCAAAGCGCTCGCTGTCGTCGTCTCGCCGGGCACACCCGCAAGACCAAGCGTGCGTCGTGCGTCCGTTCGTGGCATCGGAAAAAGTAGTGCCGCGTCATAACCCGTGGGATAAGAAACGTCTTTTCCTAGAGGCACGGCCTGAGGGATGTTGGGTGAACCATGGCTCACTAAGGATTACTCCACTGTTACACCGAACGTTTTAACTACATCGGCAAATCGTCTGTTTTGTTGAGTGACAGATTGTACATACTGCTTGGATGTGGTCTCCAACACCCGAGCAGTCTCTCGCTAGCAAACGAGCCTTCAATTCGTTTTGATGTTCAACTCTTTAATCACCGGGCTCCAGCGATTCACTTCGCTTTGAATGAACTGTTCAAGAAACGCTGGGGTTGAGCTAACCAGTTCGATTGAAGCGAGGCGATCGCCGAGCTCTGGGTTTGCCATGATCTGTTTGACCTCGGCATTCAGCTTGGCGATGATATCTGGTGGTGTGGCAGCAGGCGCAAGCAAGCCAAACCACTCAACGGTCACCACATCGAGGCCTTGCTCTTTGAAGGTTGGGATATCAGAAACCGAGGCGTAACGCGTATCGGACGAAATCCCAAGCGCTTTAAGCTTGCCCGATTTAATTTGCGGCTGCACTTGACCAAGCGTCGCGAAGGTCAGGGCAAGATGGCCAGACATCACGTCCAACATCGCGGGCGTACCGCCCTTGTAGAGGATGTGCGTCAAATCCAGCCCTGTCTGTTTTTTGATGAGTTCCGCGGTTAAGTGCGTCATCGTACCTACGCCCGCTGAACCATAATCAAGCTTGATTTTTCCGGCCTTGCCAAGCTCAATCAGTTCTTTGATGTTACTTGCTGGAAAATTCGGGTTAGCCACCATCAAGACTGGTGCCCTTGCCAGCATGCTAATCGCTTTAAAGTCTTTCAGCGTGTCGAACGGCATACTCGAGTGCATGGCGGGGTTCGTGGTGTGACTGCTCACCGAGACGATCAAGGTATAGCCGTCAGGCGCAGCTTTTGCGACAGCGGTTGAGCCGATCAACGTGCTCGCACCGGGGCGATTTTCAACAACGACTGGTTGACCCCACTTTTCTTGCAACTTTTGAGCGATCGCTCGCCCAAGGGTATCGGTGGAGCCCCCGGGCGGAAACGGCACAACGATCTTGATCGCTTTTTCGGGGTATTTGTCGGCAGCACTTTGAGCCACCACTTGGCCGCCACCAAAAATCGTACCCAACGTAATGACTACGGCGATGCCATGGCGTAGCTGGCTAATAAGTTTGCTATTCATTAGTGATCTCTCAGAGATTGTTTGTTGTTTTTCATGCAACGACCGCGCAATCAGCACCTCACGCAATCAGAGACTCCAGCCCTTCAGGGGAGAAAATCATCTGACCCATCTTAACTGCGCCCAAGCCATACCAATGCCATCTTACAAGACCTGCCAAGTCATTTTTAGACCGCCAGACTAGTTTGGTTTGCTGGCTTTAAAAAACTGGCATGCTAATTGCATACAAACTTGTATACAAGATAGGATGCCCAACAATGAATTTGCGCTTTTCGATTAACCAACCCGTCAGCCCAGATGCTTTGAGCGCAGCGCACGGCTTGCCCGCTCACGCTTGGATCAGTCAGCCTGAGAACCCTATTTCATTGGGTCTACACGGTGCTCTGTCTGGGTTGCGCTTTGCCGTCAAAGACAATATCGACGTGGCCGAATTGCCCACAACAGCCGCCTGCCCAGACTTCTCTCGTATGGCCACTCAAAACGCCGAAGTAGTGCATCGATTGCTCGAAAAGGGGGCATCGTTGGTAGGAAAGACTAACTTAGATCAGTTCGCTTGCGGTTTAAATGGAACTCGGTCGGCGTACGGAGCCGTTCCGAACGCCTTTCATCCGAGCTTAGTCAGTGGCGGCTCAAGCGCGGGCTCCGCCTACGTTGTCGCAACGGGCCAGGTTGATTTTGCGCTTGGTACCGATACTGCAGGGTCAGGTCGCGTACCAGCAGGGCTGAACAATATCGTCGGGCTCAAGCCGAGTCGTGGTCTGTTAAGCACTCGGGGGGTTTTGCCCGCAGCCCAAAGTGTCGATTGTGTTTCTATCTTCGCCCGAACAGTAGAAATGGCGTGGCAAGTCCTGTTGGCCGGTACACAATACGACGCTCAAGATCCTTACTCAAGGCGGCTGACACTCAGCGCCGTGCCCTTGGGTACCTCATTTCGCTTTGGCGTGCCAAAGCAACTGGAATGGTTCGGAGACCAGCGAGCTGAAAAAGAATTTAGCCTCGCGATCGATCGCCTCATTGCGCTTGGTGGCGTACGAATCGAGGTCGATTACACGCCCTTGGCACAAATCGCTGAGCTGCTCTATGGCAGCGCACTCGTCGCCGAGCGTTATCAAGCCATTCGCGCGTTTTTCGATCAACACGAGCAAAGCGTAATCGAACCTGTGCGTAGCATTATCGCCGCCGGCAAAGGCTACAGCGCAGCCGACGTATTTGAAGCCCAAACTGAACTACGGCGACTGTCGCAACAGTTAGATGGACTTTGGGATGCCGTCGATATTCTATTCGTCCCGACGGCCCCGACACACTACTCAATTCAAGATATGCAGACGCGCCCTATCGAATTGAATCGTAACCTTGGCTACTACACAAACTTCGTCAATTTGTTGGACTACGCGGCGATCTCAGTACCTAGCAGTATTCGTGAAGATGGCTTGCCCTTTGGAGTGACGTTCATCGGTCCTTGCGCAAGTGATTGGGTGCTTGCTGAACTTGGTGCTCGCTATCAAGATGCCGGCGCCCTGCCGCTTGGTGTGACCGCAGAATTCTTACAGAGCAAACAGAGCATCGCGCCCTTGACGCTACCAAATGTGGCGACGGTCTGTGTGGCGGTTGTGGGCGCACACTTAAGCGGTATGCCGCTCAATGACCAGTTAACCGGACGTGGGGCGCGTCTGATTTCACGCACGCACACGGCTCCACATTACAAACTATACGCACTTAAGAATACGACCCCGCCCAAACCAGGCTTGCTGCGCATGGCAGAGCATGCAGGGCATGCCGTTGAAGTCGAGGTTTGGGAGATGCCTCTGCAGCATTACGGCTCGTTTGTCTCACTGATTGCGAGCCCACTAGGAATCGGCACACTGGTGCTCTGCGATGGCAGCTCAGTGCAAGGATTTATCTGTGAACCTCAAGCGCTTGTTGATGCTTTAGAGATCAGTCATTTTGGCGGTTGGCGTGCTTATATCCAATCGCTTGTTCGCGGCGAGTCAACCTAACGGCTCAAACCATCTTTTCATTTTCTCTACGACCTTCAAGGAGTCTTTTATGAAAAAGCAAGATCCAACATACCCAGCTGGCGTAACGACATCGACGATGCGCCGTACCGTACTCAAGGCAGCTACCGCTGGCCTCGCAGGGCTATCCATTCCCTCGGTAGTATTTTCGCAAGCTGGGCCTAAGATTCAAATCGGCTATTGGCCTGTTGCCTCAGGTTTGCCATTTTTTGCAGCGGTAGATAAGGGGTATTTTAAAGAGGCAGGCCTAGACGTTGAGGCTGTGAAATTTGCCAGCCCCCAGCAGATTGCCGAGGCGATGTTGGCAGGGCGACTAAGTGGCAGTTCAAACGGCACGGCCTCAGCAGCTTTAGGAATCGCTGAACTGGCGCAACCGAACCTGCTAAAAATTATATGCACCAACCCCACGAATGCAAAATATGTACTCGATGAATTTATCGTCGCGAAAGATAGCGCACTAAAATCAATTTCTGAACTCTCGGGAAAAAAAATTGGGTGTGGCCCGGGCATTCAAAACGTCACACTCACTAAAACTGTGCTTGAGCGTGCCAAGGCCGTCAACACCACTGTCGTTGAGCTGCCAATTGCACAGCACGTTGCGGCCATCGCAGCGAACCAGATTGAAGCCTGTTACACCCTCGAACCGACCGGCACCGTCGGTCGCCTCAAAGGCCTAACGCGAAACCTTGAAGTTGGTGTAATTGCGCGTTATGTGTTGGGCGATGAAATGGCACCCTGGCACGGGGGCTCAGCGAGCTTAACAACAGAGTTTATTAAGAAGCATCCTGAGGTCACCAAGCGTTATATCGCCGCCTACAGACGCGGCGTCGACTTAGTCAAAACCGCGCCAGCCCAAGCGCGCCCTTCGTTAAAAGGCTACACAGCAATTGAGGGCGATCTCACCAATGAGGTACCCATATCCGACTATCTCATGTCAACCGACTTTAGCGCGTCAGACACCGCCTACTTTCAAAAGTTTTTCGATCTGTTTTCAGAAAAAGGTATCTTCAGTCGCAGGATTGCGATTGAAAACATCCTTTACAAAGCGTAAACATCATGCCCGACAATCAATCTCAACCCTCAAGGCAACCCGGTTGGCAAGCGTCTCAACTGGCAACAGGCGCTATCGTGCGCAAACCATTCGAATGGGGCTCTCTTTTGCCTTTGCTCGGCCCGGTGCTGTTGTTTGTGATCTGGGATCTAGTGGTAAGGTTCGGTCTGGTGAAAGCGATCTTGCTTCCGCCTCCGGCAGATACGTTAGCCACGTTAATGTCGGGCATGCTTGGAGGTGACTTATTGCAACACTTTAGTGTCACCCTCTATCGTACGCTGCTCGCCTTTGGGATCGCCACCGCCATCGGCATGCCACTTGGGATCTTGCTTGGTAGCAATGTGCGCGCCTATAGCAGCGTCGAGTTTTTAATTGATTTTTTTAGATCAACGCCCTCCTCTGCACTGATTCCACTCTTTCTGCTGATCTTTGGAATTTCAGATATCAACAAAGTGGCAATCGCTACCTTCGGAGCGTTTCTCATCATCATCTTCAATTGCGCCTACGGTGTCATCAATGCACGCAAACAGCGCGTCGCGGCCGCCAAGGTCATGGGCGCTAACCGTTGGCAAATTTTTAAAGACGTTCTGTTTTGGGAAAGCCTGCAGCCTTCGTTTGTTGGGCTTCGTTCGGCTGTATCCATGGCGTTAGTGATCGTCGTAGTGGCAGAAATGTTCATTGGTTCGGAAAATGGCCTAGGACACAAGATTATTGATGCACAACAAGTCATGAATACAAAGATTATGTATGCCGCCATCATTGCAGCGGGCGTCTTAGGCTACACACTAAATATCTTATTTTTATTTCTTGAACGACGCATCGTTCACTGGAGCGGAAGATGAGTCGCATCGTAAACGGCCCTATGTTCACTGAGGCTCCTGTAGCGCCTTTTCGGCCCGGACCCGTTGGTACACACATCACTATTCGTGGCCTAACCAAGTATTTTGCAGGCTGGCCACTCTATGAGAATTTTGATCTCAACATTCCCAAAGGAAAAATTGTCTCAATATTTTGCCCTAACGGCTGTGGCAAATCAACCTTGATCAACATGATCGCCGGTCTCATCCCGATCGATGCTGGTGAAATTCTCTTTGACGGTAAGTCGCTGAAAGATACGCGAATCGGCTATGTCTTTCAAAACTACCGCGAAGCGTTGTTTCCGTGGTGGCGCACCATCGATAACATCGCATACCCGCTCAAACTCATGGGTAAAAGCAAAGCAGAGGTTGACCGTCGACTGGCAGAATTGGTAGCCTCGTTTGATGTGAAGTTCGACCTGAACCGATATCCTTACGAACTCTCGGGCGGGCAACAGCAAACCGCTTCAATCATGCGCGCACTGGCACCTGAGCCTGAAGTTCTGTTTTTAGACGAACCCTTCTCAGCCCTAGATTTTGAAATGACGCTCTTTATTCGAGAAAAGCTTCAAGAGGTGTTCATGCAAACCAACACCACCATGATGCTCGTATCTCATGACTTGGAAGAGGCCGTGTATCTGGCCGATCAAGTCTTGCTATTGACCAAGCGTCCAACCACTATTTCAGATATCCTTGAGTATGCAGACACTAGACCGAGAACTATTCAAACACTGACAAGCCCATCATTTATCGAAATCAAGAAGTTAAGCCTTGAAATATTTCAGCGTGAAGTCAGAAAATAAGTGCCAACCAGAACGAAAAGCGCTCAAACAAAATTCATTCAAATGAAACAACAAAAAGATCAACAAGCCACTCGAACCACGCTCGCCGACCAAGTCTATCAACAACTTAAAGACGATATTGGCAATTTTGTATTATTTCCAGGCGATCGTTTTACTGAGCACGAACTTTGCGACCGTCTTGCGGTGTCGCGTACTCCCCTTCGTCAAGCCCTGGCACGCCTGCAACAGGACGGCCATATCGAGGTGTTATTCCGCAGTGGTTGGCGAATTTTGCCTTTAGACTTTCAAAAATTTGATCAACTCTATGACTTGAGAATTTTGCTTGAAACTGCCTCAATCAAAAAAATTATCGCTCGCCCTAAAGGTAGCGAAAAAAGCGAAGCGGCGCGCCTGCTTCAGTCGTTAGCTGAGATTTGGTTAGCACCAGTTGCTGCGCGCAGTGCAGATAGCAGACAGGTCAGCATTTGGGACGAAGAGTTTCATTGCGCCATCGTACGAGCCGCAGGCAATGAAGAAGTATCACGCGTACATTGGGATCTTACAGAGCGTATTCGAATGATCCGCAAACTCGATTTCACCAAGCGCCCCCGAATCGAGGCGACGTACACTGAGCACAAAAAAATATTACAAGCGATTATCGCGGGCCATGCCAGCTTGGCCTGTGAATTAATGGAAATGCATATTCAGGCCAGTCAACGTGAGGTCAGATCGATTACTCTGCTGCAACTTGAAACCGCAAGACGCAGAGCCTACCCTCACGCCGCCTAGCGTGAGGGTAACAATGGTAGGCATCTATACGTTGTGTTGTGCCTGAGCATCCTCAAGCATTCTGACCAAGGCATACACACTTTGATTGGCTGGGGTCGCGATCCCGTACTCTTTACCTTTACGCACAACCAAACCATTCAAAAATTCAATCTCGCTCGGTTTTTTACGGGCAAGGTCTTGCGCTGTTGAAGACAATTGCCCCGGCATTGTATGAGGGATCATGTCGTTGACCTTTTGGGCCTCTTGATGCGTAAGCGCAATCCCTTGATGCTGCGCCACACTCACAACCTCGTCGGCTAACTGATTAATCAGCACACGCACCGCTTCGGTCTGCACCATTTTGCCGTAGGTCAACTGACCGATCGCTGAAATGGCGTTGTAGCTGCAATTCACTAGAAACTTGCTCCATTGATCTTTTCGGATGTCTGGCGATACCACGCAAGGGACGCCCCCCTCGGTCAACAGCTTGGCAAGCGCCGTCAACTGACTCGCGGCGCTGGCATCATTATGATTACCTGGTGATTGCCCAATGGCTAACTCGCCTCGTCCCAAATGTTTTAGGCGGCCAGGCCCCGCCATAATTGTTGCCACATACACGACAGCCGAAAACACTGGATTGTTAACAACGGCGCAAATGCGCTCACCGTTATCAACTCCGTTTTGCAAGCTCACAATTGCGGTGTGCTTTTGCAAATACGGGGTAATCGCTTGGATCGTCTTGGTGGTGTCGGGGGATTTGACACACAATAAAATTAAATCTGCCTGAGCAACCACGGCAAGATCTACGCTTGCAGAGACTGCAACGTACTCTTGAAAAGTTTGACAATCCATATGCAGGCC
>CAMEAW010000054.1 GCA_945911685.1 Bordetella parapertussis
ACTGCCGCCGCTAAGCCGGTTGCCAAACCACCTGCCTTTGCGGCAGTGACCTGTCGCGATGGAGGCCCCATCCCACGCAATATTTTGACGGACATGCCTTCACTGCCTGACACGCAAACAGAGCTTCAGACGGTCTCAAACTTTTTGAAAGGATCTGGTGCTACAGAGTTTTTCGTAGGTGCACAGGCAACCGAAGCTCGCTTACGCAGTATTCGGCTTAGTGACTATCGCGTCTTGTATTTTGCGACACACGGTTTATTACCGGGTGAATTACGCTGTCAGTCTGAACCCGCCTTGGTATTGTCACCGCCAGCCACAGCCGCTGTGACCAAAATCGAAGATGGCTTATTAGACGCCAGTGAGATTTCGCAGCTGAAGTTAAACGCTGATCTAGTGGTGCTATCTGCCTGCAACACAGCTGGTGGCGGCGATAAGTTTGGCGGCGAAGCCTTAACTGGGCTGGCCGAGGCGTTCTTTTTTGCTGGTGCCCGTAATCTACTGGTGACGCACTGGAGCGTGCCGTCTGAGGCCACAACCAGCTTGATGGGTCGCGTGTTTGCAAGCTTAGGCCCCGATATGACGCGTAGCAGTGCTCGCGCCTTGCAACAGGCTCAGATTCAAATGCTAGCAATTCCAGCGACTGCACACCCAGTCTTTTGGGGTGCCTTTGTGTTGCTGGGCGATGGTGCCGAAGAAGGCGCTGGGACTGTTAAGAAAATATGAACTACGGGCGTCTTGTTAATCGACCTTTACACCGTTCGAGCATGTTTACAGTTCTGTGCTCAAGCGTATCTAAAGCACACGGTTTGATCGTTTCTCGATTTCAGAGCCAGATTTTGTTGCGCTTTCAGAGCCTGTGTCGAGCACGGACTTTATTCACAGCCTTGTCGCTTCTGGTTTTGGCGGGGGTAGGTATGCTGGCTGAAGCCGAGACTCTGATTGTGATGGAGGCGCGCGGCGTTAACTTAAAGGCGGGCGCCCAAATCGATGGTGATCAAGTCTTGACGCTGAAAGAGGGCGAGCGTTTAACGTTAATCCGCTCAGACGGCACCGTGATCACACTACGTGGTCCGTTCAGTAAAACCCCCGCGCCGCCGACCGCTGTGGCATCTGATCCCAAACAGGCACTTGCGGCGCTTGTGAATACGCGTGCTGCGCGAACCAGTTCAGTGGGTGTGATTCGGGCTGGCGAAGAGGTGATGCCTTTACCCGAACCTTGGTTAGTCGACCTGAGTCGCTCGGGCATGCGCTGCATGATCGAAGATCAAACAGTGACGTTTTGGCGACCAGATTCTAGCCAAGAGACTCGCTTTACGCTGGTGCCGTCAGACCGCTCGTATAAGGCAGACTTTATCTGGCCCCGAGGCGCCGCGCGTTTGCCGGCAAGCAAACTTGAATTCAAAAATGAGTTCAACTTCTTTACGATTCAACAGGCCGACCAAGAGTTCGCCTTGCAATTGATGAAGCTTCCTAAGGCCATCGCAGAGGGCGATCGGGTCATCTTGATTGCGTGGTTATTAGAAAAAGGCTGTACCCAGCAGGCGGATGCCTTGCTGCGGCAATTGGGTGCGTCCACGCCATGAGCGTGATGACACGCCAAACTAAAGAGTTGCTATCGGCCTTTGCTGCTGCAACCTTAGCGACTGTCTTTGCGCTAGCCGGCGTACAGTATTTAAGTTTTTTAAAAAATCTAGACAATATTTCGAAAGATATTCGTACGGCTGCTTTCCAGCCTGTGATGTCTCAGGCCAAAGACATCGTCATCGTGGCGATTAACGAAGGCACGCTGGCGCAGTTTGTGTACCGGTCACCTGTTGATCGTGAGTTTTTAGCAAACTTGCTTAAGACGCTTGAAAAGAAGGGTCCGAAAGTCATTGGGCTCGATATTTTGTTTGATCAGGCAACCGAGCCTGAAAAAGATGAGTTGCTCAAAGAGACCTTGCGCTCGGTGAAGACACCTTTGGTGGTGAGCTATAGCAACTTGTCAACTGTAGTGACAGAAGATCAACTCGAGTATCTCAATGCCTTTGTGCCAAAAGACCAACGGGCCGCTGCGAATTTGGCAAAAGATCCGCTTGATGGCTCGGTGCGTTGGATGTATCCAGGAGAGCGCGATGCCGACGAGCCAAAGGGGTTTGTTCGTAAAGTTGCAGAAATTTTGGGCATTAACACGCCAAAGCGTTTGGTCGAGATCGCTTGGCGGGCGACACCCGACAGCGAGACAGGTTCTTTTGCTGTTTACCCGGCGCATGCTTTAGCGGTATTGCCAGACGCCTGGTTTAAAGACAAGGTCGTGTTGATTGGAGCAGTGCTGTCGATTACAGATCGTCATGAAACGCCCTTGGCCGTGATCGACGGCGACGGCGAGCGAGGCTCGATGCCAGGCGTCATGATTCACGCACACGCTTTGTCACAAATTTTAGATGCACGGCCAGAGCCAGGTTTTCAAATATTGGGCTCACATCTGCTGGTCTTGTTTACGGCTGTTTTGGGGATTGCGATCGGCCTGCTCAAAAAGGGCATCATCTTTAACGTTTTGGCTAGCTTGGTGTTGGTGGTGTGTGGCTGGTTAGGTGCCATGCTAGGTCATCGTTTTGGTTTACCACTTGTACCCTTGGTCGCGCCAACGCTTGCGCTTGGTCTGTCAGTCTGGTTTATGGATATGTTGATTGGTAAAGCCGAGCGTAAGCAAAAGCAGTTTGTACAAGGTGCGTTTTCGCGTTATGTGTCGCCGGAGGTGGTCAAACAGTTGATGGATCGCCCAGAGGCGCTCAGCATTTCGGGCTCAAGGCGCGAAGTGAGCTTTATTTTTACAGATATCGCAGGTTTCACGACCATGTCTGAGGCGCTGAGTTCTGAAAGGCTCTCCGAGGTGCTCAACGAGTACTTAGATGGTGCCTGTCAGATCATTTTAGGTTTTGAAGGCACCGTTGATAAGTTTATTGGCGATGCCATCATGACGATTTTTAATGCGCCACTTGAGCAAGCCGATCACGCGGCGCGCGCTGTGCAATGCGCTCTGGCTTTGGATGTGTATGCCGAGGCCTTTAGAAAAAAGCAAAATGACCTAGGCATCCCCATTGGTGAAACACGAATCGGTGTGCATACCGGCTTTGCCACGATTGGCAATTTTGGATCGCAGTCGCGTATGGATTACACCGCCTTAGGCGACACGGTGAATACGGCAGCGCGTACCGAAGGCGTCAATAAATATTTTGGTACGCGTGTCTGTTGTACCCAGCAAACTGTAGAGCAAGCGCCCGAGCAACGTTTCAGAAAAATTGGTGATGTGGTGCTCAAAGGCAAGAGTGAAGCGGTCGGGCTGTTTGTGCCCGTTACGCAAGAGGAGTTTGCGTCTCAGTTAAATGTTGACTATCAGGCGTTTTATTCGCTCTTGCAGCGGGCCGATGTCGTGGGCGTCAAGGGCCTAGGCCATTGGAACTCGACAGAGTCGAGTGTGATGGTTGCGAACGATGCGCAAGCAGCGGATGGTGCAGCGATTGTATCCGAGGCGCAGGAGTCTGCGCTGGCGCTGGCAGAGCGCTATCCCACAGACCCCTTATTTCAGTTTCACCTTGAACGGCTGCACGCGAAGGTGTTTGGAGTTGTCATTCGTATGGAAGATAAATGATGACTGCCAGAAGGTTAAGTACTGCGTGTTGTTCGATGGTCTCACGACTCTGTTTGGTCCTAACAGGTCTGTTGGGCTTGGCGGCTCAGGCCGCGACGCCGCACCTCGAGGCAGGTGTGCAAGCGGTAAGAGAGTCGCAAATGGACGTAGCGGCACAGCAGCAATTACAAAACAATCAATTAAATCAATCGAATGCTGCCTCGCAAGGCTTCAATTTGCAAATGCAGCGCACCGATAAGACCCCAATCAAAAAATCACTCGATGATTTGCAGTTCAATGTCAGTGAAGTTGATTTTGATGGCAATGCGGTGTTTTCGGATGCGTCTTTACAAGAGTACTTTGCCACGTTTATCAATCGACCCGTTTCGTTGCCAGAGCTCAACGAAGTGGTTGAAACAATCGAAGATAAATACAAGCAGGCCGGCTATTTTTTAAGCCGTGTGTATATCCCCCCACAGACGCTTGAAAATGGCGTGCTCAAGATCAAGGTGATCGAAGGCTATCTGAGCGAACTCTATGTTGAAGGCGGCACGACCGGAAACCGTGCCAAGATCAACGAAGTTACAGCAGGGTTGGTCAATAAAAAGCCACTTGATTTACCAAGTGTAGAAAAGGCCATTCGCACGCTCAACGCGTTTCCGTCAACGTCAGTCAACGCTGTTTTGCGGCAAGGTGCTGAATTGGGCTCATCAGAAATGGTGCTCAATGTCAGCCAGTTGCCAGATTATTATTCGCTGTCGGTTAACAACTTTAACGCACCAGCAGTTGGCACCTGGGGGGCTTCGTTTGCTGGCACCGTCAATCGCTTGTTTGACGTCGATAATCAATTAAGTTTTAGCACCAGCGCTTCGCTAGGCTCAGGCTCGGTTGAAGACTTCAAAAGGATGCTGTCGTTTTCAGCAAAGTACTCGCAGCCGATTGGTAACTCGGGGTTGTCGGCGAGCTTAAGTTATCTGTATGCCCAAAGTCAGCCCGTGCCCACCGTGGCAGATCTCAATCTGTTGTCTCAGGGCACAACGGTTGCGCCGCGTTTGAGTTATCCAATGTTTAGCAATCGTGGAAATTCGCTGGTGCTTGACGGTGGGGTGACGTTCAGCGAAACGCAAACCCTACTCGCAGCAATGCCTTTCACGACTGACAAGTCAACGGTGTTTGACTTGACCTTACGCTGGACAAATACGACGTGGGCACGAGGCATTACCAATCTGAGTGTTGGGTATTACCAAGGGCTATCGGGGTTGGGCGGTTCTAGCGCGAGAGACTTAAGCGTATCGGTCCCTGGGTTTAATCCCTCGTTTAACAAGTTTGCTTTCAATCTTTCGCGTACCCAGTATTTGCCCAATAAATTTAGTATTCACGCGGGGGCAGTGGGCCAATATACGGCCGATAGTCTGTTGATCGCTAATCAGATTTCATTTGGTGGCCCGCCGATTGGTCGCGCCTACTACTACGGTGCGATCATGGGAGACCGCGGCCTTGGCTTGTTTGCTGAATTACGCAAAGACGTGACGTTTTCGGATCTGTTGAGTCAGCCTATCCAGTTTTTCACGTTCGTGGATAAGGGTACAACCTACATTAATACCAATGAGGCTGCCGGCAGGGTAGGTGGGTCGTTTAGCCTAACCTCATATGGATTTGGCGTTCGAACCAGTTTTTCAAAAGGCTCGGTAGAATTGTCTTACGCGCGTGGTGCTTCGGTGTTGAATACCGTCGAGCCACCGCCTAACAACCGTTTTTTGTTTTCTGGAATCTATTATTTTTAGTATAGAAATTCATATTCATCTTATGATCTCTGTGGACTGGAGCCCGCGATGCTTAAAAATATTTTGAATATTGGCACGATTCTGAGTACAGAAAGCGATGCCGATAAGCTGTACGAGATTATTTTAAAAGCTGCAATGGATTTTACCCATGCAGACGCCGGTACTCTTTATCGCCTGATCGGCGAGAAACAGTTAAGCTTTGACATCATTCACACGCGTAGCAAGGGCGTGCATTTGGGCGGTAAATCGGGCCATCCAATTACCTTGGTACCCATCGAACTATTTTTGCCTGACGGTACACCCGATCATTCGAAAATCGTTTGTCACGCCGTTCATACCCACGAGACCGTACAGGTAGATGATGTCTACGCAAGTACGCGCTTTGATTTTTCGGGCACACACGCGTTCGACAAACAAAACGATTATCAGTCTAGGTCGGTGTTGGCCGTACCACTGCGCACGCCAGATGGCGAAACTATTGGTGCCTTGCAGTTGTTGAACCCGTTGGATGAGAGTGGGGCAGTCCGCTCGTTTACCAACGAAGAGCAAGCGACAGTTCGATCATTGGCCTCGCAGATGGCCGTCGCGCTCGCCAATCGAATTTTGATCGATGCGCAGGCTGCTTTGTTTGATTCGATGATTCAGTTGATTAACAGTGCAATTGACGACAAGTCGCCCTATACCGGCGGGCACTGTACTCGCGTCCCGCAACTCACGATGATGATTGCCGATGCTGTTAATCGCTGTCGCCAGGGCCCTTTGGCAAGTTTTCAGATGACAGACGCAGATCGCGCCGAGTTGCGGATAGCTGGGTTGTTGCACGACTGTGGAAAAATTTCAACACCTGTGCACGTGGTCGATAAAGCCACCAAGCTTGAGGCGATTCATGATCGTATTGCCTTGGTTGAGTTGCGTTTTGAGTTGGTGGTCAAAGACCTTGAAATTGCCTTGTTAAAAGGTGAGTTAAGTCAAGAGCAGGCGCAGCAAAGACGTCAGCAAGCGCTTGAAGATATTGAGTTTTTAAAGAAAAGCAATACCGGCTCTGAGTCTATGCGCGACGAGCACGTGCAACGGATTGCACAGATCGCGCAGCATTACACTTGGTGCGATGCGAAAGGCTCGATGCAAGCTGCAGTGACCCCCGATGAAGCCAAAAATCTAAGTATTCGTTACGGCACGCTTAACGACGCCGAGCGTGAAATCATTAACCACCACATCACCTTAACCATCGAACTACTTGAGCAACTGCCTTGGCCCAAGCATTTGCGCAACGTGCCTGAGTACGCGGGTGGTCATCACGAGCGGATGGATGGCAAGGGCTACCCGAGGGGGCTCACCCGAGATCAAATGTCTGTGCAAGCCCGTTGCATGGGCATCGCTGACATTTTCGAAGCCCTCACCGCAAGTGATCGCCCTTACAAAAAAGCCAAAAGCTTGTCTGAGTCATTAAAAATTATGGGGACGATGAAACTCACCCATCATATCGACCCAGATCTGTTCGATATATTCATCTGGGAAAAAGTCTATCTTGAGTACGCTAAGGCCTATCTAGGCGCCGAGCAGATTGATGCGGTTGATGTGACGCAAATACCTGGCTACGTGCCCCCGCCAGATGGTTATGTGGCACCGCTTATTTAAAAATTCAATAATAGTGAAATTATACAGATGTGCAAATAAGCCATACCTCTGTACAAAAACGCTATTTCTTGTGTCTAATTAGACATATCTATAAAAAAATATAGAGATATTTACACATATGTACAAAAAACCTATACAAACGTCAGCTTTACCTGTATAAATGAGAGTTCCCTCTTTGTAATTACAAAGAGACTTCATATATACAGGTGTATAAATGATTTCAAGTAAAGCGCTGCTTGATCAAACAGGCATCTCCCGCGCGACACTGAATAACTACATCCGGCTTGGGATTTTGCCTAAGCCCGTAGTCTTGTCTCCGTCCGACGATACAGATTTGGCGGGTGGGCGGCTGCTCGGCTACTTTCCCGACGACGCGATTGCTTATGTCAACGCTGTCCATAGCCTGAAGTCCGAGGGCTTATCCATCGCAGAGATTGTCGAGTATCTGGCTGAAAATGGGCTGCAACCCGAGGGGGCTCAGCTGCAACAGGAGCAAGCTGCAAACGCTAGCCCAAGCCTCACCACGTCAGCTAGAAAAATCCAGGTTAGTCCGCCCTCCGGTCCTTCGCACCAGGAGGAACTGTCGGTTACAGATCTGACAATTGTGCCTAATGTGTCACTTGGTGACCATCCGCACGCAGCATACGTGCTCAATTACAACCTCGAGCTGACCTGGCTTAACGAAGCGGCCCGCAAGCATATCTTTCGCTTCAACAACCCTCCGGCCTATGGCAGCGAGCGTAACGTCTTTCAGTTACTCGCTAGCGCAGAGGCGAGTTTAACCGTTGAGCAACGGCATCAATGGGCAAACCTGCACGTCCACATCGTCGGGCTTCGTCTTAGTCAAGACGCTCTGATAAAGCAAATTAAGTTGAATGACCCTGCCTTAATGGCTTTCGCAGAGACGATCAATTGGCAGCCGAATCAAGACCCTTCGGACCCAAATCCCGTATTTTCTGAATTTGAATTTCAGTCAAGTCAATCTCACACGGGCGGTCAAATCTATCGGGCTTATGCGGTTTACTTTCGAGAAGGGATATTGATTGTTCACACGCCTCTTTCTGAAGTTAGCCACGATCTCATTCGCTATCTTTCAGGGGACAACCAAAACATTCATTCCCTGGTCGGGCAACAGTTGCCAGTTTTGACGCCGCTTGCAGTGTTAGTGGCCGATATTCAAGGCTCTGTGCGGATCTGTTTTGAGTTACCACCCAATGAGTACTTCGAATTGATCAATCAAGTTTGGCATGCAATGAGCCAAGTTCTAAAGAAATACAATGGAACGCACGGCAAGCATGCGGGCGACGGTGTGGTCTATTACTTTTTTCCAGAGCCCGACAGCAATTATCTTTTTGACATTCTGCGCTGCGCCGAAGATATGCGGGCAGCGATGCTTAAAATAAATTTTGAATGGAAACTTCGAAAAAACTGGCTGAATGACCTGAAACTCAACATTGGTCTGCACGAAGGGCAAGAGTGGGTTGGCACTTTCAGGTCTGATCACCAGGTAGAACTGGTCGTGCTGGGCGACACCATTAACCACGCGGCAAGGCTGAGTGATTTTGCCCGACACGGGCAAATTTGGGCTACGAAAAGTCTTATCAGTCGTTTATCCGCTGCTGAACACAAACAGATTGTTTTTGGTATTCAAAGACAAAGTAGTGAGAGTGGCGATCGATTTGTTCAGTCATCTTACGATCAGATTGACTTTTTGGTTGATCTAAACAGTCCGAAGTACGTCAAGTTACAGGACATTGCGCAACTTGCGGTTGCTGAAATTCGAAGCGTTGAAACCACTTAACATCCCCCCGACCTGAATGGCGAGTTTTTACGCGCAAATCTGATAATAAAAGTTTCTGCAGTGCTGCTGTTCGGCAATCACTCGGCGGCTTGCCGAACAGTGGGTGAGTGACAGATTGATCCTCTGCTGCTTGCGCTGATTCTTTGGTTAAGAGAGCATCACAACTTTTTGTGATTCGGCATGGGGCGACTTTCTGCGTGTTCAATTGTCTTTGGTGCTGTGTTTGTACAGGGATTGCCTCGACTACTCTCGGTACGGCTGTTGTGTGCAGCGTCTCTGGTTCTTGGCCTTGTTTTGATCGTTTGGTTTGTATGTGCCGGGCCACGCGCGTCTGTTGTTGACCAACCCAGCGTTGCAGCAGAACTTCATACAGCTTGGCGCCAACAAGTGCGTCGCCTCGGGCGCGGGTGGTGGCGACCCGTGTTCGTTTTGATGACCTTTGCGCTTAGTGTTGCCTGGGCGACCTGGCGCGCCGAGCAACGTCTGAGTGATGCATTACTGATCGTGCACGAAAACGTCGTCACACGCTTGACCTTTCGGGTCACCTCTCTACCTAACGACTCTTCAGACAGCCTTCGTTTCGAAGCACAAGTTCTTGCGCCATCGACACCAGGGGTGCCAAAGGTCTTGCAGGTCTCTTGGTTAAAAAATTCAGCCTCGCCACGAGTGATACCTGGGCAGACGTTTCGCGCTGCGTTAGTTTTACGTCGCCCGCACGGCAACTTGAATCCCCACGGCTTCGATTACGAGGGCCATCTTTTTGCTAAAAATATTCGTGCGCTTGCACGCGTGCGAGGTAAACCAGTTTTTTTGACAGACGAACCCTTCGCAAGCTTCTCGGTAAGTGTTGCGCGCGCTAGACATCACGTGCGCGAAGCAATGCGCCGTGTCACCGCAGACATGCCTTTCGGCGCGGTGTTGATCGCGCTTGCCATTGGTGACCAAGATAGCGTCAAGCAAGAGCACTGGCAGATCTTTAACCTCACGGGAATCACTCACTTAGTTTCTATTAGTGGTTCTCATGTGACGATGTTAGCCGCGGTGGGCGGATGGTTAACGCTGTTCATGATGAAACGAGCGCGGTGGCGCAGACGTTTGCTGTGTGAACGCGTGCCGGCCAGAGTGGTGGCCACGCTTGTTGCGATGCTAGTTGCCTGGCTCTATTGTTTGTTGGCCGGATGGGGGGTGCCCGCGCAACGCACTTTTTTTATGCTGGCCTGCGTGGCAATGTCGATATTGCTGCGTCACACCCTGTCAGCCTCTCGAGTGTTGGCAGTCGCTGCAGCCGTTGTGGTGCTAGCTGACCCTTGGGCGCCACTGGCGACTGGCTTTTGGTTATCGTTTTTGGCGGTGGGGATTTTGTTCGCGGCAGGGGCCGCAGGTAGTAAAGCCCCTTGGTCGATCAGCGCAGCGCGTGCCAAACAATTGTGCGTCGAGGCGACTCGCTTGCAATGGTTCATCACGATTGCGATGCTGCCCGTGTTGGCCTTTTTGTTTCAACAGGTCTCGTTGGTATCACCCTTGGCTAACGCGCTTGCGATCCCGGTGTTGACGTTTGTGGTGACACCGTTGGCGTTAGCCTTAGCAGTCTTTGGATTGGTACCGGGTCTAGGCTGGCTTGCTACGGCAAGCGGAGTGCTTGCACATTTGGCACTTGAATACACCTTGATCCCTGTGACTTGGTTAGCAAATTTGTCGTGGGCCGCCTTTGATGTGGCAGCGGCACCCTTTTGGACTTTGGCGCTTGCGGGGGTTGGCGTGTGCTGGGCGCTGCAGCCCCCGGGCTGGCCCATGCGATGGGCTGGCTGGTGTTTGTTAGTGCCAGTCTTGTCATTTGAGCCGCAACGACCAGCACTTGGTCACTGGAGACTGCTTGCCTTTGATGTCGGGCAGGGCGGCGCGGTGCTTTTGCAAACGCAGACGCATGATGTGTTGTTTGATACGGGCCCACGTCAGGGCGCTAGCGACGCCGGGGTGCGTACGATCTTGCCAGCCTTGCGGGCTTTGGGCGTGCGCAAGCTTGATGGCTTGGTGGTGTCGCACGCCGATAGTGATCACGCAGGGGGCTTGTTAGCAGTGTTAAAGGTGATGCCGGTTGGTACCTTATACACCTCGTTTTCGTTGCAAGACTGGCTTGGTCAGAGCTCGCCAACGATGACTCAGTTAGAACCGACAAAGAGGCCCGCACGGGTTCAGCTCTGCGAACGAGGACAGCGCTGGATGTGGGATGGCGTGGTGTTTCAATTTTTGCATCCTGAGGCCGGGTATTTGGGCGACGTGACACTCAACCCACAGAGCACACCTGTGCGCTTAGCAAAAGGCAAGCCTTCAAAGAATGCGCAAAGTTGTGTGCTTCATGCTCAAGGCTCACATCATTCAGCCATGTTGCCAGGAGATATTGGGGTTAAGCAAGAGCAACTTTTGCTTGAGCACTACGCGTCAGAGCAGAATTCCTCAGGATGGTCCGTCTTAGTTAAGGCAGGCGCAGTCGATACAGTTGCCGGGTCGCCGAAGGCGCTGACAGCGGATCTTGTCGTGGTAGCGCACCACGGCTCAGATACGTCTTCGTCACTAAGATTTGTGCAACAGCTCAGCGCACAACATGCAATCGTTCAGGCGGGCTATCTGAATCGTTTTGGACACCCGCATCAAGCGATCAAGCAGCGGTGGCTTGATGCGCAGGCAGAGTTTTGGCAAACCGACCGCCACGGGGCCGTCGAGGCAGCGTCCACGCCACAGGGGTTGGACGTTCAGGCCTATAGCCAACTGCGAAAGCGTTACTGGCATCAAAGGTCGAGGTAGAACCACTACAATAAGCGATAAGTTTAGTTGTGCCTTAGTTTTCCAGGAGCCCTTATGGCCACCCCTCGCCTAAAAGCAGTTATGTGCAGCAGTCCCGCTGGCTTGCACCGTATGGCCTATACCGAGTGGGGCGATCCCTCTAACAAAAAAGTCGTGTTGTGTGTGCACGGATTGACGCGCACTGGACGGGATTTTGACGTCTTGGCCAAGCGCTTGGCTCAAGACTATCGGGTCGTGTGCCCTGATGTAGTCGGTCGCGGGATGTCCGACCGACTGGCAAACCCAGCTTTCTATGCAATCCCCCAGTACGCAGCCGACATGGTGAATTTAGTCGATCGTCTGCAACCCTCTGAATTGCACTGGGTGGGTACCTCGATGGGCGGTTTGATTGGTTTGGCCTATGCTGGCGCGCTGGCGTCGGCGCGTGTGCAACAACAAACCCTGACCCCAGCTCAACACTACTCAAACTTGCCGGCAACGGGGGTTCGTCTCGATCGCTTTGTGCTCAATGACGTGGGCCCCCGACTTGAGCCGGTATCGCTTGAACGAATCGGACAATATGTAGGCGAAGCCATTGAGTTCGCTAACTTTGACGACGCAGTCCAGTATGTTAAAAAAACTTCAGCGTCGTTTGGGCGGCACACTAAGGCGCAGTGGCAAGACCTCACGCGCTACACCTATATTGAGCAGAACGGCGTCTGGATTAAGCACTACGACTTGGGGCTGGCTGTGCCCTTTAAAAGCATGACCCCCGAAGCCGCGGCTCAAGGTGAACAATACTTGTGGTCTTCTTACATGTCGATTCAAACGCCGGTTTTGATTTTGCGCGGTGCAGAGTCAGATTTATTGTCTAAACAAACTTTGCAGCAAATGCTTGAGCGTAATCCACAGTCAACGTCGCACGAGTTTAATGGCGTGGGCCATGCACCAACCCTGATGACTGATGATCAAGTCAAGGTCGTAACGGATTTTTTATATGCCTAATCGAACTCAAGCTTTTTGTGCTGATCTGCATTGTCACTCGACCATTTCTGACGGCGTCTATCACCCAGAAGTGGTTGCCGAACGTGCGCATTCCTATGGCGTGACGTTATGGGCACTGACGGATCATGATGAGGTGTCTGGTCAGCAAAGGGCTCGCGCTCGAGCAGAGGCGCTTGGCATGAAGTATTTGTCAGGAGTCGAGATTTCAGTCACCTGGGCCAAACAAACTGTGCACATCGTTGGGCTAGGCATCGACCCTGAAAACGCCACCTTGGTGCAGGGCCTGCTTGAGACGCGTGCAGGCAGAGCAGGCCGCGCGCGTCGCATTGGCGAGCGCTTAGCCAAGCTTGGCATGCCTGGCGCGTTTGAAGGCGCGCTGACGTTTGCAGGCAACCCTGAACTGATCAGCCGCACACACTTTGCGCGCTTCTTGGTAGAGGCCGGCCATTGCCCAACAGTGCAAGGCGTCTTTGACAAATACCTAAGTGACGATGGCCCCGCGCACGAGCCCATGCAGTGGGCCAATCTTGAAGATGCCGTAGCGTGGATCCGCGGTGCGGGCGGCGTTGCTGTGATTGCACACCCTGGTCGCTATCATTACACCCCCACACAGTTTGGCGCTTTGTTTGACACGTTTAAAGATGTCGGTGGCCAAGCAATTGAAGTCATCACCGGTAGCCACACTGTGCCGCAATATCAAGAGTACGCGCAGGTCGCACGCCACTATGATTTTCTGGCCTCATGCGGTTCAGATTTTCATAGTTCAAAAGAAAGCAAGATTGAGTTCGGTAGCTTGCCACCACTGCCAGCTGATTTAAAGCCAGTTTGGAAAGACCTCGTCTGATTTTAAATACATGAACAAAGCTTTCGTAAAAGAACAAGATAACGAGGATGACGACGAGCTGCCCGAGGCGGCTGCGCTGCCTAAAGGCACGCGTAACTATCTGACGCCTGGCGGCTACGCGGCACTGCGCAACGAGTTAATTAAACTCATGAATGAAGAGCGACCAGCCATGGTGCAAATCGTGTCGTGGGCCGCCTCAAACGGTGATCGCTCTGAAAATGGTGATTACTTGTACGGCAAAAAACGTTTGCGCGAAATCGATCGCCGCATGCGTTTCTTAACCAAGCGACTTGAATTAGCCGAAATCGTTGACCCAGCCGAGCAACAAAACCGTGATCAGGTGTTTTTTGGTGCGACCGTGTTGTATGCGGATCAAACAGGCTTAGAGCGCCGTGTGACCATTGTGGGTGTCGACGAGGCCGAGCCCTTAAACGGCAAAATCAGCTGGATCTCGCCGGTTGCACGCGCGCTAAATAAAGCGCGTGTCGGCGATACCATCACGCTGCGCACCCCAGGTGGGATTGATGAGCTAGATATTTTAGAAGTCAGCTACGCAACAGCCTGAGCGCCATTAGGCTAGTGACAGAACGCTAAGCAATGGGGGTTATTGTGGCTGTTGCTCTGCACTGTTTTGGGGGTACAATTTCTAGACACCGTCGCATGAATGATAACTAATTAAAACAATAAAAGCATCATGGAGACAAACATGATTCAAAAATTATTACTCGTCTGCGTATTGGCTGGCGCAGTCACAACGAGTTCAGCTCAGTATCCTGAGCGTTCGATAAAATTTATTGTGCCTTTTCCTGCGGGAAGCGCCACTGATACAGTTGCGCGACAGTTGGGCGAAGAAATGTCGCGCGATCTAGGTCAACCCGTCGTGATCGATAATAAGCCGGGCGCCCAAGGCATTATTGGCGTCAACGCAGCGGTCGCGGCCCCGCCTGACGGCTACACCTTTGTGATACTAGGTGTCACAACGGGCGCAAGCAATGTCACTCTCTTTCGAAAATTGCCCTACGATCCGATCAAAGATTTAACCGCTATTGGCATGATCGCTGAGTCACCGACCTTGCTGGTGAGTTCGACAAAGTTTCCTGCTAATTCTGCGGCTGAACTTTTTGCCCTAGGCCGTAAAAACCCTGGAACACTGACCTATGCCTATGGTTCAGGCAGCTCGCAGATTGCTGCAGCCAAGCTTGTTAGCATGGGGGGTATTCAGGCGGTTCCAGTTCCTTATCGAGGTTCACCTCAAGCAATGACCGACGTCATGTCCGGGCAAGTCGATTTTATGTTTGTCGATCTTTCGGTCGCGATTCCGCAGTTACAGGGGGGTAAACTCAAAGCACTCGGAGTCACCACGAAAGAAAGATTTCCTGTAATTCCACAAGTGCAATCTCTTCATGAATCAGGGGCTCCTGGTTATGAACTGGTCGTGTGGTTTGCCTTAGCGGGCCCAGCAAAACTACCTGACGCGCTGACGCAGCGGATTTCAACGGCTTTGAATACAGCTTTAAAAAGCACTGAACTTGCAAAAAAATACGCGATGCTCGGCTTGGCAGTCAAAGCGTCAACCGCACAAGAGTTTCAAAGTTTTCTGAAGTCTGAAATCGTGAATTGGGGAGATCTCATTAAAGCCGCTGGCATCCCGCCTGAAGATTAAACCGGGAGCGTCAACAAACAGAAGGGTTGAAAAATGCTGCAGGCTCAAGTCATTGTTTGAGCATTTTGTACACATTGGACGCGAAAATTGAAGCGTCTTTGCTATAAACATTATGCTTTGGAAACACTATGACGTTGAAGCCCTTCATCGCAGCCGTTTTGTACGCACAGTGTCTTTGTGTAAACCCTATATTTGCACAGGCGGCGACTGATCCGCCATTTCCTACCAAGCCGCTTCGGTTAATCGTTCCAGTCGCCACGGGTGGTCTGACCGATAGCTTGGGCCGTACGCTGGCGCTCAAGCTTGAACAACGGCTTGGTCAATCGGTCGTGGTCGAGAACAAAGGGGGTGCGGGCGGCGTTGTGGGTACGATCGCAGCGGCAGCCTCGTCGGCCGACGGCCATACAATCCTCATGACCTTCATGGGCCCAGCCGCGGTTCGCCAAGCGCTAAACAGTAAAACAATACCTTACAGTACTTTGCGTGATTTCACCGCGGTAAGCCTTGTCGCCCGCTTTCCTTTATTGCTGGTCGTGGGCTCGAACTTTCCAACGAAGACCTTAAACGAATTCATTGCTTTGGCTAAGGCTAAGCCCGCCGACGTGAGTTATGCCTCTGCGGGTGTTGGATCGACAGGGCATCTAGCGATGGAACTCTTTCAACGGGACATAGGCGTCAAGATTTTGCATGTTCCCTACAAAGGTGAGGCGCCGGCCATGATCGATGTGATGGAAGGGCGGGTGTCGGCATTGTGGATGAGCTTATCGGTGGCCTACCCGCAGATCAAAGACGGCAAGCTACGCGCACTGGGTATCGCCAATAAAGAACGCCATCCAGGCGCCCCTGAGATTCCGACCATCGGTGAAGCGGGCTTAAGGGGCTTTGAATTCACAGGTTGGTACGGCATGTTGGTACCAGCAGCAACCCCAGCGCCCATCGTACAAATCCTAGCAAAAGAATTTGTTTCGATCGTCAACGACCCGGGTATGAAACGTCAGTATGAAACGTATGGCATAGAGCAAGCAGCGTATGGCCCAGAGCAGTTCGGCCAGTTGATCAAGACCGAGATAGACAAATGGCAGCGACTGGGCACGGACACCGGTCTTACTATCGATTAGTG
>CAMEAW010000055.1 GCA_945911685.1 Bordetella parapertussis
GCTAGCCATACTTCACCGCGGTCAACCATATCAGCTTCAACGATCGGTGAGCTGACCCAGGCCCCGATATTTTTCTTGTGAGCACTCCAGGCCTTAATGCCCTCGAGAATATTTGGTCCTTTACCTGTCGCGATGGCGGCCATAATGTAGGCGTCAAAGTAAGCATCCCACATCGATACACGCCCAGCGTATTTTGGGTTCCAGAGATCAAGCCATGAGGTGGGTTTTTCGACCCGATCAGGGTTATACATGATGCCGTAGGGGGTCATTAGAAAAATTATCCCAAAGCCTCCGGGAGTCATGATCTCTGGAGGAATATTTTTAAGATTCGTCATGATGGCTGGGTCGAATTTTTCCCACATCCCATCGGCGATGCCGCGTTGCGCGAAAAGGTCGTTGATCATTGAGCCGCTGATCGAGGGAGAACTACGTTGGGCTAGCATGCGTGGATACGAAGCAGCATTGTTCGATGAGATGACTTCAATTTCAGTCTTGGGACTCATTTTTTTGATCAACGGAGTCGAAATGTCGTTACATAACTTGGGTAGAACACCCGGCTGCGAGAGAATCACTAATTTGGCGACCTCGGCATCTGTAGCGGTGGCTAAGGCGTTGGCAAACTGCATCACCGAGGCACTACCCACTCCTAGCGCTAGCAACGATTTGAGAATATCTCGGCGCTGTGGCTGAGTCCTGAAATTGTCCAACAAGTAGTTGTCTTCTTTATCGATAGGTTTCATTTTTATAAACTCCATTGAGTGAAATCAGGGCAAGACGGTTAGTGTTTAAATTGCTTTTTTAATCCAATCGAACGTTCAATCACAATGACGATTAAGGCGGTCACACCGAGTAGCATAGTAGAGATCGCCGCCACCGTCGGATCCATCTGAAACTCGGTGTAGTGATAAATTTCAAGTGGAAGCGTCATCACCCCGGGGCCCACAAGAAACAAAGAGACGGTGAATTCGTCAAAGGACATGATGGCCGAAAACACGGCGCCGGCAATCAGTCCTGGCCTGAGCATCGGAATCGTCACTCGAAAAAATGTTTGGAAAGCATTCGCTCCAAGCGTGGCGGCGGCCTCTTCATAAGCGATATCAATTTCAGAGAGGGTAGCCCCGACGGTACGAACAATATATGGCACGGTGATGATGACATGGGCAAATACAAGACCCCAGAAATTACGCAACAATCCTACTGAACCGAGCACCATCGAGAGCGCAACCGCGAGCACAATTGCAGGAAATACCAACGGGGTCATGAAAAGAAATTCGAAAAATTGCTTGCCCCGAAACTGATGACGCACGATTGCAAAGGCCGCAAGTGTACCGATGACCAGTGAAATGGCCGTCGCGACCGCTGCGACTAGCAAACTGACCTGAAACGCATCCCAGAACGCCTGGGTATTCCAAGCCTTTTCAAACCACTTTAACGAAAAACCTTTTGGTGGAAACCGCAGGCTTGATTCGTTACTAAAGGACGAAGGGATGACGACGGCAATGGGCAAAGCAAGAAATAGAAGGACGAGGGCGACATAAAGTTTAAGCACTCTCTCGGAGGTTTTTTTTCTCATCGCCTGGCGTGCCTTTTGATGCTAAAACCATAGATAGTCAGCACAATCAGCGTGACAATCGTCAAGATCATTGAGGCCGCTGCACCCGCTGGCCAGTCGACCATCACAACCATTTGCTCATGAATGTAGATCGACATGACGTTGACCTGCCCACGACCGAGCCAGATCGGTGTGATGTACGCACCGATGGACAGACAAAAAACAATTACCGAACCTGCTGCAAGACCTTGCACCGAAAGCGGCAAGACAATTCGCAAAAAATTCTGAAAAGGCGTGGCCCCCATCACCGCAGCCGATTCGATGAGCGACTGGTCAATCTTGCTTAAAACACTTGAAATGGACAGAACCATAAAGGGCAAGAGCACGTGCGTCATACCGAGCACGACGCTCCAGAAGCTCTGCATGAGCCGCAGGGGTTCATCTACAACTCCGATGCTCACTAATAGCGCGTTGACGAGCCCCTCGTTGCCAAGCAAAATCGTCCAGCCAAGGGTGCGGACAACGATGCTGACAAGCAGTGGCGATACGACTCCTAGAAACACAAGGTGTTTGAAGCGAGAATCACTGCGGGCTAGATACCAAGCAACGGGATAACCAATAACGGCGGTCAGTAGCGTGACCAAGACGCCGAGCGCGAGCGTGCGCAAGGCAACAAATAACGCGTACGAGTCTTCGAATTGCAACAGGTAATGGTCAAGTGTGAGGCCGGTATTCCCAGGGTATTTGTCATAAAACGAAATCCCGAGCATTGAGGCGAACGGCCACAGTAGCCCCACGATCAGAAAGATCACGCCTGGCAACAGCAAAGCAGACAGTTTCAACGACCGCCTAATCCGCGTTCTGCTTTTTGCCGCTGACGTGTGACCGTCTGCGCTAAGGTCAGTTGACCCACTGACCGCCGTCGACATCTATTACCTCGCCAGTTATAAAGCAGGGGTTGACCGTTGCCAGAAATTCGACGACAACTGCAATGTCATCCGGGGTTCCGATGCGCTTGAGCGGAATTGTTTGTAAGATGTGGTCGTGGTTTGCGCTGATCAGCGCTTCAGTCAGGTCTGTGCGAATTGAGCCGGGACAGATGGCGTTGACTGTCACAGTGGGCGCCAGCTCTTTAGCCAATCCTCGAGTTAAGCCAAGCACCCCGGCTTTCGACGCACAGTATGAAAACTTACT
Source organism: Bordetella parapertussis (assembly GCA_945911685.1). GTDB lineage: Bacteria > Pseudomonadota > Gammaproteobacteria > Burkholderiales > Burkholderiaceae_B > Zwartia > Zwartia parapertussis_K. The sequence continues at coordinate 2,747 of CAMEAW010000055.1, forward strand.
GACCGCTTCAGCGCTGCCACCGGTGATGGCGCTGATCGAAGACATATTGATGATTCGGCCACCGCCCTGGGCGAGCATCGTGGGTGCTACGGCCTTGCACCAGTTAAAGAAGCCCTTGAGGTTGACCATGATGGTGCGGTCCCATTCGGCCTCTGAGATGTCGAGTAAGCCTTTCGGTTGCGAAATGCCGGCATTATTGACCAAGACGTCAATACGCCCGTAGTGACTCAAGATTAAAGCGGCTTGTTGTTGTACCGCGTCATATTGCCCGACATCGCCAGGTAGCGTCAAAACATCCCACCCCTGAGCTTGCAACGCTGCAGCTGACGCATCGAGTTGTGCTGAGCCGACATCTGCCATGGCAACGCGAAAGCCCTGAGCGGCAAGGCGCTTGACGCAGGCAAGGCCGATCCCGCGGGCTGCACCTGTCACAACCGCAACTTTGCGGTCGGTAGCATTAGTTTGCATGACCTACCTTCTAATGGGGTATTCGGTTCGCGCAATTTAACATTTAGACTTAATTATGCGCTGAGCTCATGCTGCATCAAATCATAAGTCGGCGAGTTTTGCAATCAAACTCGAGTGTTGACCTGTGGTTGAAGTAAAACCCGCTTGTGTTTCAGTGACTTGCCCGTATGTCAGCGATCTGCTTGAATGTCTGAGACTTGCTCGTGTATGCCGAGTACCCGCTTGAGTGTCTGAGACTTGATCGTGTATGTCTTCTATCTGCTTGTGTGTTGGGCGCGCGCGCCACGGCGTGGATGTGCACCATTTTGCCGCTAGCTCGAGAACGTTTAGTATGTCAGCACTTGGTCACTCGCCGCTGTCGTCACCGTTCGCACAACGTGCAGAAATCGTGTGACGCTCGCGAAGATTTTTTGATGTGTCGAACAATAGGATTTTTCAGCAACATGAATCAACAGCAGGCTATTCAATCACACTGGTCTGAAGCAGAGCTCACAGGCTTGGCAATCCGTGCTTTTCAGGGGCTGGGTCTGACGCAAGCAGACGCCACTGATGTTGTGAAAGTACTGGTACTGGCTGACCTTTTTGGTTTAAGCACGCATGGGCTGTCGCGGATTGAGTCGTATGGTGAGCGCCTGTTGGTCAAAGGGATTAGTGCGCAGCCTAAGATTTCGGTGCAAGCACCTGCGGCAGCACTGCGCTTGGTGGATGGTGACAATGGTGTCGGGCCGTTAGTTGGCATGCACGCTTTGCGTGCGGCGATGGAGGCAGCGCGGCAGTGTGGCATTGGGATGGCGTTTGCGCGCGGCAGCAATCATTTTGGACCGATCTCACCTTATTCATTGATTGCGGCAGAAGAGGGTTTTGCCAGTGTGATTGGCAGTAACGCCACAACAACGATTGCCCCCTGGGGGGGCAGTGATGCCCGGCTAGGTAATAGCCCGCTTGGTTTTGGCGTGCCTAATCCGGGCGGCTCGCCGTTTTTACTGGATATGGCCATGAGCGTCGTGGCCCGCGCCAAGGTACGTAATGCGTTTAAGCGTGGTGAGTCGATTCCTGATACGTGGGCGACTGATGCTCAGGGTCGCCCTACAACGGATCCTAAGGCCGCGCTTGATGGCTTCTTACAGCCGGTCGGCGGGCACAAGGGCTACGGGCTTGCTTTGCTCGTGGATATGTTTGCGGGGCTCTTGTCGAACGCAGCCTACCTGACGCACGTGAAGTCTTGGGTCGATGCGCCCGACGAGCCACAAAACTTGGGGCACTTTTTTATTCTGATTGATACGCGCCTGTTGGGTTCGGCGCAGTGGCTGTCAGAGCGGATGATGGATTTTGCGTCGATCTTGCACGAGAGCCCTGCAGTCGACCCGACCAAGCCCGTGATCGTGCCGGGCGAAATTGAATTGAAAAAAATGGCGCAGCAGCGTGCTGAGGGGATCGTGCTTGATCCGGCAACGGTGGCGCTCTTGCTCCAGCACGCGGGTGGGCATTGATATCCTCTGCAAAAAGTTATTGCCAACCTATAAACGGGTGATGCTGACTCTGCGAACGAATTGACGTTCTTGGCCGTCGCTAAACTCTCACCGGAGACTCTTGTGCACGATTGGACTTGGTTATGGATTCCCGCTTCGATTTTTGCCGCAGCGGCGCAAGCTGGGCGTAATGCGATTCAGCGCAGCTTGACCGAAAAGCTTGGCACGCTCGGTGCCACGCAGGTACGATTTTTATATGGATTCCCGTTTGCCGCGTTGTTTGCGGCGATTGCTCTGTACGCAACGGGGTCAACGTTTCCTGCGATGGATTTAAGTTTTGCAATGTTTGTGGCGGCGGGGGCAATTTCTCAAATTGCGGCAACGGCCTTGATGCTTGCAGCGATGCGCCAACGGGCGTTTGTGGTGGTCACCGCTTGGACCAAAACCGAGCCCGTTCAGGTGGCAGTGTTCGGTTTAGTCGTGTTGGGCGATACGATTTCATGGCTTGCAATGGCTGCTATTATTGTCGCCACAACTGGTGTCACCGTGATGGCGCGCAAGCCCGCCAGCGGCCCTCAAGAGGGTTCTGGATGGCAGCCTGCGGTGTTGGGGTTAGCGGCCGGCGCCTGTTTCGCCATTGCTGCGGTCACGTTTAGGGGCGGTATTCTGGCTTTAGGCGATGGTCATTTTTTGATGCGTGCTTCACTCACCCTAGCTTGTGGGTTAGGCGTGCAAACCTTGCTTCTGGCTGCATGGATGATGATTTTTCATTACGAGGCTTGGGTGCGCTGCCTGCAGGCCTGGCGCATTTCAATCTGGGGCGGTTTGCTGGGCGCCTCGGCTTCAGAAGGTTGGTTTCTGGGTTTTGCGTTGACGGCCGCTGCTAACGTGCGAACCCTTGGCTTAGTCGAGGTGTTGTTTGCGCAACTGCTTTCGTGGCGTGTGTTTGCAAGCAAAAGCACGCGCCAAGAAACGATCGGGACCATACTGATTGTGGCAGGCGTAGCCGGTCTGTTACTGACGGCGGCGTAGAGCGCGGGAAGGCGGCGTTTAGGCGCGAGCCAAACTCAAGACTTCGATATCCCGGCTCGCGTTGACTGGGCTCGGCCGTGCCTTACAGCAGAGGAATCCGTTTCGCAGCCGTTTCAGCAGCCGGGGTCCCTTTGTATTCTTGCACGATACGCTGCAACGTCGCTTTTGAGGCTGCGCGATTGTTCAGTTCAAACTGGGATCCCGCAATCATTAGCAACGCGTCGGGTGCTCGGGCTTCGCGGGGATACCTTTTTACCATTGCATCAAGTGTGGCAATAGCGCCTTTGAAGTCTTTTGACGCATAGCGGCTGCTACCCAAATAAAACTGTGCCGTGGGCGTGAGTTTGCTGTCAGGGTAAAGGGTCAAAAACGCGGTTAGATTTTCAGTCGCTTCTTTGTACTGACCTTTGCGAAAACTTTCGATCGATTGATCAAAAGCAGATTGCTCGCGCGGATCGGAAGACTTGACGTCGGGAGCACGCGCACCAGAGGTGCCGCCGGGTGAACCTAGCCCAGAGCTTGGGCGTCCGAGCTGTTCCATATCTCCGCGTAAACGCGTCACCTCTTGTTCAAGTGCTTCGATCTGATCGGCGAGCTGCACGCGGGCGCGCTGGTTGGCCTCAGTGAGCGTTCTAATTTGTTGACGCAGTTCAACAATCGCTTTGCGGGCATCATCGTCGGCAAAGGCCTGCGCTGGCTGACTGATTGCAAGGCAGCTCAGCAAAATTAAACCGGTGCTCAGCACGCGCTTAGAGGTGGTGGTCAAAGACATGAAATATCCCTTTAAAACGACAAGGCGGCTAGTGAGCCGCCCTGTTTAGTTCAGATCACAGCGCTTAAGCTTAACGCTTATAGTTGAAATCTGCACGACGATTTTCTGCATAATCGGCATCGGTGTTACCCAAGGCTTTGGGTTTTTCTTTGCCCAGGCTGATGGTTTCAACTTGGGTGTCAGAGACGCCTAACAAGGTCAGCATGCGGCGCACTGCTTCGGCGCGACGTTGACCAAGTGCCAAATTATATTCAGAGCCACCACGGGCATCGGTATTGCCTTCAATCACCACGCGCTGCGCAGGCGTACTGACCAGGTATTTGCCATGCGTTTCAACTAGCGAGCGGTACTGATCGCTTACTGTGTAGCTATTGAAGTCAAAGTAAACTGAGCGCTGTTTGGCCAAGATGCTTTGTGGATTAAACGGGTCGAGAATGCCAGAGCCGTCTGCACCACCCGCCCCAGCTTTATCGTCAAGAGAAACCGAGCTACAAGCGGCCAAACTGGCAGCTAAGGCGGCGATGGTGAGAGCTTTTGCGATGCGCGACATGGTCTATCCTTTAAGAGGAAATTAAACGTTTATTGAGAAAAAGGGCCCCAAGTGGGTTCGCGTATTTCGCCGTTCAGGACAGACAGCGTTTGACGAACGCGACCATCACTAGAAACCCCGGCCAACACGCTTCGACCACCTTGAATTGCGGCATATAAGACTTGCATTCCGTTAGGAGCAAAACTTGGAGACTGATCATCGCGCCCATCGGTTAGAAGGGACTCTGCGCCAGTGGCTAAGTTCAGCGAGGCGATACGATATGTGCCGTCTCGACGCGTAACAGTTAGCAAAGTTTTGCCATCCGGAGAAATTCGAGGTGAGATATTGTAACCGCCGTTGAATGAGATTCGGCGCGGTTCACCACCTTCAAGGCCTGTCTGATAAATTTGCGGGCTACCACTGCGATCGCTCGTGAAGAAAATTGATCGACCATCAGGCGCAAAGAAGGGTTCGGTATCAATCAAGGGCGAGCGGGTCACGCGACGCAGGTTAGCGCCGTCATTAGCGCCCAGCGTGTAAATTTGCGATAGACCATCGCGCGTGAGCACGACGGCTAGTGTGTTGCCATCAGGCGACCAGGCCGGCGCCGAATTATTGCCCTTGTAATTGGCCACTGGTGCACGTTTGCTGGTCGTGAGATGGTGCACGTAAACCACGGGTTTGCCAGACTCAAAACTCACGTAAGCCAGTCGGCTGCCATCGGGAGACCAGGCTGGCGAAATAATCGGTTCGCGAGAGCGTAGCGCCACCTGTGGGTTTTGCCCGTCGGCGTCTGCAATTTGCAATTCGTAAGTCTTACCCTGTTTTAAGACGTAGGCGATTCGTGTGGCAAATACGCCTCTGATCCCGGTAATTTTTTCGTAGATACGATCGGCGATCTGATGAGAGTTACGTCGTAGTTCTTTTTCGGTGCCCGAAACTGAGAAGCCGTCGAGTGGGCCACGTTTAACGGTGTCGCCCAGGCGATACTTAATCTCAAAGCGGCCGTCTGCCAAGCGAGTCACCGTACCGTGTGCAATAAAGTCGGCGCCCCGAGTGCGCCACTCGTCGTAAGCGATCGCTGAGTCGGCTGTCAGTGCGGCTCCCGTTGTTGCAATCAGTCGAAACTGACCTGAGCGGGTTAGGTCGGCGCGGATAATTTCTGCGATTTGGCTGCCCACAGCATCGCCAGTGAAGTCAGCAATGGCGACGGGATACTGTTGCGCGCCGGTACCTGAAATATCGACGCGTAGCTGCGCGCGAGCTGTGCCAGCATAAAACAGGGCGAGCGTGACCATCAAGCAAGCGAGCAGCCATGCGCAGAGAACCGCACTTGAAGTCTTGCAGACAGTTGGCAGGGGGTAAGGTCGGTTAAACGTCATATGTTGCAGGCTCCTATCAGTCATACATATTGTAATTGACGTCGATATAACCTGGGTAGCTTCCTGAAGATGGTCTTGGGAAGGGAGTGCAGCGGCGGATGCCCGTTTCGACGGCACGGTCAAAGTTAATGTTACCCGAAGATTTTGTCAGTTTGACGTCTGAAATTTGACCATCAGGTTTCAAGCTGACCCTGTACAGCGCCGCCGGGTTACCCGCTGCACCCCGCGGTGGCGGTGGAAACGACACGCCTGGCAGGACACAAGCCCGCACTTTTGCGCCGTAGCCGTCATCGCGACCACCCCCTGACTGATTGCGGTCAGCGGTTCCGCCGGGGAGCCCGGCAGCACTCAAGGCGTCGCCGCGCATCATGTCTTTCAAGGCCTGATCTTTGGCGGCACGCTGGGCGGCCTCTTCTTTGGCTTTTTTCTCGGCAGCTGCTACTTTCGCAGCGTCTTCTTTCGCTTTTTTAGCCGCCTCTTCTTTGGTTTTCTTTTCAGCTTCTTCTTTTTCTTTCTTTTCAGTGGCTAGTTTCTCTGCAACGAGCTTTTTAGCAGCCTCTTCTTTTGCCTTTTTGTCAGCTTCGGCGCGCTCAGCATCGCGGCGGCGTTGTTCAAGCCGTTCAGTTTCTTTTATTTTTGCGATTTCGAGTTCTTTTTTGATGCGTTCTTTTTCTTTGATGGCATCTTCGGCTGCGCGTCTGTCGGCGGCCTCTTTGGCGACCATTTCGCGTTCAAGCCTGTCTTGTTCGCGCCGACGTTTAGCCTCTTGTTCGAGTGCGATCTCTGGGTCAACCTGCGGGGTTGGCGCAGCCGCTGGGGCAACCGGAGGCGGGGGTGGAGGCGGCGGAGGAGGAGACGGTTCGGGCTTGGGCTCAGGCTTTGGCTCTGGCGCAGGCTCGGGCTTAGGCTTGGGCTCAGGAGGCTTAGCCTGGGGCGGTGGGCTCACGGGGCTATTGCCGTCGGCAACAAGCATGATCTCGAGCGGCCCATTGGCTTCGGTTTTCCAGTCAAGGCCCAGCACTAGCATCAGTACTAAGATCAAATGGGTCAGTAGTGCTAAGCCAAGCGCGCGCAAGTTCATCACCTGCCGTGGGGGCAGAATCGGACCGCGTACCAATTTAGGGTGACGAGGCGGCATCAGTGCGAAAGGCGCTTAGGCGAGTTCAACATAACGGGGGCTAACGTTTAACGGGCTTGGCGTTAGGTGCAGGCGCTGTATTACCTTTTTGATCAACCAGTAAACCAAGCTTTGTGACTCCGTTTTTACGCAAATCTTCCATGACTTTCATGACCACGTCGTACGGGACTTTTCCGTCTGCGCCGATGACGACCGGCTGGTCGGGCTTAAGCTCTGACAAAATGGTTTGCGCTAACGCGTTGCGCTCAACCGGTTTGAAGGTTTGGCCCGATTCGCGTTTACGCCACTCGATCTTACCGCCCTCATTGATTTGAATCTCAAGCGGGGTGAGCGGTACATTGGCGGCTTGCCCGACAGAGGGTAGTTCGATCACGCCTGGGGTGATTAAAGGCGCCGTGACCATAAAAATCACTAACAATACGAGCATGACGTCGATGTACGGTACGACGTTAATCTCGTTTTTTAGACGACGACCAGAGCGCCCAGAACTAGAGCGTACCGAGGACATTAGCGCACCTGCCGCTGCAGAATGTTTAAGAATTCATCGACAAAGGTTTCAAAGCGAATCGACAGACGATCGATATCATGTGTATAGCGGTTGTAGGCGACCACGGCGGGGATCGCAGCGAACAGACCAATGGCTGTAGCAATCAGGGCCTCAGCGATGCCAGGCGCCACTGAAGCAAGAGTTGCCTGCTGCACATTAGCCAAGCCAACGAACGCGTGCATGATGCCCCAGACGGTGCCCAACAGGCCCACATACGGGCTGACTGAACCCGTCGAAGCCAAGAAGTTCAGGTGCGACTCGAGTTCATCCATTTCGCGCTGAAAGGCGGCGCGCATGGCGCGACGTGCGCCGTCAAGTGTTGGTGCGTTAGCGGGCGTGGCGCCTGCGCGGCGCGCCTTCGCAAACTCTTCCATGCCAGCATGAAAGATACGGGCCAACGCGCCGCTCTCGTTTAAACGCCCAGCAACCGACTGATCGAGGCCGTTTAAATCGCCACCCGACCAAAAGTCATCTTCAAACCGGCGTGTTTGCGCTAACGACTTTTTAATTGTGGCGCGTTTCGAAAAAATAAAGGTCCAGGAGACAACAGAGACCACAATTAAGAGCAGCATGATCAGTTGCACGGGGATGCTGGCGTTTAAGACCAGCGAGAGCATCGACATGTCAGAGGTAGTTGGCATCACTTATTCCTGAATAGTTACTGCAAATTTGGTACGCACCGATTGCGGGATTGCTGCGACCCGCATGTTAACGGTTTCTACACAACACACTTGGATATTGCTTTCGGTCAGAAGTTCACCATTTCGGTAAATCGACTGATGGAAGTGTAACGAAGCTCGGCCCATCCGTGTGACTTCACTTTCAATTTGTAACAAGTCATCGAGGCGTGCGGACTTAAGATAGCGAATGTCTAGCTCGGTCACCATAAAGCCTCGTTGCTCTTGCGCAACGAGGTCTGACTGATTAATGCCGACAGCGCGTAGCCACTCGGTGCGACCACGTTCCATGAATTTTAAATAGTTGGCGTAAAAAACTACGCCGCCCATATCCGTATCTTCGTAGTAAACCCGCACAGTAAAGCGGTGTTTAAACGCCGGCGGCTGTGGCTGCATCGCTAAGCCCCTTTCGGACGGCAGGTAAACGCCTGTGATCTTGTGCTCAAGCGTTACACCAGCGACAAGCGTGTCATCGTTTGCGTGACGCAGTCAGCGAGTGCGACACGTGTGGCTTCGCTCTCGGTGCGGCATAACAGTTCAACGACACCGTCTTTCAGGCCGCGATCGCCCACTGTGATTCTGATGGGCGGACCAATGAGCTCCCATTCGGCAAACATAATGCCTGGGCGCAAATCACGATCATCCAGAATGACGTCAACCCCTTGGGCTTTGAGTGCGGCATAAATCGACTCGCAGGCGCTGCGCACTTCTTCGCTTTTGCCCCAACCGACCCCGCAAATCACAACTTCGAAGGGGGCCAGCGCGCGTGGCCAGACAATGCCTTTGGCATCGTGATTTTGTTCGATCGCTGCACCGACTAAGCGGGTGACGCCAATCCCGTAGCAACCCATCTCCATCAGCGCTGGCTTGCCAGTCTCGTCTAAAAAGGTCGCCTTCATCGCCTCAGAGTATTTTGTACCGAGGTAAAAAACGTGCCCGACCTCAATGCCCCGTTGAATCGCTAGCGGGCCCTTGCCTGAGGGCGCGCGGTCGCCCGCAACGACATTGCGCAGGTCTGTCACCAAGTCAGGCTCGGGCAGGTCGCGCACCCAGTTCACCCCGCTTAGGTGAGCGTCTTCTTGGTTGGCGCCGCAGATAAAGTCATGCATCTTCGCCACAGTGTGGTCGGCAATCACGTTGACTGGCAGTTTTGTGTTGACGGGGCCCAGATACCCTGGTTTGCAACCAAAGTGTTCAACAATCTCGGTTTCAGTGGCAAATCTAAAGCCATGATTCAGACCAGGGATCTTGCCCGCCTTAATCTCATTGAGCTCATGATCGGCGCGCAACAACAGCAGCCAAACTTGGCTAGGTTGGTCTTTGTGCTCAGTTGCGAGCACAATCGATTTGATAGTTTGAGTGAGTGGTACACCCAGCAATTGAGCTACGGCCTCGCATTTGGCGGCGCCCGGGGTGGGCTCAAGCTTCAGGGCTGCGGTTGGAGCTGCGCGCTGCTCAAGCAGGCAGGGCGCTGCGGCAAGCTCAATATTTGCGGCGTAGTCTGAGGCAGGGTCGTACACGATCAAGTCTTCGCCAATATCGGCAATGACTTGAAATTCGTGACTTTGTGAGCCGCCGATTGAGCCCGTGTCGGCCGAGACGGCTCTGAAGGTCAGACCCATACGTTCAAAAATCTTCATGTAAGCGTCAAACATGATTTGATAGCTTTTTTGCGCGTCGGCCACGTTGCGGTCAAACGAGTAAGCGTCTTTCATCGTGAACTCGCGTCCGCGCATGACGCCAAAGCGCGGACGGCGCTCATCGCGAAACTTCGTTTGAATGTGATAAAAATTGACCGGCAATTGTCGCCAGCTTTGAATTTCGTTGCGGGCGATATCGGTGATGACCTCTTCAGAGGTCGGCTGCAACACAAAATCACGGCCGTGTCGGTCTTTCATGCGCAAAAGCTCGGGGCCATATTGCTCCCAGCGACCCGACTCTACCCACAGTTCGGCGGGCTGCACCACGGGCATCAAGAGCTCAAGCGCCCCTGCGGCGTTCATCTCTTCGCGGATAATATTTTCGATCTTGCGTATGACGCGCAAGCCTAAAGGCATGTAGCTGTAAATGCCACCGGCTAGTTTGCGTATCAATCCCGCGCGCATCATTAATTGATGGCTAGTGATTTCGGCGTCGTTGGGGGCTTCTTTTAGGGTGCTGATATGAAAGGCTGATGCGCGCATGGGATAGGAGCTAAATTTTATTAGGGCATATTGCCCAACAGGTACGTATAATCATCTGCATTGTATTGAATTCGCAGGGAGTGGCCATGCTTGATCGCGAAGGCTACCGTCCAAATGTAGGGATTATCCTCGTCAATCAAAAAAACGAGGTCTTCTGGGGTAAGCGCATACGGGAACATGCTTGGCAGTTTCCGCAAGGCGGCATCAATCAGGGCGAAAGCCCTTCGCAGGCGATGCTGCGCGAACTTCACGAAGAGGTAGGCTTGTTGCCTGACCATGTCCGCATCTTAGGACGTACGCGCGAGTGGTTGCGTTATGACGTGCCGGATACGTTTATCCGGCGCGAATCACGCGGGCACTATAAAGGACAAAAGCAGATTTGGTTTCTGCTGCGTATGCTTGGGCGCGACACAGACGTGTGCTTGCGGGCAACGCCGCACCCTGAATTTGATGCCTGGCGCTGGAGCCCTTACTGGGTCTCACTCGATGATGTCATCGAGTTTAAGCGCGACGTCTATACCCAGGCACTCAACGAGTTATCTCCCTTGATTTTCAAGCGCGGGCAAGAGCTTGCAGAGCAAGCTGCGATACAAACTTTGCCTGAACAAAACCCTTAGCAAACCTCGCAGAAAGGCCCCTAGCTAATTTGCGCCGCTCAGTCCGCAGCAAGCTTCCAACAAGCTCCGAAACAGCTCCGTATCCAGTTTCTCAGTTCGAGCCCCAGGCAAAAAAAAGCAGTGCATTTCTGCACTGCTCACCCTAGCTGATGACTGCAGCCTTTTTTAGCGTAGGCGTTTAATCAAGCTAGAAGTATCCCAACGGCCGCCGCCCATTTTCTGAACATCGGCATAAAACTGATCAATTAAGGCAATACTCGGTACGCGTGCGCCGTTTCGGTTGCACTCGTCCATGACTAAACCCAAATCTTTACGCATCCAATCAACCGCAAAGCCAAATTCGAACTTATCGTCGACCATGGTGGTGCCGCGGTTATCCATTTGCCAACTTTGTGCCGCACCTTTGCCGATGACCTCGATCACTTGCTTCATGTCTAAGCCCGCAGCTTGCCCAAAGGCGATGCCTTCAGACAGGCCTTGTACTAAGCCAGCGATACAAATTTGGTTCACCATTTTGGCCAATTGACCCGCACCAGCAGGGCCAACGAGCGTAACTGCACGTGCCATGACGGCGATGACGTTTTTGACCGAATCAAACTCTGCCGCGTCGCCGCCGCACATGACCGTCAGCATGCCATTCACTGCACCGGCTTGACCGCCTGAGACCGGAGCATCAATAAAGCGAAGCGACTTTTGTTTGGCCAGTGCACTGAGCTCGCGCGCAATCAATGCTGAGGCAGTCGTGTGATCGACAAAGGTTGCACCCGCTGACATGCCTGCAAAGGCCCCGTCAGCCCCCAGCACGATGCTACGCAAGTCGTCATCATTGCCAACGCACGCAAACACGATCTGCGCACCTTGGGCCGCTTCACGAGGGGTCGCGCAGGCGCGTCCCCCAAACTCTTCGACCCAGGCTTGCGCCTTTTGAGCGTTACGGTTGTAAACCGTAACGTCATGACCCGCTTTGGCTAAATGCCCCGCCATCGGCAACCCCATCACCCCCAGTCCAATAAAAGCGACTTTGGTGGGGGTAGAGGGTTCGTACGTTTTGCTATTGATGCTAGACATTCATTTACTCTTCTACGAAGGCTTGTTCACGCTTCTTCTTGATGGAAGGCAGCGCCACGATGATCACTAGAATTGCAGCAACACCAAGCAACGAGGCCGAGAGCGGACGCTCAAGGAACGTGCCATAGTTACCGCGTGACAACAGCAAGGCACGGCGGAAGTTTTCTTCCATTAGTGGGCCGAGCACCAAGCCCAACAGTAAGGGCGCGCCTTCGCACTTCAGCTTGGCCCACACATAACCAATGATGCCAAAGCATGAGGTCGTCATGATGTCAAAAGTGTTGTAATTCAGCGAGTACACACCGATGGTACAAAACACCAAGATCGCAGGGAACAAGATCTTGTAAGGGACTTTGAGCAGCTTCACCCAAATACCAACAAGTGGCAGGTTCAACACGACCAACATCAGGTTACCAATCCACATAGAAGCAATTAAGCCCCAGAACAGCTGTGGATGACTGGTCATCACCTGCGGGCCTGGCTGGATGTTATGAATCGTCATTGCCCCAACCATCAGCGCCATCACAGCGTTGCTTGGGATACCTAGTGTCAACAGAGGGATGAACGAGGTTTGGGCGCCCGCGTTGTTGGCGGCCTCAGGGCCGGCCACACCAGCAGGATGACCCTTACCGAAGCGTTCTGGATTGCGCGACAATTTCTTTTCGAGGGTGTATGAGGCAAACGACGAAAGTACAGCGCCGCCGCCTGGCAGGATCCCAAGCATTGAACCCAAGGCTGTGCCGCGTACAACCGCTGGCCAGGCCTCTTTAAACTCTTGCATATTGGGATACAAAGAGCCGATCTTTGAGGCGATCTCAGTGCGGTTTTCTCTGAGCTCAAGGTTGCTCATGATCTCTGCAAAGCCAAACACACCCATCGCAACGATCGCGAAATCCAAGCCGTCTTGCAACTCGGGTACGCCAAAGTCAAAGCGGGCGACACCAGAGTTGACGTCGGTGCCAACCATGCCGAGCAACAGGCCCAACAAGATCATGCAAATGGCTTTAATCAACGAGCCAGACGCTAGCACCACTGCACCAACTAAGCCGAGCACCATGAGTGAGAAATATTCGGCCGGACCGAATTTAAAAGCAACTTCAGCCAGAGGTGGGGCAAACGCAGCCAACAACAGTGTTGCAACGCTACCTGCAAAAAACGAAGCCAAGCCGGCAATCGACAGCGCCGCACCCGCACGGCCGTTTTTGGCCATGGCATGTCCGTCAAGCGTTGTCACCACCGAAGAGGTTTCGCCCGGCAGGTTCACCAGAATGGCGGTGGTTGAGCCGCCATATTGTGCGCCGTAATAAATGCCGGCCAACATGATCAGGCCGGCAATGGGGGGCAGCACGTAAGTAATCGGCAGCAGCATTGCGATCGTTGGAACAGGGCCCAAACCAGGCAACACGCCCACCAAGGTGCCTAGCAAACAGCCCAACAAAGCGTAGGTCAGGTTTTCAGGCGTGAAAGCGACGCCAAAACCCATCATTAAATTATTAAATAAGTCCATGAACAGGTGCTCCTTAGTTCAGACC
>CAMEAW010000056.1 GCA_945911685.1 Bordetella parapertussis
CTTCAAGCGCACGTGAACGTTCGACTCAATGACTTTCTGACGATTGACGTTGCCAAACCAATGAGCGACAAGAGCCATCTTGAAATTGAAAAGAGCACGCTTGAAGGTCGCCCCTACACAACGGGCGGTGGGCGCACCGTCAATGCCAATGTCATCGACATTTTAGTCACGTGGCTCATCAACCGAGATCGGGGCCAGTTTTTACAAGGCGGTGCGTTACAGGCGACGCAACCTGGCAGCACCACGTTTCCGTATGTGCGACCCGGCAACAAGAACATGTTAAGCGTCACGCGTAGTGTCGATCTCAAGGCCTCGGCCCAAGAGGTCTGGCAGACCATCGGTGGCTTTGGTAGTCTTTGGCATCCACTAGTGGCACAACTCACACTCACGGGCGAAGGCTCGGGCCAACTGCGGCGCATCGAAACGATTGATGGCAAAATCATGATTGAGCGTTTAAGCGAACGCGATGAGGCTCAAAAACTTTACCGCTATGCAATGGTCAGTGGAATCCCTGCCAATCCTTACAACGGCACACTCTCAGTGCAAACCACTGCTGCAGGCTCAAGCGTGACGTGGTCGGTGTCGTACCGACCTGAGGGCCAGGGTGATCTCATCGTGCGCTTGATTATCGCGAGCCTGCTAAACACTGGGATGGCAGCACTTAAGAAGCGTTTTGGCGCAGCAACGTGAACGTGCAGCACTCTGTGATTGCCTTGCCAGCCGCCACCGATGGCGCGTTGGCGCTGATTAACCACGAAAGTATCTTGGATCGCTGCTGGCAAACGATCGACCAAAACCCTGAGCGTTTGGGGATCGCTGCGCAACTTGTTGACGAAGAGTATCGGCGTTCGCATTTTCTGGGCGATACGGACGCTCTTGATCGCTTGCTTGCGCTGTCTGACACTCTGCTGCGGCAAGGCGCAGCGTCTGCTGAGGCTTATTTATTAGCAGCGCAAATTGCATCACTGGTGCACCAGTTCGATCAAGCAAAACTCTATTTAATTCAAGCAAAAGATCTTGGCGCTCATGCTCAGAGCCTGATGCGTCAACAACTGTCAATCGATCACGCGACCGGTTACAACTGGCAGAGCGTGCTAGCAACAAGACTGAGCTTAAGCGAGCAAACCCCAAGCCTTCAAAATCTTGTCGCGCTGGGCGCCTTGTACGCTGAAATGGGCCTTTACCAAGAAGCAGAACATGCGTACCTCAACGCGATTACACAAGACCGTGAACATTCGCCATTCAGTCTGGCTTGGGCGTGTTTTCAGCTGGGCGTGTTATTTGGCGAGACACTGACGCAAGCTGATCCTAGCGCGGCGCAGTATTGGTATGAGAAAGCAATGGCCTATCTGCCGGCCTACACGCATGCGCGCGTGCATTTGGCCGAGTTGCATCTTGACGCTGGGCGCTTCGACTCTGCACTCAAGCTATTGCAGCCGATCAAAGACAGTGCAGATCCAGAAGTGTCTTGGCGACTGGCACAGCTTTACGACCAAACCGGCCAGGCACACGAGGCGAGTCATTATCTTGCACGCACGCAGCATATTTTTGAGCAGTTATTGACTCACCACGAACTCGCCTTTGCCGACCACGCTGTCGATTTTTACCTTGAAGAGGGTGCGGATCCAGACAAAGCGCTGCGACTCGCCCTGCTGAATCTAGATAATCGTGCCACGCTCAGAGCCTTCGAACTCAGCTATGAAGCGGCACAGGCGGCTCGCCAAACTCCGCTGGCTCAAACCTTGGCTGACCGTGCCGCCGCGCAGTGGGGGCATCTACCCGCGTTCGGGCCCTCGGCTCTAAACTCGAATTAACCAAGGACTGACGATGAACCGACGAAGTTTTTTAGTAGGCAGTACCGTTAGTGCATTCTCTTGCGCACTACCGGTGGGTTTGGGCTTGGTTACAGGGCAGGCGTCAAGCGCAGTGGTGGCGCAGGGCCTTGGCGAACCCTTGTCGGCGCTGTCGGCTTCAAATGAAGCCTTATTCAGACTACACAACTGGGAGACCGACTTTGAGCGCGATGCGTCAGACGAGACTACCGTGACACTCCTTAGCTTGTCAACAAACTGGAAAGCCACTTGGCTGTGACAAGCCTCGTAACTCATGCCAAGATTCACGAGCCTGGGGCTCGACGCTCAACAAACTCAAGCATCACCTGCTTTGCCAGTAATCTGCAAATTGCGCACTGTTCTTAGCGGCTTCATCAGCGGGCGGCTCTGTAATGACCATACCTTCTGCGGCAAATTGTTTACCCAAAACGCCTTCCATGTCGCGCAACGCCTGAGTCATTTCTGGCATCGCAGCACTCACGATTTTTCTGACTTTTTCTTGTGTTGCAGCAGTGTGAGTCGGTCAGGGCTTGCTTGGAGCGCCCTCGAGCCGAAAGATGTATGGACCCGTTTCACTGTTCGCACGCAAGCCATACGCGTTTTTATAAAATTCTGTCAGTGCGCCTGATCCTTTGTGTTTACGGCTGTAGGCGATTGACCCGGCAGCACCCGTCGCCGTAATTTCAAGCCAATAACGAGTGTTGGCCGACAAAGCCTTTGTGCCCTTGATTTGAATAACAAGCCATTGCTGTCCCACCGGTAACAAGCCAACATCGGCCGACGCTACGGTCTCGAGTTTGTGTCCGGGTTGACTTTGTTGATCTTCGTGTATTGAAATGTCAACTGTACCCGCCGCCATTTTTTCTCTTCGCCAAAGTAGTTTGAGCTCGGTTAACTGAATCGGCTGTGCGCCTGTCGAGAAAGACGCGTGAATGGAAGGGCTGCTAGATACAACATCGAAAGCAAAAATCGGGTTAACGGTGCTGTCAAATAACACCTCTGCTTTGAGCGCTGTCGACACAAAGAAAAAAAACGCAGTCCTAAGCACCGCACGTCTGAAGTTCATTTTGACCTCTCAAAAATAGCTAGCACACTAATTTTTTGTACTGAAGTGCTGAAGTTACCAAAAAAAATGACTTGAACACAGCTGCTCAGCACTAGACCTTGCTGCCCAGCGAGCGAAATTAATCGCCACCTCAAAGAACGCTTCTGATACAGTATGCGCAAGTACCACAATCAATTTTCAGACGACACAAGCCGCCTATCGAGCGCCGCACTGCACAAATAATAAATGAGAGGTCAGCCATGATGAGCCGCCCCAGAATCCTTTGCAATGTTTTTATCTTCATACTCGCGTCATGTCTTGCGGCGATAGCAGGTGCACAACAACAGGCGTCTTCTCGGCCTGTTGTTGAGGCAACGTCTGCTCAAGCGCGCTATCCCAGTAAGCCTATTCGATTCGTTGTTGGTTTTGCCGCGGGTGGCTCAACCGATATGATCTCTAGGATCCTAGGCAAGCGTATGTCAGACATACTCGGGCAGCCAATCACAACAGAAAATAAACCAGGGGCTGATTCTTTAATTGCCTGCGAGTTGGTTGCCCGCGCCGAGCCAGACGGCCATACCATTTTGATTACCTCGGGTAGTCACACCATCAATCCAGCCGTCTATCCAGACATAAAAATAGACCCACTTAAAGACTTTTCGCCAATCAGTTTGATTGTGGATGGTCCACAATTTCTGATTGTGAATCCCGCGGTACCTATCCATAACGTTGAGGAGTTAATTGCGTTTGCAAAGAAAAACCCAGGAAGCTTGAATTACGCGACGTCTGCAAGTACGACCTTTCTGCAAATGGCGTTATTTAGGGCGATGGCGGGTATCGAGATGACGTCGATTCCGTATAAGGGTGCAGCGCCCGCCGTCATGTCGATACTCGCAAACGAAACTCAGGTGGCGATTACTGGCATCATCAATTCAATCAGCCAAGTCAAAGCCAACAAAGTACGAGTGCTAGCGGTGACCAGTGAAAAACGCTTTCCGATGTTTCCTGACATACCGACTGTGTCAGAAAAAAGTGTTCCGGGGTATGTCGCCAGCGTCTGGTACGGGATGTTTGCCCCAGCAAACGTGCCGCCTAAAATTATTGCGACACTTTCAAGTACGTTACACCGTGTTCTTCGCGAGCCTGACATTCAGACGCAACTCTTAGAGCTTGGCGTCGACATCGTGACCAATTCACCTGAAGAGTTTGCCGTCTTTCTGCAAAAAGACCTAGAAAAGTGGGCGAAGGTTGCCAAAGAAAGTGGTACGAAATGAACTGCACTGAACCCTTATAAATTTTTGATAACAGACCGGCTGAGGCAACAAGACGTTAATTTACGACCATCGAATGAACGGCTCAACGCCCTAGTCTTTACTGTTACTTTGCAAGCTTTGCAGGCTCAAAGATTCTATGTTGAATCACCAGAATGAGGTAAATGGCAACAAACAGTCATAAATATAAAATATTGCCGCACCAAAAACACTAACGAGCTAAAAACTAGCCAACCCGAGGAGATGACATGGATCGTAGAAATGTTTTAAAAGCTTTGAGCACCCTTGCAGGCGGCGCCGTTGTTGGCACCAGCCCCCTACTCACGTCGCGCGCCTGGGCTCAGTCAAGCAAGCCTATTAAACTTGGCTTCATCTCATCACTCACCGGTGCACAAGCCAGCCTAGGTGCACCCATGTTGCTTGGCGCGCAGATCGCCGTCGATCAGGTCAATCAAGCGGGTGGTGTCTTGGGTCGTAAGCTTGAGTTAGAAATTCGCGACGACAAGGCCAAGCCGTCTGACGCGGCCGTTGCAGCACGCGAACTGGCAGGTGCCGGTGTGAATCTGCAATTCGGGGTCGTGTCGAGTACGGTTGCCTTGGCGATCTCTGCCATGCTTGCTCAAGAAAAAGCCGTCTTGATTACCTGCGCTGCGCACTCTGAGAAATTGACTAAAGAAGATTACGTCCGTAATTATTTTCGCGTCACAGACAATCCATACATGCGCGAGCGGGCGTTCGCCAAGATGGCCGCTGAGCGTTATCCGACGGTAGATTCTTGGTCAGGCCTCATTCCAGATCACGAATACGGCCGCACAACTTGGGGTTGTTTTGAGGATGGGCTCGCTGAGTTTTATCCCGCAATCGTCAAGAAACAAGCAAAAGTGACTCAGCCCGTTAAGACTCAGTACGGAGCCGCCGACTACCGCACGGCGATTACCGCGGCAATGGGCATCCCCGCGACTGGATTCTTTGTTTCAGTCTACGGTGGCGATGCTGTCACCCTTTACAAACAAGCCGAGCCTTTTGGTTTTTTTAAAAAAGCCAAACTTGTGATTGACTCAGCGAACGAATTTATTGTGGCGCGAGCAATGAAACAGAGTTTTCCAGAAATGTGGGTTGGCACCCATTGGTACTCTGGCGCCTTTGAAGACGTCCCCACGAGTAAAGCGCTTTATGCCGAGGCTGCTGCGCGCAGTAAAGAGACCATGATCGATGGGTTTGTTTCAGAAAGTCATGCAGCAGTCATGGCCTACGCGAAAGCGATTCAGGCTGCGGGCAGCACTGACACAGACGCGGTGATCGCAGCGCTCGAAAACGTCACGTTCGATAGCGCAACTGGCCCCAGAAAATTTCGCAAAGAGGATCATCAAGCGATCAAACCTGTGATTATGTACAAAGTACGCGGTTCGGCGACGGCCTCGGTTGGCTACGAAGTCTTAGACTTTATTAAGATTAACGGCGCCGACGTGATTGATCCACCTACACCAGGTAAGGCATTGCAGTTGCGCAAAGTCTGACTGTAGGATTGGCATGGACCAATATGGATTGATGATCCTCAATGGGTTGACCTGGGGCATGACGGTCTTTCTGACTGCCGCAGGTCTAAGCCTTGTGTTCGGGATTCTGCATATTCTGAACTTCGCCCATGGCGGCTTTGTGATGCTGGGGGCCTATGTCGCCTACAGCATTCTTGCTCTCTTTGCGGTGAATTCTCTTTGGCTGTTTCTCGGCGTCACCGTGGCGTGTGCTGTCGTGTTGTCGTTATTAGGTGTTTTGGTCGATAAGTTCGTGTTCGCCAGACTGCGCTCAGTGAGTGAGTCATATTCGTTGATTGCAACCTACGCCCTACTTTTGCTCTGCCAAGGGTTGGTGAAAGTGATTTGGGGCATCAATTTTCTCAGCGTGCCACCGCCCCCTGAGTTAGCAGGCGCCCTTGAGTTGGGCACCACCTTTGTGCCGAGCTACGTACTCTTTGTCATTTCGGTAGGAGTCCTGACCTTCTTTGGACTCGACTACCTCGTGCACCGGACTGAAATTGGAAAAACAGTGCAATCTGTGGCACTTGATCCCTGGATGGCCTCGATTCTGGGCATCAACGTACAACTGGTGTTGATTGGAACTGTCGCGTTAGGTGTCGCCCTTGCCGGCGCAGCGGGTGCCATTCTTTCGGTCAATCAAAGTTTGTCGCCCGATATGGGAAGCACGCTCATCATTCAGGCTTTTGGGGTGATTATTGTGGGCGGTATGGGCAATATAAGAGGCGCGTTTTTAGCGTCGATCTTGCTTGGTGTCATTACAGCCTTTGGTGATCGAATTTTTGCAGAAATCCCAGGTCTATTTTTCTATATCGCCTTGATCGCGATCCTCTTGCTGCGCCCGCAGGGGCTTTTAAAGGGTTTGCGCTAATGCTCACGTCGACTGGCTACACCAGCACGGTTAAGCGAGACCTTGCTATCGCCGCTTTCGCCTTAGCTGTTTTTTGCAGTGTTCCTGCCTGGGCCGACAAGGGGCTGATTTTTTTAGCCGCAGTCGTCATGATCAAAATTGCCTTTTCACTGAGCTTCAATTTAATTTTTGGCTTGACCGGTTTAGTGAGCTTTGGACACGCCGCTTTTTTCGCAGCGGGTGCCTACACCACCGGCATCCTACTGGCCCGCTTTCAAGAGGTACCTTTTTTGTTGTCGTGGCTTGCCGCTGGGTGCATGGGTGCGTTCGTTGCCCTCGTGGTCGCGGTCGTCGCGCTTAGACGCGCGAGCGGTATTTATTTCGCAATTCTGACCCTGGCCTTGGCAGAACTTGTCCATATCCTGATTTCTAAGTCGACTTTTCTTGGACGAGAAGACGGGTTAACCGGTATCAAACGTCCCAAGCTTGATATCGGGATTCTGAACATTGATCTCGCTGCGGGCAATAACTTATATTTTGTTACCTTGTTGCTCACAAGCCTGATTGGGGTTGTTGTTTACTTCATTTGGCATAACCGCATCGGTCGCTTGTTGGCAGGGATACGACAAGACTCAGAGCGCGTGCGCTTTCTCGGAATCAATGTGCCGGCGTTGAGGTTAATGATTTTTGTTGTAAGCGGCGGCTTAGCTGGCCTGGCGGGTGGCTTATATGCACCGATGGCGCAATTGCTCACACCAGAAATCTCTCACTGGAGCTACTCAGCGCTACCGATTCTTTTTTGCCTGGTGGGTGGAGTCTCTTCTTTTTGGGGGCCGATGTTGGGAGCGATTGTTTTTATTGGACTTGAGCATCTCACGCGACACATTACCGGTTTATCCGACCTCATCATTGGTTTGGTGTTACTAGTCGTCGTGTTAGGTTTTCCTGGTGGAATCATTGGTGGGGTCGAACGCTTTATCCGCTCTAGAAAGACCGCTACCTCTGCAAACACGGCACACGAAACTGTCGAAGGCTCGCACCAACCATGATCACTAAGCTTCTTAAGCAGTCGCCATGAATACTGATATTCTCAAAGCCGTTGAGCTCACCAAAGCCTATGGCCATATTGCAGTGCTTAAGGCGGTATCGCTGACCATGAAGCGTGGTGAAACCCACGCAGTGATTGGCCCAAATGGCGCCGGAAAGACAACATTATTCAAGATCCTCAGCGGCGAAGTCCCTGAAGATCAGGGCACCATTGAGTTCAATGGTCAACGCGTTGAGCACCTGGATGGTTATAAGCGCGTCAGAATGGGCATCGGGCGCACCTTTCAAGTTGCGCGCGTGCTAAATGAAATCACCGTTCTTGAAAATATGCTCATCGCAGTCGAAGCCAGACGTAGGCAGTCGGGTGAAGTCAGTCGCTGGAGTTTTCGCATTCATCCAAGTGATGCCACGCTCGATGAGGCAGCCGCGCAACTCGCGAGTATGAATTTGGAAAGTGTGGCAACGTCAATTGCCGGCTCATTGGCCTATGGTGATCGCAAACGCCTTGAACTGTCGATGAGCCTGGCCCTCGGTCCCGAGTTGTTAATGCTCGACGAACCCATGGCGGGCATGTCACCCTCCGATAGGTTAGCCGCGGTGCAGACGATTCGCAACGTCGCTCGCCAGCAAGCGATGTCCGTACTGTTGACCGAGCACGACATGGATGTGGTCTTCGCCTTGGCCGACCGTGTAACGGTCTTAAATTATGGTGAAGTGATCGCCAGCGGCACACCTGAAGAGGTGCGCGCCAATCAACGTGTACGCGACGTCTACCTCGGGCACGAGGACCAGCATGCTTGAACTTAAAAACCTACAGGCACGCTACGGCGACAGTCTCATCCTTGATGCCATCAATTTAAGGGTGCAGTCAGGGCAAGGAGTTGCGTTGCTCGGTCGTAACGGTGCGGGCAAGACCACCCTCTTAAAAAGTATCGTGGGCGGCGGGCCCTCGGTCTCGGGCGAGGTTAATTTCTTGGGGCAAGCGCTAAACGAGAAGGCAACGTATTTGCGCGCGCGGGCGGGGTTAACGCTCGTGCCCGAAGATCGAAGAATCTTTACGCACTTAACTGTTAACGAAAACCTCTTGCTTGCAAGACACGCTTGCTCCAAGGGTCAGCTGCTTGAAGTTGAGCAGGTGTACGTGTGGTTTCCTGCTCTGGCTGAATTAAAAAATAGAATGGGAAATCAACTAAGTGGCGGACAACAACAGATTCTTGCCGTTGCGCGTGGGTTGATGCCCAGGCCCAAGTTGATGTTGCTAGATGAACCAACAGAAGGTGTCGCACCGCTCTTAGTCAAACAAATGGCCGAACAGATCAATCGGGCTCGACGCGAACAAGGCTCAGCGTTATTGCTCGCCGAACAGAATCTCTGGTTTTCTCGAAACTGTACTGATTACGTGTACATGATCGACACCGGTCGTATCGTGTTTGAGGGTGACTGGAGCGAGGTTGATCGACATCCTGAAGTGATCAATCGTTATCTGGCACTTTAGCTAGCAACCACTGTGCTCGTTCTTGCGTCGTTGCTAAATCTCACTCGGCAGTACTTGTTCGCTGCCAGTTGCCATCAACGCTAAAGCGGTGTTACCAAGCGCTGCAGCGCTATCGCCGATAAACGCCTGGTTCGTGCACAATCAGTGCGTGAGTTGCAGTGTTGCGCTACGACGATGCCGACACTTCATGCACGAGCGGCTCGACGCTCAAGACACTCAAGCATGACCTGCGCGCATTCTTTGGCGTGCGAAAACGGTAACCCATGCCGCGCATGGTTAAACACGTGAAATTCAGAATTCGGTAACTTGCTGTGCATTTCAGCCATTTGATCGACCGCGATGAACGGGCTGCCATCGGCGTGCAGCAGCAACACAGGCATCTTCACTTCACCCAACTTAGGGCCAAGATCTGCACCCACCAAAATATCGCGCGCCACGATAATTGACTCGATCGGATGATTGCCCTGCTGCTTCTCATACCACGCACGCTTGGCAGGCGACATCTTGGCGTCATCATGAAACCGTCTAGGCATCAAACGCTTTGACCAGGCTGCTCCACCCTGCTCTTTGAGCAAAGTATCCCACTCAACCACATTTTGAATCACGCCGCCGCGAAAGGCGGTGTTGGTGAGCGTTAGGGAGTGCAACCGCTCAGGATGCTGCAGCGAATATGCCAGGGCAGCAGTCCCCCCAATTGACTCGCCCACTAAATGAAAACGCTGACTACCAACGGTATCTGCGATCAATGAGATGTCTTTCATTAATTGATCAAAAGTAAGATTCCCGGCAGGTTTGGCCGTTGATCGACCAAAGCCGCGCATATCAAAACGCGCAATTCGATAATTCAACCCAAGCACCGGCAGCCACTCAACCCAAATTTCAGTGTTTGCGCCAACGCCGTGATGAAAGATAATCGTTTCGGGTTGCTCGACCCACTCTGGGGTCATATCCAAGACGTTGTAATACAACGCATCGACAAAGCCTTCTTTAAATTGCATACAAGTACTCTCTCAAAAAATGGTGCCCGACCTTCAAAATTTTGAGCGCCGCGCTGGGTGAATCTTATGAGCCTTGCGAGCATCGTTCGCTTCGGTTGCTCAGTTAGCTCAGTTAGCTCGGTTAGCTCGGTTAGCTCGGTTAGCTCGGTTAGCTCAACACCCGCTGTTGAAAATCCAAAGCAGCGGCACGCAATGCCTTACCTAAAATTTTGTAATCAATCGCATGTACAAAAAAATCGATTTGACGATTTTTCCACGTTTCGATTTCACTGAGTTCGTTCACATACACACCCACTTTGATCTGCCGTGCTTGCGCAGCAACGATGATACGACTCACTGCCTCTTGAATGGTGGGATGGGTTAACTGCCCATGCAGCCCATACGACGAGGCTAAATCCGCAGGGCCCGGCATAAGCCAATCGACTTGACTCTCTTCAAGTACCTGCTCGATGCGCTCGACACACGCTTGATCTTCAACCAAACCAACTGACAAGACATTTTTATTTGACAGTGCAGCGGCCTCGGCAAAATTTCTTTGCCCATAGCCCGCGATCTGCACCCCAGTGCAAGTCGCTCGAGTACCTTCAGGCCAGTATTTCATTGACTGCAACACGCCATTGGCACGCGCATCATGCCCGAGATGCGGAATCATCAAGCCTTCGACGCCAGCATCGAGCAAACGCGAACCATCTGCGTAATTTGCAGCACCCAACCTGACAAGGGCGTGAATCCCTGCGGCTGCGCAGGCGCGCACATGCGTCTGCACAATACGCAAATCATTGAGCGCGTGCTCGGTATCAATAATCACAAAATCGTAGCCCGCCTCGGCATACAACTCAGAGATGTTCGAGTCGCTCGAAAAAATAAAGCCCCCAAGCAACGGTCGCTTGGCAAGCATTTTTTCTTTTAGGCTAGGCATCGTCATCTTGAGTGCGTTGCCATTACATGTGCGAAAACATCTTACGGCCTTGCACTGGCATATCTGCCACCAAGATCGTGCCGGTTTTTGACTCGGTAATAAATAGTTGCTTGTTATCTTTACCGCCATACGCGCAGTTTGTCACCAACTTACCCGCCGGCGAGTTAATGCGCAGCATTGGCTCGCCCAAGGCGCTAAAGAGCCACACCACACCCAAGCCAACGTGACACACTGCCAAATTATTCTCGGCATCAATTGCCATACCGTCTGGGCCAAAGCCCCCTGTCATCTGAATGGCCATGCCCGTTTTACTGGTCGTGCCGTCTTTCATGAGCGGCACGCGCCACACACAGTTGGCGCGGGTCACTGCAAGCATGACGATATTTTCCTCAACATTCAACACCAATCCATTTGGGCTTGGAATGTTATTCAAAATGCAATCGAGTTGCCCGTTGGTGCGTAAGCGATAAAGGCGCCCGCTAGGATCATGCAGACCAGTCTGACCTTGATCGGTAAAATAAATATCGCCTTGCGCACCAAAGAACAAATCATTTACGCCACGAAAACGCGTCAGAAGTGGGCGATCATAAAACGGCTCAATCTTGCCTGTATTGACATCCAACACCATCAGGCCATTTTTATGATCCGTAATAAACGCGCGACCATCTCGGTGAAACTTCAAACCATTTGGCTCGCCGTCATATTCAACCACTACGCTGATATCGCCACTCGGTGTGATTTTAAACACTCGGCCAAAGGGGATGTCGGTGACAAATAGATTGCCCTGGCGGTCAAACGAGGGGCCTTCAATAAAGTGAGGTGTTTCAGCCCCATGAAATTGCACATCGGCAAACGCTGAACGCTGGCCTACTTTTGAAAGTCGGTCAGGAATCTTTGCGAAAACGCGTGCTTCTACTGCGGGGGGTGCTGCAAACATGGTGCGTCCCTTATAAGTATTTTGAATGTTAAGTATTTTGAATGTCGGGCCGAGATGCTAAGCACCTCATATTTGTCTCCGGCTGTCTACTGTTTTACTTGTCACCGGTACAGGTGTCAAGCATGACTGTTGACGGGCGCCGTGATTGTGCTAACTTGTTGAATATTGACATTTTCCCCGCCCTCAGTCGATGATTGTCGCTTGCGCGAAAAGGACGGAGATGCCTACGGTGCTTATAAAAATTGGAGACTGTCGTGTCGGACTTACAAATCACGCCATCTGCGCAATACCCATTCGGCTGTCGCATCGAAGGTGTCAACATCCAAGCCGGCGTGGATGATCAGACCGCTCAGCAAATCAGTGACGCTCTGAATCGGTATTTGGTGGTCTGCGTATCGGGCGAACCTTACGACTCTGCACAACTGGTGAACTGGGCCAAAAAAATTGGTCCGCTTGAGATCAATGTATCAAAGGCTTTTCAAAACAACGAGTACCCACAAGTCATGACCTTATCGAATGTGCTGATCGACGGCAAACCGCAAGGCTTGGCAGATGCAGGGCAAGAATGGCATACCGATATGTCTTACAACCGTATCTCGGGGCGAGCGACGATTTTGCATGCGCATCAGGTACCGTTCAAAGACGGGCGCGCCTTAGGGGATACGGCGTTTCGCAGCATGTATGCGGCATACGAGGCGTTGTCACCGAGTCTAAAAGACAAACTTGACTCGCTTGAAGCCGTGCACGATTTTGAAAATCTCTGGACGCACATGCTGGCGCGACCAGGTTCAATGCGTAAACCGTTTACCGATGCCCAACGCAAAGAAAAACCGCCTGTGGTGCATCCTGTCGTGTTACGCCACCCGTGGACAGGTCGCAAATGTATTTACGTGAACCGTGGCTTAACCACCAAAATTCTAGGTCTGCCCGAACAAGAGAGCCGCGACTTGCTTGATTTTTTATTTACGCATCAAGAGCAAGCACAATTTGAATATCGCCACCAGTGGCGAGTCGGTGACACGCTGATGTGGGATAACTGCGCTAGCATTCATCTGGCCACAGGTGGCTATGGCGCCGACCAACCGAGGGTGATGATTCGTACGCAGATCTTGGGCGATGAAACGCGCTATCGGCAAACCAATGCAACCTTGGGCGGGCGAGTCTTACAAGCAAACTGAGCGACTCGTTCATGACGAGTCATTTTTAAGATGCCACGATTTGTACCCTTTGCTGGATGAGTCATTTTTGAACTGCCACGATTTGTACCCTTTGCTGGATGAGTCAAAAACGTAGCACCTGCTGCATTTCTACAGAAAAGCCTCAAGTACCGTTCACCCATCAACAATCGATTTTTTATTCAAATAATCATGCAAACACCTATGCTCGTATCTCGCCTGACACTCACCTTTGGGTTGCTCATCACCGCCGTGTCGTTCAAACCCTACGCGCAAGAGTTTCCTTCGCGCACGATGCAAGTGATTGTTCCGTTCACCGCAGGCGGACCAACCGACGCCATGGCACGCGTCGTTGGCCGCGAACTGAGCCGACTAACAGGGCAACCCGTCGTAGTTGAAAACAGACCTGGCGCCGGCGGTAATGTGGGCAGTGCACAGGTGGCGCGCGCCGAACCTGATGGCTACACAATGATTGTGAACGGTGGTTTAACGCATACGTTAAATCCGCAAATCTTTGCCAAAACTAGCGGCTATGCGCTGAAAGATTTTAAAGCCGTCGCAGCCTTTGCAAAAAGCCCAATGGTGCTCACGGTGAACCCTGACTTGGGTGTCAATGATGTGCAGCAACTTGTCGCCCTGGCAAAGTCAAAACCAGGCGGTTTATCGTTTGCCTCGGGTGGCCAAGCGAGTAACCCACACATGGCCGCAGAATTGTTTAGAGACAGTACGCAAACGAACATGCTGCATATCCCCTACAAAGGGACAGCCGACTCGGTCAAAGACATTGTGAGTGGTCGCGTACAAGTCGGCTTTTATAGCCCTCAGGTGGCAGAGCCCTTGCTGCAAGCCGGGCGACTCAAAGCCTTAGGCGTGACTTCAACCACGCGCATCAAGGGTTTAGACAATATCCCGACGATCGCCGAACAAGGCGTCAAAGATTTTGTGTTTGAGTCTTGGTACATCATTCTGGTTCCAGCCAAAACACCGGCGCCGATCGTCAACAAACTCAACCAGCTTGTCAATCAAGCCTTAGACAATCCCGACACCCAAAAAGCTTTTTCTAATATCGGTCTAGACGTGATTCATGCCACACCCGCGCAGACCGAGGCAAACATCACTGCCGAACAAAACAAATGGAGCGAGCTTGTTAAAAAAATCGGCTTGCAACTCGACTGATCAAAGGTCTGAGCCAACCGCCTCGCCTTTGCCATAGCCCGCGACTCAAAGGATAACTGGGTGGGAACGGGGCCTTACGGCCCGTTCGTACGACTCACTTTTGACACCAGATTAACTTTTACTCAGGCATGACCTTCAACACAACCCAGTGCGCTGGCGCACCGGGCTCTGTCGCTACATCTTAGTGGGCAACCAAGTGGCCAGTTCAGGCCACACCATCAACAAAATTGTGAACAAAATGATGAGGATGGCGTAAGGCAACGCGCCCCACATTACATCTTCGATACCGCCCTTGTCAGGGCGTATGCCATGCACCACAAAGAGATTCATCCCAACCGGTGGTGTGATCAAGCCAAGTTCACACATCAAAATAATAAAAATACCGAACCAGATCGGATCGATCCCCAAGGCGGTCGCAATCGGGAAGGTAATCGGTATGGTGGCTACCATCATTGATAACACGTCCATGAACATACCAAGGATCAAGTAAAAAACAATCAAGCCAAGGATCAACCCGGTTGCGCTTAACCCCAAGCCTGTTACCCATTTTGTCATGGCTTCGGCCACGCCAGTCAGACTAATCGTCAAGTTCAAAATAAACGCCGCGGTGATGATCAATAAGATCATGCCACTGACCCGTGCGGTTGAAATAAAGCAAGTACGCAACAACACCCACTGCAACTTACCGGATTTCCAGACAAAGAACAGCGCCACCAACACACCAAGCGCCGCACTTTCAGTCGCCGTCGCAATACCAAAATACAGACTGCCCATCACGATGCCGAACACGATCATGGGTGGCACAAGATGCGTCAACAGTGCAATGCGCTCGGCCATGGGCACTTTTTCTTCGCGCATCGACGAACCGCTGGCAAGGCTTGAGGCCAAGATATAGAGCATGAACACTGCGGTCAGTAGTAGCCCTGGAATAATGCCCGCCACAAACAATTTGCCGATTGAAGTGTTCGTCAGCGAACCGTAGATGATCATATTGACGCTAGGCGGAATCAAAATACCTAACGTACCGCCCGCGGCAATACTGCCTAGCGAGGCGCGAACTGGGTAGCCGCGCTTTAACAGCGAAGGCAAAGCAACCGTACCGATTGTGGCCGCAGTAGCCACTGACGAACCTGAGGTCGCCGCAAACAAAGCGCAACTGCCGATGTTGGTATGCAATAACCCGCCAGGCAAGCGACCAAACCACGCCGACAGCGAAATATACATACGGTCAGCAATACCCGAACGCAACAGCAACTCACCGAGCAATACAAAAAGCGGAATCGAGGTTAAAAGATTTTCGTTGTGTACACCCCAGACCACTGGTGCGATTGAATTAACAAACGGCATACCATACGACCAGACCCCTCCGACGATACCGATTGCCGCCATCGCGACGGCGATCGGTAAGCCGACGAGCATGGCAGCAACCATCGCGACAAAAGCGAAGCTGATTAAAGTCACACTCATGACTTCACCCCCGAGTCTTGGCTACGCAAAGCAATATCGGCGAGTTCTTCTTGCAACTCTTCTTTCGCACTCTTAGGCTGATAGTCTTCGTTCAGCTCAACGATCTGCCCCGTCAACAAAAGCTTAGTCGC
>CAMEAW010000057.1 GCA_945911685.1 Bordetella parapertussis
TCCTCTGGCTTGCCGTACGCAATATCGACTGGCAGGCCCTGATCTCCACAAAAATTGAGATACAACCCCTGTGGTTTGTGCTGGCGCTGGCGCTGCTTGTGTCGGCCAACTTGCTGGCAGTCGTGCGTTGGGGCTGGTTGTTGCGCAGCCTAGGGCTCTATCATCCCGTTTCAACCTACATCACACTTTATTTTGCCGGGGGCCTCATCAACCAGGGCCTACCTAGCACCATTGGCGGCGATAGCTATCGCGCCGTTGAGGCGAGCCGACTCACTCAAAACAACAATGCCACAACGGCGCACCCTACCCTCACGCAAGAGCTTCATGCGCCCATCGACTTGCAGCATGCGCCACCACGCCTGCGTCTCGGTTTTTTAAGTGTTGCGTTTGACCGTGGCTTAGGGCTGGTTGGCAACAATATTCTTGGGGCATTGGGCTTGCTCTTGAGCGGCACAATGATTGCCCCTTGGGGGCCAACGCTGGGCGCCTGGGTGTTAGGCGCCATGCTTGGCGGGGCCGCTGTGGGATGCCTGTTACTAAAATTGTCGCGCACGCGCGGCCTGATCCGCGCCCTGCTGACTAAACTTGGCATGGCCCAAGCGCTCAAAGGGGTTGACACGGCGTTCGGCTGGCCACAAGTCGCCGTGCAACTCACCATTTCTGTGATGACCCATACCCTTGCGCTGTGCGCCTTTTGGTTATGTCTGCGTGCCTTTGGCATTTATGCACCGTTCGCTGCGCTGATGGTGGGTCTGCCGGCCTTGGGGCTTTTGATGATGCTACCCATCAGTATTTCAGGGTGGGGATTACGCGAAGCCACACTCTCAGCCGCGCTGGTGCTGTGGGGAGTCGATAGTGGCGTGACCGTGCTGGCCTCGGTGAGCTTTGGCATTGTCACCCTTGTCACCTATCTGCCTGGTGCGTTGTCCTTACTGCGTCGCCGGCGCGCTGACGCGTCAAACCTCCACAAACCGCAGCACGTCATACCGTGACATGCCCACACACGAAACTGTTTATGTTTCTCTACGTTAAGAGCCCCCACTGATGAGCCTAAGCGTCGACACCATGCGTACCATCGACCATCGAGTCGGCGTACCGCTTTGCGCACTCGCAACCCCCTTTGTGATGCTGTTTGATTGGATCAAAACACTGTTCGCCGGGCCCGCTGAAAAACCCCGCAAGCTGTTGTTCATTGAACTTTCTGAAATGGGCAGTGCGATTTTGGTTGATCCCGCGATGCGCGACGCACAAGCGCGCGGCGCCGAAATATTTTTTCTAATCTTTAAAAGTAACAAAGCAAGCCTGACCTTGCTGAATACTGTGCCCGCGGCAAACATCTTCACCATTGACGCTTCGTCGTTGGTCAGCCTAGTCACCGATACGGTCAAATTTTTATTTCAGGCGCGTGCCAAAAAAATCGATACCGTGATTGACCTTGAACTGTTCTCGCGCTTTACAGCCTTGTTAACCGGCTTATGTGGAGCGCGGCGACGCGTGGGTTATCACATTTTTCATGGCGAAGGACTATGGCGCGGCAACATGCTCACGCACAAAGTGCACTACAACCCCCATATCCATATCGCCAAAAACTTCATGGCGTTAATTCACGCAGCGTTTTCAACCACGGTCGAGCAACCTTTTAGCAAAATTCATATCACCGATGCTTCGATTAAAATCGCTCAAGCGGTGATCAACCCCAACGACAAACACGCAGTACTTGAGCGCATTGAACGCTTGGCACGCGAAGCGCAGCTTACGTTTACGTTGGGCCAACAACCTTTGCTGCTGGTCAACCCCAACGCTAGTGAACTCTTGGTGCAACGCCGCTGGGCGCCCGAAAGTTTTTCGGCCTTGATTGTGGCCTTGCAAAAAAAATGGCCCGACTGTTTGATTTTGATTACGGGCTCGCCGGCCGAACACGCCTACGTTGAAAACGTTCGACTAGGTGCTAACGTACCGAACGCCTTGAATTTTGCCGGTCAAGTTTCGTTTGCCGAGCTGCCCGCGCTATACACACTGGCCGATGTGATGGTGACAAACGATTCAGGCCCCGGACATTTTTCTTCGGTCACGGGGTTGCACACTGTGGTGCTGTTCGGACCAGAGACCCCAGCCCTTTACGGCTCGCTCGGTAAATCAATACCGATCACCGCACAGCTTGCCTGCTCGCCCTGCGTCAGCGCCGCCAATCATCGTAAAACACCTTGCTCAGATAACGCCTGCATGCGTGCGATCAGCGTTGAGCAAGTGCTTGAAAAAATGACTATTCAATTGACTGCGGCCCGCTCGAATGCATCAAGCTGAGTCGTCTGTTGCGGCGTCCGCTCCTGCTGCGGCCACGGCTCAGCTGATCAAGCCCGCCTACTGGCTGTGGTGCTTGCTGCCGTTGCTGTGTTGGGCGGTGATCGAACTCAGCATCGATCGAGTTTCTCTGTTTAGACTGCTCAACACAGCCACGCAACAATTACCGAATTTGTTTTGGGTAGGTTTCAATATGCTGGGTAACGGGTGGGGTGTCTTTGCCCTGCTCTGCCCGCTATTGCTCTTGGCACCCAGAGCGTTACTGGCAACGCTGTGTGCCGGGGCGCTTGCCGGCGTGCTCTCGCGCTCACTCAAACTCAGTCTGCAGTTTCCGCGCCCCGCTTCGGTGCTTGACCCCGCCAGCTTTCATATTGTCGGCAATCCACTGACTTCGCTTTCTATGCCGTCTGGTCATACGCTGACGGCTTTCGCACTAGCCACCGCACTGTATTTCAGCGTGTCGCTGGCAAAGCGCAAATACGCGGCCTGGCTATTTGTATTGGCTGGCTTAGCGGGTTTAGCCCGCGTAGCCGTGGGTGCGCACTGGCCTGCCGATATCTTGGCAGGAATGTCGGTCGGGCTTTTCAGCGGCATGCTGGGAGCAAGTCTGGCGCAACGTCTACCCAATCGTTTGCTGGTACCTCAGGCGTGGCCACTGCGCGTGGCCAGCGTTGGCGCGGCGCTTTGTATTTATATACTGGTTGTAGATCGCATTGACTTTGATGAAACGCGCCCGTTTCAATACTTGGCCGCAGCGATAGCGACAATTGGTTTAGTTTTGTTTCTGCGACAAACAATTAAGCCTCAAACATAAGAGGCTGCGCGCCATGATCAGAGCTCGAGAGTCGGACTCGCAGGTCTTAGGCGCAGATTGCGCCAATCCACCTGATTCGAGCACCGCATCGGTTGAGCCGGCACGCGACTGTATTGCCAGAAGCATTTATTTTTGCCCTGTTTCAGCCTTGTAGCGCGCTAAATTTTCGGCGTTAGGTGGATACAAACCGGGCAAAGCTTGACCCTTCTGCACTTGCTCCATGATCCAGTTTTCAAGATTTTCTTGGGCTTGGGCGCTTGCCATGACGTCGTCAAGCAACGCAACCGGGATCAGTACCGCACCATCATCATCGACCACCACCACGTCACCCGGAAACACCGCCACACCTCCGCAGCCGATCGGTTGCTGCCAGGCAACAAAAGTTAAACCCGCTACGGAAGGCGGTGCAGCGGCCCCCGAGCACCAAACTGGCAAACCGGTACCGAGCACCCCAGACAAATCACGCACGACGCCATCTGTCACCAAGCCTGCGACCTTTTTCTTGGCCATGCGGGCGCACAAGATATCGCCAAAAATACCTGCATCGGTTACGCCCATTGAATCGACCACAGCAATGCAGCCCTCTGGCATATCTTCGATCGCCGCGCGCGTTGAGATCGGTGATGACCAAGACTCTGGGGTCGCAAGATCTTCGCGCGCAGGAACAAAACGCAGCGTGAACGCGCGCGCGACCAGACGCGGCTGACCCGTACGAATCGGCTTGGTGCCGCGCATCCAAACGTTACGCAAACCCTTTTTTAGCAAAATAGTGGTGAGCGTTGCGGTCGAGATTTTTGACAAAATTTCGATCACTTTTGGGTCAAGCTGCATGTTGATCATGATGAAGTGCTCTTTGAAAGGTGAACCGACTATCCATGAAAGGCAATTTACTATTTCAATGCGCTTAGTTTTTTCTCTTGCCGAGCCGTTAAGCGTTTGATGTCAGCGATATCAAGCGCCGAGAGTTTTGGACCGGGCTTGCGAATCGCCGCTGAGGCAATCGCACCGCGCTCAGCCAAGATATGCTTGCGCACAGCCAAACCAATCCCGCCCTGCTGTTCGTACTTGGCCAACGGCAAGTAAGCATCAAAAATATCAAAGGCGCGCTCAACCTGATCGGCCGCATAAGCAGCGCAAACATCAACCATCATTTCTGGGTACGCAAAGCCTGTCATGGCACCATTGGCACCACGCACCAACTCTTCAGGCAAGAACAGACCACCGCCATTACCCGTCAAAATCGAAATCTTGCGCAACTCGCCTTTTTGCATGGCCGTACAAATCGCACTGAGCTTAGCTAAGCCTGGCCAGTCTTCGTGCTTGAGCATCACACAGCGCGGCGAATTTTTTAGGATTTTAAGTACGACGGCCGTTGACATCTGTACCGTCGTTGAAACCGGATGATCTTGCAGCACCCAAGGCACGTCAGGGCCCAGCGTCTCGTTGACCATCTCAAAGT
This sequence comes from Bordetella parapertussis, assembly GCA_945911685.1. Taxonomy (GTDB): domain Bacteria; phylum Pseudomonadota; class Gammaproteobacteria; order Burkholderiales; family Burkholderiaceae_B; genus Zwartia; species Zwartia parapertussis_K. Next base: position 4,575 of record CAMEAW010000057.1, read on the forward strand.
AGCTACTGATTTGATCGTCGGTGCGTACGGTCGCAGGCGGCGCCACCATCACGCCCGCCGCCCCCATATCCATCACGCTTTTAGTCAGCTCACCCATCGGTGCGAAACCTGGGGCTGAGGCCCCGACAACGACCGGCACCTTGCCCTGCACGCGCGCGAGTACCTGACGTACAAACAAGCGTGATTCTTCGGCTGTCAGTTTGGTGGCTTCGCCCATGATGCCCAAAATCGTCAAGCCAGTTACGCCGCGCTCTAGGCAAAAATCAACCATACGGTCGGTACTCGGTAAGTCGAGCTCGCCGTTGTCTTTAAACGGCGTGACTGTAATCAGATAGACCCCTTGGGCCGCTTCATTGAGTGTGTTCAAAATGCTTCCTTATCTTTGGTAGGCTTGGGGGTTACCCGCTTGTCACAACCACGTACAATCATTAGTCTAAGCCATTGACAACTTGAGTGCTTGCGTTGGGCAAGCTACGGCACGGAGACCACAACAAAATGCACAAAATACTTTCTATTTTTAGCTACTTCACCGCTTTTTATTTCGGTGTCATGGGTTTTTCAGCCCAAGCACAAGACTATCCACGCCAACCCATCAAAATTGTTGTGCCTTGGGCGCCCGGCGGTAACGTTGATATTACCGCCCGCACAATTGCCCCGGCTTTATCCGAGATCTTAGGCCAGCAAGTTGTGGTTGAAAACAAGCCCGGCGCCGGCGGCTTTATTGGCACGCTCGGCGTGGTGCGCGCAGCCCCTGATGGCTACACCCTACTGCTTGGTTCAAGTGGCTCGATTTCAGTGGGCCCGGCGCTCGACAAAAACGCACCTTACAACCCTACCAAAGATTTAACGGCCATCGGCCCGATTCATGAAGCCCCCATGGTGTTAAGTGTTTCACCTAAGGGCCAGATTAAAAACTTTGCGGATTTCACCGCCAAGGCTAAGGCTGCCAATTCAGCGGTCTCGATCGGGTCGGCCGGCAACGGCTCAAGCCAGCACCTTGCCCTAGAATTACTCGCGTTAAAGATGCAACTCAAACTCACCCATATCCCCTACAAGGGCAGTGGGCCAGCGATCAACGATGCGGTCGGCGGTCAGATCGACAGCATTCTTGACCAAGTGGTCGCCTCGATTGGTCATATCAAAGGTGGCACACTCGTCGCGATCGCGCAAAGCGGCAATACACGCTCAGCACTCTTGCCCGACGTGCCAACGTTTCAAGAACTCGGTGCGAAAGATGTTGATATTTTGACGTTTACCGGCTTGTTTGGCCCGGTGGGAATGCCTGCCGCAGTTACCGACAAACTCACAGCGGCACTTAAACAAGCGCTCGCGACAACGGTCGTTAAAGAGCGCTTTAAAAGTTTAGGCGTCGAAATCATGACCCTTGACCGTGCTGCATTTACAGAGCACGTGGCCAAAGATTTTGCAACGTCGATGGCGATTGGCAAGGCCGCCAACATTGTGATTAACCAGTAATACTGCAGTAAGAAGCGATTGCAATCTTTGCTTTGACCGCATGCTGCTCAGTGGTGCCTTCCGCTTTGGCGATGTGCGTCTAAGTAGTTTCTTCTTTAGCCGCATGCGTCCGAGCGATGTCAGGTCGCAAGCGGCTTGCCTCTGTCAGGTAGCCAGCCGATTCAGCAACGCTTGGCCAGTTTCTTTGGTGCCAAGCTTGCCGCCCATATCGCGCGTGGATTCTTTCGCTGCAATCGCTTGCGTGACCGCTTGCTCAAGGGCCTGACTCGCTTGCACAAACTCGGGCCGCCCTTCGCGCTGGCCGTACCACGTTAATAGCATCGCAGCAGAACAGACTTGCGAAAATGGATTCGCAATATTTTGCCCAGCAATATCAGGCGCCGAACCATGGGCAGCCTGCGCCATCGCGTATTGGGTGCCTGCATTGATCGAAGCTGCCATCCCCAAACTACCGGCTAACTCAGCGGTCAGATCAGACAAAATATCACCGAACATGTTGGTCGTGACGATCACATCGTAACGTTCAGGGGCGCGCACCACATGCGCCATCATGGCGTCCACAATCACGTCATCCACCCGCACAGAAGGAAACTCTTTCGCGACCGCATGACAGGCATCAATAAACATCCCATCGCCGATGCGCAACACATTCGCCTTGTGCACGATGGTCACATGTTTTTTTCGCGTCATCGCCAACTCAAAAGCCGAACGCGCAATACGCTCGCAGCACTGACGCGTAATCCGACGCAGCGAGACAACGACGTCAGGCGTAATTAACATTTCGCTGCCACCCGACTCGATATTGCGATCAGCGTAAAAGCCTTCGGTGTTTTCGCGTACCACCACCAAGTCGAGCGGCTTGTATGTGGTGCCGCTGCCCGCATAGGTTTTAGCAGGGCGAATATTGGCAAACAGATCCAAGCCTTTACGAAAAAATTTTGATGGGTTAATTTCGCCCTTTGACTCGTCTTTGAAGTCGTAAGTCGACATGGGCCCTAAGATCAAGCCGTCTGCTTTTTTAACCGAATCCATCAAGCCCTCGTGAATCGTCGTACCGTATTTCTTTAGGCTATCGTGCCCGGCGATATCGTGCTCTAACTTTAGGCCCAATTTAAATTGCTTAGAAACAAGCTCTAACGCATCGACAGCAACCGCTACAGTTTCGGCACCAATCCCATCACCAGGCAGCACAATAATTTTCATTTTTTAGGTCTCTTATTTGAATTTTGGATGAATGGATACTACATATCAGAATGACTGAATAGCTTTGCGGCTCAAACCCTGCCTCTTATCGCAGGGAGGGCATCAAAGATTTTGTTTCAAGCTTAATCGAACTTTAACTGATCTTGAGGGCCTGCAAGGGCTTGCATGCGCTTGACATAAGCCTTGCGCTGGTCGGCGGAAGGTGTCGCCTCTGCTTTCAGATAAAAATCCCAAAACCCTGTCGTGAGCGCACTGATTCGCACCCAGGTTTTGGGATTATTTTGTTCAGGCAGAGAGACATCACGACTAAAGTGCTCTGCGTCGATAGGCTCGCCAGCAAAGGTCATATGATCGGCCCCGGCAACCAAGAGCTCTTGCCGCTTGCCCTTTGGCAAATGGTCGTACACCCACTGGCGCTGACTTAAGGGCACCCCTAAGCGAACCGAATCGGCAGCCTGCTTGAAGGTGACATAACCATCGAGATCGCCCGTGACACAAAAGAAGGGGATTTTTACCTGCCCCATCGCAGCCGCACGCTCTTGCGACATCGCACTCGGCGATAACGCAATGGCCGCATCGATACGCGGATCAAGCGGGCCCTTTCCACCTTGGCCCTGCCCCGCGATTGATTGCACCGTCAGGGCGCCATACGAGTGACCCGCGATGCCAATGCGAGGGCGGCCACCCTTGCCGCCAACTGAAGTCTCGAGGTAGGGCGCTAACGCGGGCAAGCTCAGCAAATAATCCAGAGCAGCGCTGCAATCTTTAACTCGCAGTGCGTACTGCGGCGAAGCGATCGCCTCGGCGATTGTCATTTTTAAGGTCTTGTTCTTGCTGGTTTGCCAGATGCCGTCATCCGTAACGGGGTGTGCCAGCGTGGCAACGACATAACCGGCCGTGCGCCACGCTTCACACCAGTCGGCACCATTTGAAACCCCACTGCCCAGCCCTGGAGAGTACAAAATCAAAGCTGTGAATTTTGCTTGGACGGGTAGCCGAATCTTGAGTTTGATTTTACGTTTGGTTTTTAGGTCTACGACCAGCTCAGTGTCGAGGTCGGGCACGCGCACGTTTTCGGGCTGGGTCAGGAGAGAGTTTGCAGGTTGGGTTGCAGAGGCACTTACCCTGAATATAAGGGCGGATGCCCCGCATGCAGCGATCAATCGCCTGCGGAGGGCCCAGAAAGGCTTATCTATGAAATCTGTCATACCGCTCGATGAGATCGCGAAATTGAACAAACACATAGTAAGTTAATATTTACTTTCAACGCCCTGTTTCTGAGGGCTCTTTGTCACCTTTTGCCCTGATCTCTCGTACCAGCATGCCTGTTCACCCTCGCCGTAAGTTCAACGCCGCACCGCTGTCATGAGCTTCGTTTCGCCAGAGTTTGCGCTCATTGCCCTGATTTTCTTCCCCGTGTACTGGTCCCTTAGCCGTCACCGCTCAATTCAACTTGGGTTTTTAACGGTATCCGGGTACGCGCTCTACGCAACCTGGTCAGTTCAGTTCGCCTGTATCTTGTTGGTCTTCAGCACTTATATCTGGCTGGCGGGTCACTGGGTGCAATCCTGTAAAACCAACCCTGGTCGCAAGCTCTGGTTCGCGATCAGCATACTGGTGAGCCTGGTATTGCTGCTCACCAGTAAATATTACGAATTTGTACGTCAGATGCTGGGGGCCCTGATGCCCAACATAGGACTACAGGCATTGCTACCCGTCATTGATATCGTAGCCCCCGCGGGGATTTCGTTTTTCACCTTTCAGGCAGTGACTTATCTGGTCTGGCAATACGAAAGCAAACCGCCACGCACCTCCTTCGTTCATCTTCTTTTATTTCTATCTTTTTGGCCGACATTGTTTGCAGGGCCGATCATGCGTGCACGTGAATTTTTTGCACAACTTGACAGCCCAGACATCGGCCTACCCTGCCAAACGCAGAAGGCGATTTACTACATCTTGCTGGGGCTATTTCAAAAAATGGTCTTTGCCTCGTGGCTTGCGAGTACCTTCGTCGATGAAGCGTTTAAGTATCCAGACGCTCAAACATTTGTGACGTCACTTGCTGCCATCGTGGGCTATTCATTACAGATTTTTTTAGACTTTGCCGGTTACACCCTGATCGTGACCGGGCTAGCATTGCTATTGGGATTTAGTCTTCCCCTCAATTTCAAGCAACCTTACTTAGCCATCAATCTGCAAGAATTTTGGCGGCACTGGCACATGTCGCTCTCGAGCTTTATCCGTGATTACATCTACATTCCCTTGGGTGGCAATCGTAAGGGTCTCTCGCGCACGCAGTTCAATATCTTGGTAGCGATGGTGATCAGCGGCCTTTGGCACGGCGCAAATTCTACCTTTATTATTTGGGGCACGTTACACGGGCTCGGCGTTGTGTTCGTCAACCTTTACGACAAAGCGCTGGGTAAAGATCACGCAATGCAGGTTGCCGTCGCACGATTCTTCACGCTGTCTTACGTTGCCTTGGCTTGGGTATTTTTTAGAGCCGACAGTAATGAAGCGGCCTTGCAATTACTTACGGCGTTGGGCAATGGCTTAGGCACGCCTGAACTTCAACACGCACTACTCGCGGTTTTCATTGTTATCTTCTTTTACTTAAGCGCGCGGGCTCAACGCATCGAACAAGCCTGTGTGCAGCAACTCACTGCGCTCCATTGGATTTCAATGACATTTTTAGTGAGCGTACTGGCCTTTATTACAATTTTGTTAGGTCCGAGCGGCGTACCCAGCTTTATTTATTATCGTTTTTAATATGCGTAAACAACAGCGCCCGATTTATCTTTTTTTGCTCGCGGTAGTGTTACTCAACACGCTTTTATGGCTTGATTCTTTCGATCGATACCTTAGTTCGCGTTATCACATCACCCTCAGCGCCACCCTCCCAGAGGGCGCTTTTTTCGTGTCGCATCAAACGCAGGCGCACATCGCCAATGCTCAACAGTTCATCAAGACTAAGCTGACTCAGTTTCAAGGCTCAGAACAACATACCAGTAGCTTGGATTTACCAAAAATCTCCGCAAAAGTGAACGCAGTATTAGCGGCTGCCACTCCAAAAACAGAAATTGCTCACGCCCCCCCTGAAACAGCATCCGCTATTCCTGCACCTGTTGTATCTGCACCTGTTGTATCTGCGCCGGTTGCTACGCCTATTGATCCTGTACCTCTTGCACCTGTTCCTCTTGCACCTGTTCCTCTTGCACCTGTTCCTGTTGCACCTGTTCCTGTTGCACCTGTTCCTGTTGCGCCTGTTCCTGTTGCGCCTGTTCCGCCAAAAAGTTCTACAGCCCCCTTGGCAGCGGTCTCGAGTGTGACAACCTCAACGAGCAAAGAGACTGCACCCAACTCTTCCGTTGCACCCCCCATGCTTCCCAGGGTGCTGTTTGCGGGTGATTCGATGATGCAGGGCGTGGCGCCCTTGGTCATCAACCAGTTACGTAAAGAAAACCCCAAAGGTGTCTTCGTCGACTTAAGCGCACAAAGCACTGGTCTGACCGTGCGTCGCTATTTTGACTGGCCTACAAAAATTAAAGACGAAACACTCAATCGTGGCTTCGAATTGGTCGCAATTTTTTTAGGGCCCAATGACCCTTGGGACATTTATGAAGGCACCAAACGCTTTGCCTTTGGTACACCCGAGTGGGAAGACAAATACCGTGACCGTGTCATCGAAGTGATGCAATTTGCGCAAGATAAAAAAGTACATGTGATTTGGATTGGCTTGCCAAATATGAAGGAAGATCGCGTGAAACGCGGGGCAGTCGTACAAAACAAAATCTTCAAAGAGCAGGCCAGTCTTTTTAATTTTGATTATCTTTCAACAGAAGATTTTTTAGGTGGTCTTGACGAACCTTTTAAAAAATTTATGGATGAACCTGGCAAGGGGCAAATCATGCTTCGTGCAGACGACGGCATCCATTTCACCCAAGCTGGTTTACGCTTAATTAGTACACGTTTATATGAGTTAATTAAGAAGCAAGCCAAGCCGTTGGCGACCTCGCCTTAAAAGACCGCGCGTAAAGCGAAAACATTTATGCAGAAGACGTACTCAAGCGGTTGCAGAAAGCCACGCACTTATTTAATCGCCACGTGTTTGAGCGTGCTTTTAATGAGTATTGCAACCAAGCTGCCCGCGCAAAATCTCACCTTTCAAGCGGGGCCGGTCGCCCCAGACCTGCAGTGCCTAACTAGCAAACCCGCACCGCGCCCCGCCGCAAATCCGACGCCACTCGAAGAGCTGTACGAAATCCCCGAAGAGGATCTCTTACTTGAACTTATTAAATCTCTACCCCACTCGCCCACACTGCCCGAGGGCTCACGTGGTGTTTTTGCAAAGCTACCTCAATCGCGTCCGCTACATATTGGACTTTGGGGTGATAGCCATGCCGCAGCCAACTTTTTTGCCGAAGAGTTGATTCAATCGGTCAGCCTACCAAAAGAAAAGGTTCTGCCGCTTTTTATCCCACCAACGCTCGCGCGCGGTGGGGTGCGCTTACCACTTCGCAAGCAATGTCAAGGGCAAGGCTGGAAATACGATCTCGCCTATGTCGGTAGCCAAGAAGGCGTAAAGTTTTCACGCGGGATGGCGCGCCTCAACACGGCCGTCATCCACAGCTACCAATGGGTCGACTTCAGAACACAAGGGCAACAACCTAATCTACGCGGGCTCGATATTCTTTATGCAGCTAGCGCAACCCCGACCACCCTCGGTATCACGATTGATCAGTTACCTGAGCAATTGGTTGATCTTAAACTCAATGAAAGAGGCGTTCTGAAAATTCAAGCTGAAGGAGGATTGATGTCAACCCTGAAATTACGGCTAGTAAAAGGTTCGCTCAGTCTTGAGGGCTTTGTGCCTGCTTACGCTGCACAAGCACGTTTGTATTTTGACACCCTTGCGATCCCGGGGGCCACGGCGCGCAGCTGGAAACTTATTGACCCTGAATACTTTAAGGCGCTCGGCAATCAAACGCCCTACGACGTAGTGTTGCTTCAATACGGCACGAACGAAGGCAATCAAAAACCCTTTGATCCCGTGACTTACGAAAATGATTTGAATGCCAGCCTACAAAATTTACGACGCATTTACCCCGATGCTGTCTGCGTGTTACTTGGCCCAACGGATCGCGGCACACTGATTGCCCGGTCTAAAAATTCAAGACCACGCGTCAATACTCAAAAAGATCCATCGCAGGGTACACACACTCCTGCACTGACAAAAGAGCTACTTGTTTACGCACGCATTCATGAGCAAATCAGCCATATTCAACAAATTGTTGCCACACAGCATCGTTGCAGTTTTTGGGACTGGCAGCGAGCGATGGGCGGACCAGGCGGCTCGTACGCCTGGCTTAAACAAAGTCCGCCACTGATGGCACGCGATTTAATACACCTCACCGTCGCGGGGTATCAGGCAAGCGCGCGACTGTTTAGCCAAGAGATGCAGTTTGAAGAAGCGTTCAAGTAACAGGCTTCAATTCAATCACAGCGATTGAATATTTTCATTCAAAACCAACGAATTGCTCAGTTGAACGTCACTGTACTGTGACGATCCAACAAAATGCATCTGTCGATTCAAGGCAGTTGAATTGTTTTGAAATCACCCGGCAATATCAACTCAAGCGTTTCAAAATCGTCAGAGTGTTCAATTTCACGATGGCGGATGCCAGGGGCCTGATGCACACACGTACCCGCCTCGAGCTTGTGGGTGCCGTGACCTTCGTATTCAAAGATTGCCCAGCCCTTTAAAACAAACACAAACTGAAATTCAACTTCATGGCAGTGCCAGTCACCGTGCGCGTTGCTACCTTTACTGGCCTTTATCACATGAGCGACCACCTTTTTATCGGTCGAGTCATAAATACCTAAATCGCGATAATCAAAATACTCGCGCAAACCGTCGTGCGAAAAGGGCTTGTCTTTTGCGTGTTGAATACTAAATCTCATTAGAGGTCTCCGTTTATTTTATTGAACACCTTACGATACTCAATTTGAACGCTTTCGCAAAGCCGTATTTTTAATAGCTTAAGCGCGGCCTCAGCCAAGTTCAAGCGTACAACAATCAACGCCGTCTACTTGTTGAGTCATTTTGAGCTGTTTTGCCGTGTCTGACACCACGCACCACCTGCCATGAGAAACCGGGAGTCCATGCAGCACGACTGGCAAAGAATGTGTTTTTAAACGTATCACTGGGGCGCTGTGCAAATAGGGGGCATCGACATGACCGGCGATTGCGCTGGCAATGGCATGCGCCTGTTTTGAGATTGGTTCGATGAAACGACAAGGCATCCCATGAATGCTGACACAGTCCCCAAGAGCGTACACATCTTTTGCACTCGTCTGCAGCGTCCAAGGGTCAACAACAATGCCTCGGTGAATATTCAGTTTTGCGCCGACCGCCAAACGGGTATCGGTCACCAGCCCTGTCGCAACGACCACTTCGTCGCACTCGATTGCCGCAGCACCAACAAGCGCGACAGACCTCATGCCCTCTTCGAGTTGGGTCACCCCCGCCACTTGCGTTGCACCCATAAACTTCACACCTGCACCTTCTAGTGCTGCACGCAGACGCTCTGAAGCCTGTTCGGGCAACAACGCGGCCAAGGGTGCTTTTTGCACGTCAAGCAAGGTCACGTGATGCCCAGCAGTTACAAAATCATCTGCCAGTTCGCATCCCACCATCCCTGCCCCGATGATGACAATACGCTTTGGCGTATCACCTAGCTGACGCTTGAGTCTGACCCATGCGTCCAGATTATTAATTCTCCAACACAAGTGTGCCGGTAACCCTTCAGGCAGCGCGGGTTGCGCGCCTTGCGCCAAAATGAGTGAGGTGTATTGCAGATTACCGCGGGTGGTGCGCAACTGATGTAATGCCGGTGATAGCCCTACTGCAAAGGTCTCGGCTATGAGCCGCACACCAAGGCGTTCAGCACTCGCCACACCCGTTTCACGTACCAGCGATTCGCGACTGGAATGACGGCGCAGCGCAATCGAGAGTTCAGGCTTGAGATAGCGATCGCCTTCGCAGGCCGTGACCAGGGTAATCGGTACTGTCGCGTCTTGAGCACGCACTGCCTCGACAGCAGCCCAGCCAGCATGACCCGCGCCAACAATCACGATACCGACGCCACGCGCGAGCTTAAACGGTGTGCTGCCAGTCAACGGCCGGACACTCACCGCCTCATAGGGCTCGAAGTCGGCTTTCACGACTCCGCACAAGGGGCACACCCAGTCGTCCGGAATCTCTGCAAATCGTGTACCTGGCGCAATTCCACTGTCAGGATCACCGAGTTGCTCGTCGTAAATCAAACCACAGGCACGACAAATAAACTGTTTCCAAGCCTGGTCTTGCATCATGCAGGCAATACCTGCTTAGACAAACGCGCCATCTCCCAGCGCAGATGCTTAATCGCTGGAGTGACGATTGCCACAAAATGCGCCTCACGGATACGACGTTGCGGGGCTGTGTTCATCATGTAGCCACGCGCGCCCTGATGCAACAACCCAGACTGTGAGGCACGCAGTGAAAGCTCGGCACTCTGTGCACGCGCATCCAGGACACTGATCACATAGTCGACACTCCCGTCATAGGGAGTCAAGGCAAGCTTTTGAATACGTTGACTCAAGTCATCAAGTTCGGCCTGCAATTCGTCAGGACGATTATCTAAAAATTTATTGACGTGTCCTAGCAGCGGCTCGACCTCAAGCATCGACTCAATGCTGCCTTGGGTTACCCCAAGAGCCCAACCAGTTTGAAGCAACACGAACGCCGCGCGAACTCGCGCAATAAACGGCTTAGCCGGGTCGGCGATCAACGCGTCTTCGCTGACAAAATAATTTTCTAAACGAATACCCCAGGTGCTCGTGCCTTCCATGCCAGAAAACTCTGGACATTGCCTCAGCACCACGTCATCGTCACAATGCAGCATGAACATGATTTCGTGCGAGGTACTGCCATCATCCAAATACACACCAGCAATCGCACCACAATACTGCCCGCGACCGATGTGACTGACCCAAGGCAAGGCGCCGCTGACACGATAGCCGCCGGCTACCCGCTTAGCGCGCAACAGCATTTTTTCAATGCCCGCAAAGGTTTTCATCGGATTGGAAAGCGCTGTGCCGCCTAAGGTATTGGCACAGACATGTTCATCTAAGACAGCCCCCATCAACGCAGGATTACCCGACTGTTCCATGTACAGGCCGCAAACGTCGTGGCACC